>JAHQVP010000276.1 GCA_019634275.1 Saprospiraceae bacterium
ACCAAAGCATTCCTTGTAAAGTGGTGAAAATAAACAAAGAAACTTTAGTGAGCGCAAATATTCAAACGAGAAGGGTCGTTGCTATGAAGATCGATCACAGCGTGACTACTTCCAGCCTAAAGTAAGAGTTAATGTCTATCCGGAAGATGAGGCATTTGATGCACTGGTGGACCGTTTGCGCTCTACGGTTCGTACCTATCAGTTGTTTGAAATAGCAAACCTCATTTTGGAAAAGCCGGAGCGTTATGTACTGGTGATTCAAAATAAGGCGAAAAAAAATGAAAGCCCTGCGCCCCTTTACTATTCAGTGCCGGATAACTTACCGTTTGAGACAGAAGACGCTGCTGTGAATCATGTTCTGACAAATCATTTAGGCGGTTTCTTTGATATTGAAGAGATGGAGATGCCTTTTGTCAAAGAACTCAATCTATTGACCTCGTGAGGTAGACCATCTCTTGTATGGATCATATAGCCGCAATCTTTTGGCAATACGAATGGCAGTAGTTTTACGGTCTGGATTTATTGGATATTGCTCAAGACCATTCCACAATTCCTTGATTAGCGCACGATAGAAGGGATGATTATACTTGTCGCGTAGCTGGCGTTCTGTGCCCAAAATAATCTCAAGCAGTCCTCTACAATTGAACAACGAAAAACAATTGACTTCTGCAGAAATATAAAATGAGCGCTGTGCCGCAAAATTTGTAATGTCCTGTTCCCAGTGAGCCAAGTCTCGAATATCTATCCCTGATGCTTGACTTGCTGAAGACAGGCCCTTGTAACTCTCTTCAACGTATTCGACCACATAGGGAACAAGAGGCATATGAGCTGCTTTTGCCAAGTCCAAAGGGCCAGTGATGTTAAAAGCCCCATAGTAGTTCTTACAAACTTCAGAAACAAACCCCACCAGAAGTGCAATCTTCTGCGCCTTCAATTTTTGATACACGTGAAGCATTTTCGTAGTGACTGTCAAGTCCAAAATCTCAAATCTTCTTGTAAGAGCCTCTTCGTACTCTTTGGTTATAAAATGAGGAGAACTAAAAATTTCATAGCGCAGATTGTGATCCAAAGCAATTTTCTTTGCAACAGCTACATCAATATCTTTCTCTGGTGGATCCTTTCTAGTCCAAGTATAGTACCTAATATCTTCTGTCATTTTCCTAGTGGCCGCCAAAACAACCCTACTATCAAAACCAGCAGTTATGGAGCAGGCCAGCTTATATCTTGATCCGAAGCCCTCAACGGCATTCTCCATTAACCCTCGCACGTGCTGTTTGGCATCCGTCACCGAAAGTCTTGCAATCTCCCGCAAAGGATAAAACCTGCTAGTTGTCAATCGAGATAAGTTAAGTGCATGATTAGGTAGCAATTGCCGCACATTATCATACTTGGTTCTGTTACCTAGACGAATGTGCTTCTGCTGAAATCGACTATGACTGTAGAACTCAAATCCCTGCGGATCAACACTACATTTAGTAAAATGACGGATGATTCTGGGATCAGAAGCCACTACTTTTCTACCTCCTTGAGTAGTGTAAAACACTTTAAAAACCCCACCTGCATCATGAAAAATTAAGATCGAATCAACTTCGATAATTATCACCACGTAATTCCCACCTACGAACTTAAAGTATTCGAAAATATTTTTCTCATTGATCCCCAATGCCAGGATCTCCTCATTTGATCGCAATGGATTCTGAAAATCAATCGCATCACCTAAAAGAACAATGGTTTTTGATGCCTCAGTAGACACTTCCAGACGGCAGCGGGAGTAAAGAGTGTAGCCATTCAATTCCGTAATATCGCACGGAGGCATTAGATCGAGTATCTCAGTACTTCGTTCAACTAAGGCATACTGTCCAGAAAGATCGATCATTTAGAAATATGTTTAGTGCGCCTCGACAATTTATTATTTGAAATATACGAGCTCAAGTAAGAAATCCAGCTGATACTAAAGCCTTTCCAATGGACTGTACAAATCGCCTAGATGATTAAGCTTCAAATTGCCCCGGATCAACTCACGAATCCACTTAGTCACCAATTTGCGATGATCATAAAATTCAAGCTTGATGTCAGTATCAGACAACGCAATATAGGCTGTTTCCTTCTCAATCAACTCCATGTAACCCATCGCATCCAGTGCCTCTCGGAAAGAAATAGGCGCTAGATCAAATAACTCGCTGTATGTCTCACTAACTCGATACAGGAGCAATTTCTTAATTCCCAAAAGATGTTGTTTCTTCAGATCAACCGTATTACCATCTACAACTTGCTTTGAGCCATGGGTCGACCAGCTCTTTAATTTGGTACTTGCCCCAGCTCTATATTTATTTTTTGCATAGTTTTCTTCCAATATGGCTGGGACCGACTCTCGCTTTCCATTGTAAATGGTATTCAAGAGACTACTTACAGTTACAAAAGGGTTTCGAACTAAATCTTCATATTTAATTAGATGAAACCTTTCGTGATTGAGGAAAGGGAACAGTTTAGAGACGTATAGTAGCCAGGTTATCAGAGAGCCAAAATTCCCCTTACCTCTGTTAAGGAGAGAACGGTACACAAATATTGGATTTCGAATTATAGTGACAAAGTGCCCTTCTGGGAAAGCCATCAGAAACTCTCCAATGGCATTAGCGTTTTGAGGTGTCTTTTCAAACCACTGTGCACTTGATTGCTTGCCACGAAAGGACAGGAATCTCAATCTCATTTTTTCAACAAACTGGTGGAGGCTTTCTGAAGTTCTAAGATCATCAACGACCTCATTGCGTGATGTTCCATAAAATCCAAGACGGTCCCATTGCGGATAGATGCCAGTACTATGGGTACTGAAGAATAGAGAAGACTTTGCATATTTCTGGTAGTCTGCGAACTGATAGAGTCGCCGATTACAAAATATTTCGAGTTCTGGACCACAAGCACTCCAAGGGTCACTATCAATAATATCACAAAGCAAAGTAGAACCACAACTTGGAGGATTTCCAATTAAGTGAAAAGAATGACCAATATGATTCGACTGGTTCAAAACAAGACCACTTTTACTCTTTCGCGGCTGCAGTGCCCACTCCACATCGAAACAGTATTCGCACCAACATCAGAGATAAACAAGTAATCCCCCGGTTCGCAAACAGGCATTGGAACTGCCCGGTCCAACACATCCCCTTCGAAACACAAAGGACCGGCAATCGAGTACCGATGCCTCCGGTCAGCCTTGAGCTCAAGCTGTCCAGTGGTGACTGCGTAAACAAAGGGCAACTCCAAACCAGAATAAACCTTCCGCAAGAATAAATCAGCACCTCCATGAACATAAATGAAGTCCTCACTTACATATTCTATTCTTGAAATATATGTACCGCATTCATAATGAATATATTGTCCAAATTCCGTCACAATCTCAAAGTCCTTAAATAGCGATGGAATTTCGGCATTTAGGCTAGACACATATTCTCGTAGACAGACACCTCCCCTCTTTTCAGGAGCAAGACCTCCCCCGATGTCCAACTTGGTGATCATGGGTCTTCCGTTCTTTCTTCTTTCCACATTGACACGCTGTGCAAAGTCATACACTTGTTTTACTCCTGCGACCATTCCCTTCACCTTGGCAATGGAGGACCCTACGTGGACATGCAAAGCATCCAATCTCGGAACCTCTCCAAGAAGAGTGAGCAGGGACGCAGCATCCGCCATTGGTACACCGAATTTGGAGGATCGTCCCGAAGTTTGAAGCAAGGGATGGGTAGTCGCCTGCGTTTGTGGATTGAGCCTCAAACCAATGGCAATGCTCTTAAGGTCCTTCATCCGGTGCAACTCCGCTAGAGAATTGGCGTTGAGCATGATGCCAGGATAGGCTTCTTCGCAGCGCATTATCTCTTCCATGGTCTTCACCGGGGAATCAAAAACGATCTTATGGGCTGGTACTCCAGCATGAATGGCCAACTCCACTTCTTCCATACTGGCCGCTTCCAATCCAAAACCCGCTGATGCTATCTCCGTTAGAACCTCAGGGGCATTCTGTGTTTTAATGGCAACGCAGTGTTTAACGGCTTTGGGAAAGGCATCGCGCAACTCCTGAAGTTTGGAATGCAGCATGGACCGATCAAACAGGTAAAGGTGTTTCTCATTCTGGAGTCCCTCCCTACTTCTCAAGAAACTCAGCGCAGCCGATGTATCGGACAACATACTAGGAAAAAGTGCTTGCGTGTTTCTCTAAATGCAAGAGAAGTTGTGCGTCCTGCTGGAAAGAGAAATTCCGCAAAATCTCTTTTCGCAGGTCATAAGATCCGATAGCAAGTCGGAGAAAAGACCGTGCTCCATAGCAAACGGGTTGTCCAACATACATGTACTTAAAATCATCCCCAATTTCTTGCAAAACAGCTGATCGGTAGAAGGTGCGTAGGCGCTCATCTGCCAAGAAAGTACCATCCCTAGAGCGAACTTGAAATGATATAATAGTTGAGTTGGTTTGTTCTTGTTGCGGCATCAGTTCAAACCAACTGGATTTTTTCATAAACTCAACGACCAAACTGTTCCATTCTGAGATGGCCTGATCAATGGTTTCAGCACCTAACTGATTGATCTTTTCCATTTCAAATAGTGCACACTCCCATCGATAGGTTAGCCCCATGTTGTTGTAAGGCCTTAGCGATGGTATGAGCTCAACAAGATCATGGCTCACATCATGCTGACTAAATATTTTTGCCAAATCTATTCCACTATCTCGTACCTCTTGTGGTTGCAATCGCTGGAGCAAAGCATGAGGCACTAGCATTGCACCACAGAACGGTGGAGATTGATAGAATTTCGAGCCGGTGATCATCACGCAACAACCTTTCTGCAGCAACCGATTAGTCAGTTTCAAGCGGTTTCTAAATTGACACATGTCCACCACGACCAGAGACTGGTCGTCCACATGATCGATCAACTCCAGATTATCTTCGATGCCAGATTTACTTCCGTACACCAAGTGAAGTATTTTGGTAGATCCTCGCTCTTTCAACACCTCCATGAGTGCCTGTCGATGATCCGCAATCCTACCGCTCGCATCTCGTGCCGAAAAAAAGCGGGTCTCAATTTCTCCATCGACAATCTGCTTACCGTGTGTAACGGGTTCACCAAACTGGTTTTTCCTCATAAACAATTGACCCTGGGTGCCCTTGATGCTACCCGATCCAAGCTCTTCTGGGCAAGACACCAAATTCAGGATCTTGCGCCTACCGTACACCCCTCTGGCAAATAGCAGAGGCAGATATGTAAGATCGCTTCCAGATGGAGCGAAAATCACCTCAAAAAGGTCTTCTCCCGGAAAATTCAGCAATCGTTTGATGCGCTGACGGTGAGCGCGTCTCATATTGGCAACATCCTGAGCTTGTGCCTGATCATGAAAATTGACTAGGTGCCGGTAGGATTCAGGGTTCAACGTCGAGCATGTACACGACCCGCGATTTAGGATGCCATCAAATTGTAATGGATCCAACCAGTATTTGTTGAGACCAGTCTCGGGAATCAATTCGATGCGATCATCTCCTCCGGAGGTTAGAATCCGACGAAGCTCAAGATCAGTGGCAGAGAGCGCTCTTCCTTCACGAAGTCTATCCTCATCTGCATGCGTTACTGCAAACATACGCAGCAAAGATAAAGGACTCCTTATCAATGACCTCACCGACATAGTTATATTTTTTCATATGTTAAGCGGCCTGATTTTAGGCGAAAATGAGCCGTAGCGCGTTATGGGCTAAACAAATGGAAACCCTACTGGAAAAAAGAAGCAGCTTGATGGCCTTCACCTATTTGCACTGCACATGGGCACGGTAGCGCGTCAAACCATTAAAAATTCAACGGTGATGCTCATTGGAGTCCTAGTCGGCACCATCAGCACGCTGTTTGTCTATCCCCTGAACAGTTCTACGCTTGCCTTTTATGGCAACATTCAATTTATTATCAATACGGCTGCCATCCTGGTGCCTTTTGCCAACTTAGGCATTACGACTCTGACAGTGCGTTTTTTTCCTGAATTCAGCGAGAATCGTAGCGATCATCGTGGGTATTTGGGTCTCCTATACCTCCTCTTGCTGGGCAGTCTGCTTGCATTCGGCATTGGCGGAATGCTCTTTCGCTCAGGTGCACTTCATGTGGTGGAGCTATTGGATTGGAATGTGGATGACCTCCACTCCAACACCGGGGAGATCTTGGCCCTCACCATCGTAAGCGTCTATCTGACCATCACCCAAATCTACCTCACCAACTTTCAACGGGTGGTGATTCCCTCCGTACTCAACAGTTTATTTCAGAAGATCACCATTCCAGCATTGATCCTTTGTGGCTATTATGCTTTGGCCAGCGGAGAGACGCTTAAATGGCTATTTGTTTTGAGCAAACTCATTGTCTTAATTGCGCTCATCTACTATACTTATCGCCTTGGTGCCTTGCATCTTAGGGTAGATTGGTCATTTATCACTAAGGCAAGATTGCGCAGCATGGGCGGTTATGCGCTCTTTGGGGTTATGGGATCTTTGAGTAGCGCCATCGCATTCAGAATCGATACTGTAATGATCGCTGCCATGCTCAATTTTGAGAAAACGGGGATCTATTCCATTGCTCTGTTTATTGCCAACATCATGATCATCCCCAATAAGTCAGTCGGCCCGCTAATCGGAGCACAAATTGCTGCCGAATCTCATGCAGAAAACTGGCCGAAGATCGCTTCGCTCTATCGAAAAAGTGCTCAATCACTATTGCTGCTTGGGATGGGATTCTTTCTTCTGGTCTGGTGGAACCTGGAGGACATTTTTTCCTTTACACCAAGTCCCGAACAGCTCATGGAAGGGAAGATGGTGGTCTTGTTTCTAGGCATCGCCAAGTTGTACGATATGGTGACCGGCTTGAACGGACGGGTAATCGCATACAGCAAATACTATCGATGGAATTTACTCTTCATCCTCTTGATGGGCGTGGTCACGGTGTTGGCCAATATGCATTTTATTCCGCGCTATGGCATTGTGGGTGCCGCTATTGCTACGCTCATAGCCCTCAGTGTCTTCAACACGGCAAAGCAAATCTTCTTGTGGATCAAATTTCGCATCCAGCCCTTTAGCATGGATACGCTGAAGATTTGTGCTTTCGGGGCTTTGGCAAGTGCCGTGGTTTGGCTCCTGCCCGACACCTCTTATCCATTGGTCAATATAGTAGTTCGATCCTTACTGATCTCATCACTATTTGGACTCCCCCTCTATTTTCTAGGCATCTCTCCCGACATCAACGCGATGGTGGACAAGTACATCCGCATCATCCGATCAAAATTGGGATGGTAAACGTTCTCTAAGGGTAGAGATGGGGACGGATGTACTCCACAAATTCTCTGAAAACACCTTGACCTCCTTTCTTTATCAATACATGATCCACTTCCTCCTGTACCGTTGGGTATGCATCGGCTGGGCATGCACTTATCCCCACTCTTTGCAAAAGATCCAAGTCGTTCAAGTCGTCTCCAATAAAGGCGGTTTCCTGCAGCGTCACCTGAAGCTTTGAACAAATTTCTTTGGCCACGGACACCTTATCATCGACGCCAACAAAGACATAGTCAACGTCCAACTTCTTAGCCCGCAGCTCAACAGCACGGGAGTCTTCTCCGGTGATAATACATAGTGGAATGCCATGTTCCTTTAGCATCCGAACGCCCCACCCATCTCTGACATTAAACTTCTTAAACTCTTCTCCAAACTCCCCCAGGTACATTCCCCCATCAGTCCAAACACCATCGATGTCGGAAATGACCAATCTAATCGTTCTGTCCATCATTTCTTTGAATCATTTGAGGATAGATAATCTCGTTAATAGCAATGGCTTCGACCGCTATCCCACCGATCAGGACAGACCGATTTGCCCAACGCACTCCATCTCCTGGGCTCAGCAGATGAATCATGTCTTCCGTAATCACCGTACCTTCCTGAATAGATACTTTGCTTGCTACGGAGCGACCCAGTTTTATCGAAGCGGCTTGCGATGCCGCATCTGCTTCCATTTTCTCTTCACCCAATGCTTGTTCTGCCAGCCGCACATCTCTGACCATTCTCCTCATGCCATCAGGACCGAGTGAACCTTGCTGATCGGCCCCTTTCATTCTACGATCCAGTGTAATGTGTTTCTCAATCATTGCGGCACCCAACGCCACCGCCAGAGGAGGCATTAAGATGCCTATGGAGTGATCGGAGTAGCCGATCCTGTGCTGTGGAAATAGACGTTGGAGGTATGGTATCGTCCTTAGATTTAGCCGTTGGTGTTCCGCTGGATATTGCGACAAACAATGCAAAATCGTGACATTATCATGATGAGTCAAGACTACTTCAAGAGCCTGAGAGAGTTCAAGGAGGTCTGACATTCCCGTACTGAGAATCAGAGGGATCCCGGTTGCAGCCATCGCATCTAGCAGAGGCAAATTAGAGAGATCTCGAGAAGCTACCTTGAGGTAGTCGGGCTTAAAAAGGCCAAGCATGTCGAGGCAACTGGTTCCACAGAGGGTCTCCACAACATCCAACCCTCGCGACTTTGCATATCTAAACAGCTCGAAATGCTCTTCTTCCGATAGTTCCAAAAACGTCCGATGTTCTCCATATGTCTTTCCGAAAGAATGAGGCGAAGTATAAGGTGCATGCCAGGCACTACTGCTCATCTCCTGCGTCAGATCTCTTTTGGTCAGTTTTATTGCGTCAAACGGACGCAATCGAGTTCCAAACAAGTCGTCAGTAGGCTCTGTTGCAGCCAAATCAATCAGGCGTTTGGCCGTCTCGACAGAGCCATTGTGGTTTTGACCAATTTCACCTATTAAATATGTGTGCATCTCATTTACGGTAGCGGATCATCTGATCTTGCATGATCGTCAAATCAGTTGGTTTCAGAAGGGAGAGTAAACCCTCAAAGTCCAAATTTAGAATCTGTTCATAATCGTTGAAGTGCGAAAGTAATGATTGGACTAAACTCAAGTCGGTCTCATCATCTACCGTAAACCGCAAGCGGTCTGCCATCCGGTTAAGCATGGGTGGTAGTGGCATTCGTTTGACCCTAAATTCCTCCTCATTTGAGTAAATGTAAGGGGTTACATGTTCTCGATCCATTGGATCAGTAGACACCTGCATGGCTCGATGAAGCGCCGCGGTGGATGCAACCTCAACTCCCAACCCCAAATGCATCTTGATCAAGGGAACATCGTCTTTGTAAAAGGAAAGGTAATCCCATCCCAGAAAATCTTGATCCAGTAGACTCTGAACTAAATGCTTCGACAACAGTGGATTGTCCGCACATACACGAATGACATGAGTGAACCCACGGTCCTGACCAATGGCAACAAATCGACTCAAGACGTCCGTCTCGGAACCCCTAAAGCTGGGCATGTTTCTTCTCTCCGCCTCATAGACCAGTGGATCGTCCTGTGGACCGTCGGATGTGGCCAATATTACTTGGTGTTGCGTGCGAAAACTGCTCAAACGATCCAAAACCATATCCAATAGGGTATAGTTTCTCCAGACCGATTTTAACACTTTGCCCGGAAGTCGGGTCGATCCTAGCCTACATTGGACGACAATCCCCGCGCTTGTTTTTTCTGTATGGTCCACTTTCGACTTGTTTGAATTTGTCAAAGATTGTCGTTCTTCGACTTTTAAATATACATCTTAGCACCTGTAGAAAATCCTGTATATTCTGACATGGAGTGCAATAGAAAACATCACTTGATCCTGCTAGTGACCATCCTCTTTCTAATGGGAGGTTGCGGAAGTGGGACAACATCCGATTCCTATCCATCCAAGCCTCTCACCTACTTCGTTCCATGGGCTCCGGGTGGCATGACCGACATGACATCAAGGATGATGGCGGCAGCACTGCAAAATGAAATAGGCCAGCCAGTCAATGTGGTTAATCGGACGGGAGGAGGAGGAGTTGTTGGTCACCTTGCATTGGCAAAGGCCAAGGCGGATGGTTATGCATTGGGAGCCGTTACAGTCGAAATCACCATGCTTCCCCATATGGGATTGACTGATCTCTCCTACGAAGACTACCACATGCTTGCTTTGCAGATCAACAATGCAGCAGCTGTAACGGTCAGAAAGGATGCTCCTTGGAACGATGTTCCAGCCCTGCTGGAATACGTCAAGAACCATCCAGGGGAACTACAGGCAAGTGGTACCGCGCGTGGGGGCGTATGGGATCTTGCCCGAATCGGGATGCTGTCTGAAGCTAACTTAGAACCTCAGGACATGCCCTGGGTGCCCAGTCAAGGATCTGCTCCGGCAATGCAAGAGCTGATTGCGGAAGGAGTGGATGTCGTAACCGCTTCGCTTTCAGAAGTGGATGCCATGCGGCAATCAGGGTTGGTAAAAGTCTTGGGTGTGATGTCAGAGGAACGTTTGTCCGCATTTCCCGACGTACCCACACTGAAAGAGCAAGGCATCGATTGGTCCATTGGCGGATGGGTCGCCGTGGGTGTACCCGCAGATACACCACCCGAAGTGATAGCTAATTTAGAAAGTGCCATATCTGCGGCTGCGCAGAGCAAGGCATACACCGATGCTCTTGAGCAAGCCGGTTCGACCATTCAATTTCTTACGGGAGAATCCCTGCAAACTTTTGTGCAAAATCAGCACATCACCAATGGAAAGCTTTTAACCAAAGCAGGTATAGCAAAGTGAGCCTGACTATATCAAAGAACAAATTAGGAGGCCTCCTCTGCCTCCTCCTGGGTATCGCAGTATTTCTGGGCAGTAGACAATTTCCTCCATTGGATGATGGCTATCCCGGCCCAGGGCTCTTTCCTAGCATCGTGGGCGTTTGCCTGACCATAGCCGGACTCGTGCTGTTTTTACAACACTTGCCCAAGAGTACAAATGAGGGGAATCCTCAGGAAAGGCCGAGGCCTCTGGCGCTTGCATCAGTCGCGCTGATATTATTGGGCGCCTATTTCGGTATTGCTCATTTGGGACTGCTGCCGATTGTCGCCGTGGTCATTTTGGGAACTGGACTGCTTATCGGTGGTGACATCAAATGGATCATCGCGGCAAGCCTTATTACTACTGCTTTGGTGTATGTCCTTTTCAGTCTCATTCTAGGCGTGCCGCTATGATGGAGTTTTTTACCTGGCAGTCTTTGCTTGCTCTTGTTTTGGGTGCCTTGTATGGTTCTCTCTTCGGAGCCATACCGGGACTCACGGCGACTCTTGCGGTGGCTTTGTTTATCCCTGTGGCCTTCTTTCTCGACCCGATCGTTGCCTTACCGGCCATCATATCGATTTCTGCAGTGGCCATCTATGCGGGCGATGTGGGTTCTATTGTGGCCAAGATTCCCGGCACTCCAGCCAGTGCAGCATATTTAGAGGAGCTTTCTAGAGTAGCCAAACGAAAGGGTCCTTTTTATGGACTCGGTCTTTGTGCCATGAGTTCAGCTACGGGAGGGATTATCGGCACACTGCTTTTGATCGCCCTTGCTACGACCATGGCCAGCATCGCCAAGAATTTCTCTTCCTTCGAGTATTTTTGGATTGCAATATTAGGTTTGACAGCAGGGGTCTTTGCGACCGGTGGTTCCACACTAAAAGCAGTCGTTTCTTTGCTTCTGGGCATTCTTTTTTCGACGGTAGGCATAGATCCAACATTGGGTTTTCCCCGATTTGAATTTGGACAACCTGACTTACTGAGCGGATTGAACTACATCGTCGCCATGATTGGCCTCTTCGGTTTTTCGGAAGTATTGGAACACGTGTATCGACGAGCAAAGGGAACAGATGCGTTGTCCGTTTCCGATGATTCACCCGGCCGAATGTTCTTTTCATTGCCATGGATCCCGATCATCAAGCGAAAATGGATGGTACTTCGGTCCTCCCTATTGGGTGTACTGGTGGGCTTTCTACCCGGAGCTGGCGCAGACATTGGATCTTGGGTTTCGAGCAGTGTCGAGAAAATGACCCATCGGTCCGAAGGTGATGCGGAAGACGAAGTAATTGTGATTGCAGGGACCAGCAGCAACAACGCAGCAGTGGCAAGTGCCTGGGTCCCTTCTCTGGCTCTGGGCCTTCCTGGCGATACCATTACCGCCATTGTCCTAGGGGTCTTTCTCATGAAAGGAATCACTCCGGGGCCCCTCCTATTTGAACAGCAACCGGAGTTGATCTGGTCGCTTTATCTTACGTTTCTTTTGGCCAATCTGATCATGCTCCCTGTCTTTGGGTACTTAACGGCTCGCATGGCCTCATGGCTTATTCGCATTCCACTTGACATTCTACTCAGTGCCATTGCTGGCGTCTGTGTGGTAGGTGCCTACGTCATAAACAATAGCAGCTTTGACATCCTGATTATGACCTTTATGGGCATAATCGCTTTTGGACTAAGACGGGGAGGATTTCCGCTGGCACAAGTAGTATTGGGTATGGTTCTGGGGCCCATTCTGGAACAAAATTTTATGGTCAGCGCCATCAAGTCCAGATGGGACATAATGAGCTTTTTCGACAGACCCATTGCTCTCGTCCTTATGGCGCTCACCATCGTGATCATCATGGTGGGCATCCGAACACAGCGGTTGCGAAAATCTACTGATTAAGTCCTTTTGGCATTTAGTTAATGCCCTACAGGTAAGAGTGGACAGCTATGGATTTTTGCGTTTGTACCGTTTCCAAACAGCTTTAAAGTGTTTTGCCATCGCTTTGGCTGTTTCGTCTCCGTACCGAATCACGTCTTTGTTGTCCTCCGACGCTGTAGCAGTACATGCGATACAACTGGTAGATGCATCATAGATGGCGCACTCTGTTATGAAAGGGGTAAACTCGCTAGGAGGCAACAACAAGAAGTTCTCCCCCATCTCTTCATTGGAAAGCCCATAGATCTTTTGATACTTCTTCATATTTCGAGAAATCTCACTTGTCGCTGGCACGATGTATCGATACTTCGTCTTCTCCCCCAAATTAACACTGACCAATTCTGAAAAGTCTTTATTATCGGTATCGTAGTGAAGGGTAGGACTGACGACCCATACCTCTTTGGCCTTATCTTCCAGTTTTATTAGTTGCTTGATTGTCATACGCATGAATTCACTTTAATGATTCTGTAAAGGTACTTCTCCTTTACCAATTGTCCGTTCGGAAGGGAGAAGCAGGCAGGCCGTCGACACTATATAAATTTGCGTCAGCGGGATTATTCGCCCAGGCATAACGCACCGCTACAGGACGTGGCACATCCTCACACCAAACCTTGATCCCATTCTGATCAAAGTCGGCTTTGGCCCAATGAAAAATCCGATCCTCTCCGGCAATCGAAAATCCCTTAATATAACCGTACCGCTCATTTGCCATCATTTGCTCGGGCAGTTGGTCAAAAGTAATGTGCATAGCGCCGTCGAGCGTCTTCACCGATCGTACTCGCGGTCCGTCGGCACGTAGCTCATGCTCACCGTAATAGAGCTTTCGCGCCCCGAGCGATAGTCGATAACCCACGTCCTGCTTATTTCTGGGATGAATATC
>JAHQVP010000277.1 GCA_019634275.1 Saprospiraceae bacterium
AAACCTGAAAATGTATTATGTGGTTTCTGAACAGAAAGAAGAAACTCTTATAGTAGATACTTATTTCACTGATGAAAATGGTAATATCTTGATTCAGATTGAGGGTATGAATCACGTAGCCAGCAAAACCAATAAAAGCAAGTAACGTCTAATCATCTTTGTCAAAATTTAGTAGTAGTAACAGTAATTATCTTTTTCTGAAATCGTATAGGAGTGCAACATAGCCAAGCCGGCCAATGCGTGGCCCTCCATAAGTTTGAAATACTTTATTATCAAGAACATTTGATGCACCAATCTTCAAGTTTAAGTTCGTCTTGGATGACGTAAAATTGATTTGTGCGTCCATCAGCCCATACGAAGGTATGAAGCCGGTAAATTGGGGTGAGCCTTCAAAAAGAAAGCCCTCTATCCATTTATAACTAACATTGAAGCCAAATTTGTCTACAAGACTGCGAGAATTTCCAATAATAATGTCGCGACCGGAAAATCCCAGATTGAATTTATGCTCCGGTGTATTGAACGCCGGAATGATGGGATCGTCTACTTGAGAGACCAATTTGTTCCAGGAATAATTGCCCGTGAAAGCATAGTTTCTGAAATAGTAGTTGAATCCCATGGAGAATCCCTGGGTATTCACAATTTGTTCTGCATTGGAGGCAACGCGATATGCCTGCAACCTTTGCGGCAGCCCAATCAGTGGATCAAACTCGGCATCAACACCAATCTGGAACCCAATAAAATCACGATATCGACTGAAATATACTTCTGCATCAAGATAGAGACTGTTGAACAGCAGGGTCTTGTACCCGGCTTCAATGGTCTGTACTTTCTCCGTTCGAATGGGGTCGACATCGAAGTAGTCCAGGGTAGAATCGTCGAGTGTATTTAAGTAGTCACCGAGACTGGGGACAGTAATTAGATTCTGAATTCCATCGATGTTGCCCAGCAATATCGCCCTACCCACATTGTAGAAGAGGAACTGATCTGCGAGAGTAGGATTGCGAATGGCAGACGAAAAAGAGAGTCGCGCATAGTTATTTGCTGCAGGCTTAAAGACCACAGAAAGTGCTGGGGAGAAATTCACTCCAAAGTTCTCATGCTTGTCTACTCGAAATGATCCATTGAAGATCATCTTACGTTGCAAGGTCTGGTATTGAGCCCCCCCGTATACCCCAAATTCCCATGTGTCAATGTTGCGGCCGAAGGTATCGAGAAGGATGCTGCCCATGGAATTGGGACTGTAGATGCGTCCACTACCACCCGTCGTGATCTCCAGGGCGTTTTCATCTTCTTCTGGGAGCAATTGAAAACGATACTCTCCATGGGCATGGAAGAGGGCAGATTTATCGAAAAATCTTGTGCCACCTTCTGCAAAGGAAATACTGGAGGTAATCTCGTCGAAGGCATTCTGAAAGGCTTGACTGCCTGGTTCCAAAAAGTCATTGGAGGGCTCACGAGGATTCACACTATTGGCAAAAGCCTGTGCATCCTGATGCCAACCAATCAACTGATCTCGAATGCCACCCAGAAACTGGGATTGAGCACTGCGAAATTCATCTGGGCGCCCAACGAAATCTCCGGCTCGAGGAAATCCTTCCATCCCTCGGATCAGGGGGTTCACAGAAGATGCCCAATAGTTCACATAGTCTTTAGACCACGTTCCATTTTCCTTGGCTCGATCTTGCAGCAGTAAAGCAGTGAAATAGGGGTCATAGGAATTTCCAGCATCCTCGTGCGTAGCATAGAAGCGTAGAAAATACGTGCCCTCTTTTGCTAGCTCTACCTTATGTTGATAGAACTTCACGTCCCTCAGACTGAATCGGTTGTCTCCTTGATATACCGTGGTACCTCCACTATAGTTGGAAGAAAAGATCAGCTTAGGAGAGCGTAGGTCCAATGAAGGTTTCAAGCGAAATTGCAAGGAAGCATTGATCTTAAAGTTGTCAGCGTCATAGTTGACCAACTCGTCCTCCTGGTATCCACGTCGATGGAAGATCCCAAGCCCGGGATTACCCAATGAACGTGATAGATCATTGGCCACCTGATATTCATCGCCATAGACATTGACCGCATCGTAGCCCCCAGGATTGCTTACGTCCGTGTCCGTGTCATCGACTGCATCAAGATTATCGGCTTCCCAATCATCAGCACTAAAAATGAGTCCATTTAACTTAAATGCTACTGACTTATATCCTTCCTTGTTGGTAAATGCATGGGCATATCGCAGACTCCCTTTGAGTAAGTTTCGCTCGCCCATTTTAAGTTCTGCCGCCAATCCCTCCTGAAGGAAGGGATCCTTTGTCTTCATGCTGATTACCCCATTAAAGGCATTGGGTCCATAGTATGCACTGCTGGCCCCTACAATCAGATCAACCTTGAGGATGTCCAGGTCAGGAACTCCCAGAAAGTTGCCCAAGGAGAAGTTAAGTCCTGGACTTTGGTTGTCTACACCATCAATCAATTGCAGCGAACGCACGGGGCTGGTACTGTTAAAGCCTCTGGTATTGATCACCTTAAATCCCAAACTGGCGGCCGTAAGATCAACTCCCTTTAATGAGCCAAGTCCATCATAGAAATTTTCGGAGGGAGTCTCCTTAATGGCCAATATGTCCATGGACTCCACTGTGAGTGGAGATGCTTTTTGCTTATCGGAAATGCGCTGTGCCTTTACTTCCGTGACCGCCAGGGTGATTCCTTCTGACTCTTCCATGGTAAAAGTGAGGCTCTCACTGGCATCCGATACAATTTCCTTTTTGGTGATGTACCCCAGATAGCTCAAGGTTAATTCTACCGGAAATTGGTCTACTTTTAGCTCAAACGAACCATCAAAATCAGTCACGGTCCCGCGCGCGGTACCTTCGATCGAAATATTGGCTCCAATCAGTGGATCTTCAGATGCAGCGTCAAGGACAATTCCCCTAACGACAGTTTGAGCGCTAAGATTGAGTGCTGACAGAAGTAGTATCGTCAGTAGTACGGGTATTCTGTTGTTCATTCCAAATGCAGCCTGCGTGGTACAGACCTGAGCGAAATTTACGATTTTTTAATGGCATTTCGGGTGGGTGCAACTGATTGATCCTTAAGGACCTCGTGTAGCCAGGAAAGTCGTTGTAGGTCGAAGAAGCGCAGAGGCAACCTGCCAAGCTTCCATTTAGAAATTACCATGCTATTAAAAAGGCCTATCATGCCAAAGGGGGCTAGCCAACCCAAGCTGCGAAAAGTGAGGTAGGAGCGTTCGAGAGGAGTCTCAAGACGTCCACCGCGGGCTATAAACTTACCTAGATTGACGGCCGCTTCTTGGTGTTTGCTGTGAAAAGATGCATTGCTCTCGAGCTCATTGTGTAAGACGGGATTCTCGATGTGCACGATTCTGATATTTTGATCCTGAAGCTCACGTGCCAGCATTAAATCCTCGTATCCATATCCCAAATGATCAATGTCGAATGGATGATCTTCGATGATCGACCTTCGCACAATGAAGTTGTTGCTGTGGAAGAATCGGTAAGGATGTCGCGCTCGCTCAGAAAGGCTCCGGGATTCTCTGACCGTACCGTATCGCCAATGCAAACGCTTATCCTCTTCCACTGGTCCTTCGGTATATTGGCGTCCGCCGCAAATCACATCGGACGATTGCGATATGGCTTTCTGGTACTTGGACAAAAAGTCTTTACGGATGATCAGGGAGTCGTCATCCAGAAATAGAAGATGCTGGCCTTTGGCTAGTCCGACCAGTGTATTTCGAGCTTGTGCTCTTCCCAAGTTTACCACTGACCTCTCGAAGACAACTTGAGGTTGCCTTGCCAACATGCGGTTTCGATTCAACGATTCTAAGTCTGAAGAACCGTCATCCAAGAGGATGATCTCCAACGGATCCCTGAGATCTTTGGCCTGATTGATTAAGTCGGTGACCAGAGCATCCACTGCCGTATTGAATATCGGTATCAGGATCGAAAGCATGTCGCGAAAATTACTCTTTTCAACTCTATCATGAAGGCAGCCAATCCTGAACATATATCTTTGGACCATGTTCTTCTATGGGAGAGCGCAATGCGGGAAATATGATAACGATAGATTCTATCAACCAGAAAGTAGGGCGAGGCGAGCGAATAACCAGCGAGGAGGGACTCTACCTCTATGAAAATGCTTCTTTAGGCCAGGTAGGAAAATTGGCTAACCTGATTCGCGAACGACTACATGGAGATCGTACCTACTTTAATAGGAACTTTCATGTCGAGCCCACGAATGTGTGCATTTATACCTGCTCGTTTTGTTCGTACTCAAGGCTAATCAAGGAAAGATCGGATGGCTGGGAATATACGCACGATGACATCATGGAGATGGTCAAAAAATACGATCACGAGCCCGTCACCGAAGTACACATTGTTGGCGGCGTGCTCCCACAGTATGATGTACGTTGGTATGAACGTCTCTTCCAGGCGATAAAAGCACATCGGCCTGAGCTTCATATCAAAGCGTTGACTCCAGTAGAGTACCACTATATTTTTAAGAAAGAGAAAATCTCCTATGCAGAAGGGATGAGGCGGATGAAAACAGCCGGTTTGGATTCCATGCCAGGAGGAGGAGCGGAGATTTTCCATCCGGAGATACGCGAGGAGATAGCGGGTGATAAGTGCACGGGTGAGCAGTGGCTTGACATTCATCAAGAATGGCATCTCTTAGGACAGAGAAGTAATGCCACCATGCTTTATGGACACATCGAACGGTTCGAACATCGGATCGATCATCTTGACAAACTGCGATCCTTACAGGATGAGACAGGTGGTTTTCAAACGATGATTCCACTTAAATTTCGAAACAAGGGAAATCATATGGCCCATGTCCCAGAATCAACTACGGTGGAAGATCTGCGCAACTATGCCATTAGCAGAATATACTTGGACAACTTTAAACACATCAAGGCTTACTGGCCCATGATTGGAAGGGAGACCGCTCAGCTTTCGCTGGCGTTTGGAGTCAATGACATTGACGGCACCATTGACGATACGACTAAGATATACTCTATGGCGGGGGCAGAAGAGCAAGCGCCCAGCATGTCCACTCGAGAGTTGGTTGCTTTGATAAAATCGGTAGGACGCCATCCTATCGAGCGCAATACCTTGTACGACGTCATTAAGGATTATGATGAGGTAAAGTTCGAGGATGATGAGGAGTTTCGTGGATATCTTGATTTACCGGTAGTAAACGGTTGAGATCAGTGACCATGATGAGAATCTCATTGGTGGATTACCTAAATTCCAAGCCCTATGCAATTGGGTTGCAGGCAATAGCAGCGGCTCGAGGCATCGAAGTTTTACTGGAGCATCCCGCTCAATGTGCTGATCGACTGCGACAGCAAGGGGCTGATCTGGGCCTAGTGCCTGTGGCCTTACTGCATGATCTGCCGGATCTTCATGTCTTTCATGGATGGGGTATTGGTTGTCTTGGTCCGGTAGAATCGGTTTGTTTGGTTAGCCAACTGCCAGTCAATCAGCTAGAGCAAATTTTGCTGGATGAGGAGTCACGGACATCCAATCTTCTTATTCAGTTGCTTTGTCGGGATTTCTGGAAGATACATCCCCGGTTTTCAGATCGCCAAAGTTTTCATCCCGATATGGTTACAGGCGGTAGGGGAGCACTGTTGATTGGCGATAGAGCAATTGCAATGAAACATCAGTTTGAGCACTGCTACGATCTGGGTGAGGTTTGGTACCAGCATACGGGACTGCCCTTTGTCTTTGCCGTGTGGGCCGGGCACCAGATTCTTTCGCAGGATCAGAAAGAAATGTTAGACGGAGCCTTTAGGGCCGGTATGGAGAGCATCGATCACATTGCGATCCAGAGCGCCCCAGACTATCCAGACTTTGACGTTAGAAGATACTTGCGATCATCGATTGTCCATGAGTTTACCGACGCTCATCAACAAGGGCTAGAGACATTCCTCACCCAAAGTAAGTCCATCATCAAAAATCAAAAACTAGAGACAATATGAGTTTGCCGAAGACGAGAGGTGAATTAGTGAAAAGCGGATACGAGAGTATTTCGGTAAAGGAAGAGCTGCGCAGAAACCTGATGAAGAAATTGCGCAATGGAGAGCAAGTTTTTCCTGGCATCATTGGCTTTGAGGAGAGTGTGTTACCCGATGTGGAGCGTGCTATTTTGTCGCGGCACAACATATTGCTTTTGGGCCTCAGGGGGCAAGCCAAGACCAGGATAGCGAGGTTGTTGACGAGTTTACTGGATGAATACATTCCAGTTATTGCCGGTAATGAGCTCAATGATGATCCATTGGACCCGATTTCGTTTCAAGGGCAAGAAGCGATTGCGGAGCATGGAGATGATACGCCAATCGAATGGCTGCATAGGGATGAGCGATATATTGAAAAGTTGGCAACCCCAGACGTGAGCATCGCCGATTTGGTCGGAGATGTGGACCCCATCAAAGCCGCGACACTTAAGCTGCCTTACTCTGATCAGAGGGTGATCCATTATGGACTCATTCCAAGAGCGCATCGATCCATCTTTGTAATCAATGAGCTGCCTGACCTGCAGGCGCGTATTCAGGTAAGTCTGTTTAATATGTTGCAGGAAGGAGATATTCAGATTCGTGGATTCAAATTGAGGCTCCCGTTGGATGTTCAGTTTGTGTTCACGGCAAATCCTGAAGACTATACCAATCGAGGCAGCATCATCACACCCTTAAAGGACCGTATTGAAAGCCAGATATTGACGCACTACCCACTTTCGATCGAGGATGCCATGTCTATAACGAAACAAGAGGTACGACTAAGTGATGATCAGAAAAAGATAGTCGTCCCAGAATTGATATCAATCATATTGGAGCGCATCTCCTTTGTAGCACGCAAAAGCGAACTGGTTGATGAGAAGAGTGGTGTTTCGGCCAGGCTTAGCATATCGGGACTAGAAAACATCATCAGTTCTGCAGAGCGAAGGATGTTGAAGAATGGCGAAAAGTCCGCCACGGTTCGCATCAGCGATTTCTGGGGAATGATTCCTGCCATCACTGGTAAAGTCGAACTGGTCTACGAGGGAGAGCAAGAAGGCCCATATAGTGTGGCGCTAAGCTTGATCGGAACTGCCATAAAACAAGAATTTAGGAGTGTGTATCCCAATCCCGATAAGTTGCGCAAGCAAGAGCAAGTGGATTTATTTGAGGACGTACGTGCCTGGTTTAATGCAGGAAATACCCTGGATCTATTTCACGACGAACCTGAAAAAAGTTACGCAAAGAAACTTGATGGTGTACCTGGATTATCTGCGTTGGCCAAGAAGATCACATCTGATGCATCTCAGTTGATCGTTGCGCAAGAGGTGATCCTGTATGCATTGGCGGAATTTGATGTGCTGTCAAAAGACTTAGTGGATTCTAAGCTTACTTTTAGAGACATGTTGGCAGACATGCTGGGTGATCTCAACTGATGCAGATCTGCAATAGACACAGATCAAAGTGGGGCTGTCTGCGAGAATCACCTACCTTTGCGGCATGCGCTTCACACTTTTTTCCATCTTTTTGTGCTGTTCACTTGTAGTACTCGGACAAGGTCAGGATATCCAATTCTTTGACAATGATTTGTCAGGTGCTATCCAACAGGCTCAGCAAGAGGACAAATTGATCTTTGTTCATGGGAATGCCACATGGTGTGTACCGTGCAGACTGATGGAAGAGGAGGTCTTTATTTATCCTGAGGTCTATTCTTTCTTCAATGAGCACTTTGTCAATCTCAGCTTGGACCTGGAGAAGGGCATCGGGCCCATTCTTGCGGCCCGTTATCAAGCGAATGTCTTGCCTTACTTCATGTTTCTTACAAGTGATGAGACATTGGTTCATGCGTTTCATGGTTTTCAGTCCATTGATAATCTTTTGGCTCGGGCAAAGGAATCCATGACGGAGGAGAGGAAGTTGACGGCCTGGGAAAGACGCTTTGAGGATGGAGATCGCAAGCCTGCATTCTTATACAATTATGCTTTTGCAATCTATCCTTCTTCAGATGGAAGTCATCAGAAGATACTGGACGCGTTTATGGAGGCCAACCCGGATCCCCTCTCTGAAATGGGAATTCGCTTTGCCTACAACTTCATGCAAGAGGTAGATTCTGAACTGTTTTATTTGATGGTAGACAATCAGGAGGAATTTGCAAGGGTAATTGGCCAGGAAAAAATCTCCCGCACTATAGACCTCATGGTAGAGCAGGCACTCCAAGATAAATCGACTGCGGTAGAGGAGGGGATTAAACTCCTGCAGCGTGCTTATCCGGCTGACGGGCAATGTCGCTCGATTAAATACGAAATAGCTAAGCGGGGAGAAACGGTCATCGATGAGACTGCTCGCCTGACATTGGCGCTGAAAGAAGCTTCTGTTTGTGGTTCTGGAATGGAAGAATTTCGGGTGCTTGGAGAAGCTATGTTGTCCAATCCAAACTTAGATGAGGATCTCCTTCGTCAGTACAATAAACTTCTTGTACAGCACCAATCCGAAGTGGGTACCGATATCAATTTCCATATGTTGCGAGGACAGCTAAGTGAACAACTTGGCGATCTGGGCGGAAGTATGGAACGGTATAGAGAGGGCCTAAGATTGGCAAAGACATCTAAAAACAAAGTGATGCGCAGGGGATTTAAGGATGCTATCAAACGCATCAAAAGAAAAGGGAAAAGACAGAAGGGCTAACGAGCCTTATGTCAAGTTTTTCAGCGACGAACCAATGTTCGTTTAACCCGCGAGTTGAGTCCAAAATCTTGAAGAGAAAGCTTGGCGATTTGATCGATGAGCATTCTTTCTACTGAAGTTTGACCGGGGGTCAAGGTAGAGACCCTTTCAGGTTCTTCCTTGGGATTTAGCATTGTCATGAGATCTATAATTGTTGTAAGTATCTAGTAAACGTCCGCCAATGCCCAAATGTTTCTTGTGTTAAGGCCGCTTTGGCAGATTTTAACAATCTCTTTGATCGAATCTTGACTCAAGGTCAATTTGCGCTAAACGCAAACAAAACAAAAATGTGAGGAGTACGGTCTGAACGAAATCTTAGGAAGAGAATATTCTAAAACTTGATAGGAAGTCGCCTACTTTCATAAAATCTTAGTATACTTGTAGTGCAACTGTTTTCATAGTTTATTAATTTTTTAGGGTGTATTGAGCGTTTGAGTCATCAAACGCTCTTTCCTTTTATATCCAATTCTAAGGTAAACGCGAGCTTCTCTAGCGGATAAGCATTACTTCCCCTCGTGCTTCTTCTGTTCGACCATCAGGAAATCGCAAAGTGGCGGTATAGGCATACACCTCGCTTGGAGCATTGTCGCCATTGATTCGTCCATCCCAGCCCATCTCATTCGTGTCGTCATATACGACTTGCCCCCAACGATTAAAGATCTTAAAGTCAAGAAGCTCAATAGCACCCATGATGATCACTCTAAAGCGATCATTGAGGTCATCGGCGTTAGGAGTAAAAGCATTCGGAATATCAAAGCTGGGAGGAACTCCGATCACCGTTATGTCTGCAGAAATCAAACATCCTACTTCATTGACGATCTCCACCCGAAAGACATTATTTTCTTCCAACACTTCGGCCGTAATCGACTCAGAGTTTCCATCAATACTGGAGCCATTTCGAGTCCAGGAATAGGATTGACCTCCACCCTCAGTGGTAAGCGTGACCGTGGCTCCCTGCGCAATCTCCCCGGGGGGATTAGCGGTCAGTGCGGGAGTGGACAAGCCAAAGGTCGAGACCGTGATGCTGCCTGCACCAATGCAACCCATTGGATCTTCCCCAACAACGAGATAAGATGATCCACGGTCTGGCGATGCAACAGGTTCAGCACATGAGTTGCAACTTAAGTTTTCTCCTTCCCATTGAAAATCTCCAAAGCTGCCAGGATTAAGTACGCTCAATTGTACAGGGT
>JAHQVP010000278.1 GCA_019634275.1 Saprospiraceae bacterium
ACCATTAACATAGAGAAGTCCCTGAGCTAGATCAGTGTTAAGCCGATCAAACACCATGCAAATGTGGGTCCATTTGCCGCGACTAAATGGCCGGTCTTCCGCGACAATGAGGCGATCGATAAAGGCAGTATTGGTATCGGGTGATAGTTGATTAGGATTCCAAACGGAACGGTCACCAAAAGCGCCCATGCGAAAGTCTCTGGGATTGGTCTTGCTAAAATCTACCCACAATGCTGCGTCATCGTAGTTGGAATCGGTAATCTGAATGGGATCCGTGTATCCTGGCGCCAGGTCATTTTCGGGATCGACGCTTAGCCACATGGAGACCGTCCCAGACCAAGAAGAAGGATCATAGGACATGTTTTCCTTTGCATTAAAGAACACGATGGGTCTTCCTTTTCGCTTAAACTCCAGGGTGCCTCCGTGCTTACCCGTTTCTGGATTAATGGATGTTTCCTCTGGAAGATAGTTAGCAGTGCGCAGATCTCCTCTATCGTAGCTAGGAGCGGAATATAGACGGTCATCTCCAATAGCAAAATCTGCGCTGACGCCCTGGTCGAAAGTGGCTGCAAGTGAAAGTGCTGCAGCTAAATTTTCTTCGCGTTCTGTCCTTACATTTTCGATATGCTGCACGACTTCTGTCACCGTAGCTAGCCAGAGTGGACTATCAGGCGCTTTGGCATAGGCCACTAGAGCGCGCAACATTTCGGTCCGGGTAGTTTGATGACCCTCTTCTCCTATTTCATGACCGGCTAAGAGGAGCCAGTTGCCACGTGCCACACTGGCATCAATCATTGCCTTAATTTCTGGAAAGTCTTTCCCATCCATTTCATTGCCCTGAAGTAGGGCATAGTCGGCATATGCAGGGTCGTTTTGAGGTTCGTTTAGCCATCCACGGCCTGATTCGAAGAGCTCCGCAATAAGCGGTACATAGCTTTCATGTGCTTGCCCTCGTCCGACGAAGGTATTGCCACAGGTATAGGCAAAAGAGACGGGAGTGACCCCAAGTAGCGCTTGTATCTGCTGATTGCACTCCAGAAGTTCCTGGCGCATGCTGGCCAGGTTGTAGTCCTCCAATGCCTTGTCTCTCGACCAATCGAAGTTTCCCGTGCAGGGATGATTGATTGTATGATTGCCAATTTCATGACCATCCCTCACCAGCTGCTTCCACCCCTCGAGCCGCTGCTGTACCGCTCCCGGTACTACATAGAAGGTGGCTTTTGCATCCAACTCACGAAATAGCTCCAGACCTACATCAGGGTGAGACAGGCGTGCATCATCAAAAGTCAAGGTCAAAGCCGCCTTTTTTCCTTCAGGCCAGGGGAACGACTGAGCATGGGTAGCAGGAATAGCCAAAAGGCTCAAGCAAAACCCCAATATTGCACTGAGCACTGATTGTTTGATCCGCTCCTTGATCATCATGGTCGTCTTCATAGTCACGAAAATACAGTATACTGACATCAAACGCTACCGCATAAAATTCGTGAAAGTACTGAGCTGGAACATTAGGCAGGGAGGGGGACGAAGAGTGGCCGGGATTTGCCACTATCTCCGTTCAACTGCCGCCCACATCATCGTTCTTTCTGAGTATAGAAACAATGATGCCGGACTTGTGATCAGAAAGCGAATGCTGGAATCCGGCTATCTCCATCAGGTTACACACGACGAGCGCACTGGGAAGAATGGAGTATGTATATTCTCCCGACTCCCTTTTGAGGCAACCCGATATGCAGGACTTGATCATGGGCATGGCCTGCTACTCTTGGATTTGGGACCCATTCGGATCTTTGGTGCCTATTTACCGCACAAAAAGAAACATTCCTTGTTTAAACCCATTTACGATAGGGTGACCAAGGATGAGCATCTTGTTTTGGTCGGCGATCTCAATACTGGTGTGAATTTTATCGATCAAAGGGGTGATAGTTTTTGGTACACGGAAGACTTGCGATTGCTAAGGGAAGCAGGCATGGCAGATGCCTATCGACACTTGCACGGATCCGTCAAGGAATTTTCATGGTTTAGTCATGGAGGAAATGGCTATCGATACGATCATAGTTACGTGAGTGAGGCACTATTGCCCATAGTGGATGAGTGCTACTATGATCATGCACCAAGAGAGTCGGGTCTTAGTGACCATGCACCAATGATTCTCGTACTTGGATCCACGCGACCCAATGCAGAGGTATAGAAAACTTTTGAATCGACACTGCATCTTTTTTGAAGATTTTCCGTCAAGGGAGTGAAAGACGTTTTTAATCATAGATATAAATTGATGCGATGAGAGAAAATCAAAAGTGCGATTGCCAGTGTGATGGCTGTATCAAAGGCAACTGTCAGGATTGTACCTGTACTTCTTGTGACTGTTCGAGTTGTGGTTGCTAGTGCTAAGCTGGATTGTATCAGGAAAGAAGGGGCCAACCCTTTCCTTCCTGGTCCAACGATGCCTGTAGATCTGTGGCTGGCATAGAATGTCGTTGCAAGTCTTGCTAGCAGCCCTATTATCACCGAGGTGTTGCTCCATCAGGTGATTGGCATGTAGTAAGAGAGCGGGGGGGCGAAGAGCATGGGAGAAGACGTGATCATATGCCAGTCCATCCCATTTTCCACGCCAACGAGTAGGAACTTAGATTACCGGAGGTTGTTGTAAATGTTGATGACGATGAATGCATATTACGACCTTTATGAAGATGTACTGTCCTATGTGATGGCACGTGGGGTAGAACGGGCGGAAGCGGAGGATGTGGTCCAAGATGCTTATCTGAAATTGTTGCGTCATCAGCAACAAGGAAAGAAGATCACCAATCCTGCAGGATGGCTCAAAAAGGTGAGTTATCACCTGATGGTGGACCACTATCGCAAAACCAAGCCAGCACACATAGAGGATGCCTCTCAGATCGAGGCCGAAACAGATAGTGAAGATCATGGGCCGGAAGATTGCCTCTTGGGCATCATTGCGTCTCTTCCTTACAAGTATAAGAAGGCCGTTTATCTTGTTGATGTTAAGGGGATAAAACAAAGAGTGGCGGCTGAATCCCTAGGGCTATCGCTCCCCACCTTTTAGTCGCACGTCCAACGGGGCCGTAAATTGGTTATGCAGGGATACGTAGAATGCTGCGATTACGAGATCAATACAGACGGAAAACTGGAAGGAGAAGTGAAGAATTGGGAAGAGTGTAAAATGTGTACCAAGACACAGTCCTAGTGTACCATAAGTTTGGATGACGCCTTAATTGGACCAGCGCTAAGGATAAGGAGGTAGGTGCCAGGTGGAAGATGCCCTGTTTCCAGCAAGAATACACTTTTCAACAGGAGTACTATCTTCATTTGCTATGGAACTCTCCTTTGAACCGGCTCAAAAAGAAGACGTTGCGGCCATTGCTGCGCTTCATGCCTTAAGTTGGCAGCGCCATTATCGAGGCGTTTTACCGGACCACTACCTTGATAAAGAAGTACAGCAAGAGCGCTTGGATTTGTGGCAGTCGCGTTTCGACGCGAATGACCCAACGATGCATCTGATTCTGGCTCGATGGGGCGGCGAACTCATTGGGTTTTCCGGCACATTCCTGGATAAGCATCCGCAATATGGTGCATACATTGATAACCTCCATATTCTGGAGGAGCATCAGGGAAAGGGATGGGGGCGAATATTGCTCCGGCAGACCGCAGAATGGATCTTGGCACAGGATCCAACTTCCAAGATGTACCTCTATGTGTTTGATGCCAATGTGCCTGCCATACTGTTTTATGAGCGAGTCGGAGGAAGGTTGATCTCGACAGAGCCCATTGCATCTCCTGGTGGAGTTTCCCCTTTGGTACGCCTCTACCTTTGGGATGATCCCCGATTGGTAAAGTAGTTTTATCCTAGGGGTCGTCACATCACGGATTGGCAAAATATGATCTGGCTCAATTTTGTACTTTCTGTCTTCGAAATTGATCTGCTATGCGATTCCTTACCTACATCTTTCTGCTTTTCTTTCAGTCGACTCTCATTGCGCAGCCAGGGTACGACATTGTCATTCAAAATGGACGAGTGATGGATCCTGAGACGGGACTTGATGCCGTTCGCAATATTGGCATCAATGGAGAACGCATTGCGGAGATCACCACTGCGCAGATCAGGGGATATGAGACCATTGACGCCCAGGGACAGGTAGTTGCTCCAGGCTTTATTGATCTCCATGTACATGGGATGACCAATGAAGCGCATGAATACCAAGTACGCGATGGGGTGACGACCGCCCTAGAGCTCGAAGGGGGAGTGGCATTTCTTGAGGCATGGATCGAAAGTAAGCGAGGCAATTCGCTGGTTAATTATGGCGCGACGGTGCCCCATGGCTCTTTGCGTGCCATGGCCATGCAGCAATATCAACACTACTTTGAAGAAGCCAAACGAGCTATTGAAAGGGAGGGATTTGACAGCCCCACTTTGTCTAAAATACAGATTAACATGGGGCGGTCTGGCTATCAGTCGCTTGCAGAAGAGGACCTGCCGCAGCTACGGAAAATTATCGAGGAAGAGCTCGGGAAAGGTGCCCTGGGAATTGGCGTGCCAGTGGGTTACTATCCGGGAGCGAAAGCCAATGAAATGCTTTGCGTATATCAGATTGCCGCTGCTCATGGTGCTCCTGTCTTTTCACATACCCGTGGATTTGGACTACCCGGGATCAATGAAGCAATTGCCAACGCCACTGTGACGGGGGCACCATTGCATATTGTGCATGCCAACAGTCTTAGCTTGAGTGAAATTCAAGTAACCTTGGACTTGGTGCGGTCCGCACAAGACCAAGGCTTGGATGTGTCGACCGAAGTATATCCCTATACGGCAGCCTCGACCTCTATAGAATCAGCCATTTTCGATGAGGGATGGCAAGAAGAACTAGGCATTTCGTATGAAGACCTCCAGTGGGAGGAAACAGGAGAGCGGCTTACAGAAGAGACCTTTCACGAAAAGAGGAAGTCCGGTGGAATCGTCATCATCCATATGATGAAACCGGAATGGATTAAGAAGGGCATAGCAGATGATCGCACCATGATTGGTTCTGATGGAATGCCTTTTCATCCCAAAGCCCACCCTCGTACAGCTGGAACTTTTAGCAGGGTATTGGGTAAGTACGTTCGAGAAGAGGGAGTGACGGATCTTATGAGTGCTCTCGCAAAAATGACGATCATGCCTGCGAGGCGACTGGAGCAGATATCACCTATGATGAGTCGAAAAGGAAGACTCCAGGTAGGGGCAGACGCAGACATCACCATATTTGACCCCAACACCATTATTGATCGTGCTGACTTCAAAGGGCTTCAATTTTCAGAGGGCATCTCCCATGTACTCGTCAATGGAAAAATGGTGGTGCGAGAAGGAGAGACGGTGAGTGATGTTTTCCCTGGACGAGCCATCATAGGCAAGTACCGAAACTGAAAGGTGCTAATAGGTGCATTTTCATGCCTTCATGAGTGGCAGCAAAACCTAGTGACTCGTGGAATGCCAGTGCCGATGGACGGGCTTTGTCGCTAGTCATTTGCAGCACGTGAGTGCCACGAGATCGAGCACGATGAATTGCCCATTCGAAGAGACTCCTCCCAATCTTTTCTCCTCTTCGATCCTTATGAATACGCACAGCTTCGATCTGAGCACGCAGTCCCTCAATCCTCTCTTTGACTCCCAAGAGGATCATCGGCCGAGAGCTGGATGATGCGCCTAACGTCCCCATACACTGCTTGCCGGAAGGTCATACTCGCTTAATTAGAGTTGCCAATATGTATCTTAGACATATGGAGTCACTGTTTGTTCCCAATGTTTTTGCACAGTATGGTGCAGGTGTTTTTTTCGCAATCCTTTTTCTTCAGTCTGGCCTGGACAAGGTTTTTAACTGGACCAGTAATCGGGATTGGATTAAGTCACACTTCAGCAAATCCCTTCTGAGTAGATTCGCCACACCCATGTTCATCATGCTGACCCTTGCCGAAGTCCTCGCTGGAATTCTTTGCGCCGCAGGGGTGATCTACCTGGCTTTTAATGGCTTTAATGACCTGCTCATCTTCGGATTAGAAGCATCAGCAATCTCATTGCTGATGCTATTCTTCGGACAGCGACTTGCGCAAGACTATGCTGGAGCACAGAGCATTGCCATCTACTTTGGCGTGCTGCTTATTGCTCTGCTGTTCTTTATCTAGATGAAATCGACCTTGCCGGAATCCAGATTGTAGTATGCTGGCAGCACTTGCACTTTACCACCTTGTACCGCATCTCGAATAATCGAAGATCGATTGCTAAGCTCTTGTGCAGTGAGTTGGGCGTTAACTTTCACAATGTCATTTATCGCTGCACCTTCGGGCGAGGCGGATAGGGCAGGAGTAATGTGTGACAGCAGATGATTTAGGTTGTGACCATTGTCTCCTCCAGCAGCGGCCGCAGTGACGGCGCCACAGCTCTCATGTCCCAAGACCACGATAATACCGGTTCCCAGGTGTGCTACGGCATATTCTATGCTTGCGATGGAGGAGTTGTTAGCGACATTTCCAGCTACCCTAATTACAAAAATCTCGCCCAGGCCGGTATCGAAGGCAAGCTCAGGAACGACTCGGCTATCTGCACAACTTAGTACAATCGCATAGGGGCTTTGACCTCCCGTAAGGTCACCTCTACGGGAGCTGTCTTGCAACTTGCCGTCTAATTTGTCTTCCACAAAGCGAGCATTTCCATCTTGTAGCCGCTGAATTACTTCCTGATTCGTCATGTTTTTGATTGAGTTTAATTGTAAGAACCCTATAAAAATAGAATTGTTTGGAATGCTTAGAAATTTAAATCAAAAGTTCGCAGGTCAATATTCCATATTAACGGCAACACGTAGTAGGTGTAGATTGTAATCAACACAATGGATACCAGGTTGAGGGAAAATCCAGCGCGAACCATGTCCTGCATCTGCAGTTCTCTGCTGCCGAACACAATGGCATTGGGTGCTGTGGCTACAGGCAGCATAAAGGCGCACGAAGATGCAATTGTCATCGAGATCATAAGTCCAAGGGGATGAACATCCACTGCCTGGGCAAGACCTGCCAGTACCGGCAGCATGAGTGTACAGGTGGCCATGTTTTGAGTAAGTTCAGTCAGGTAATTGACAACGGTGACAATGATTAAGATCAGGAGCCAGAGGGGCATCCCTTTCAGTGCGGTCAATTGAGTCCCAATCCATTCGGTGAGGCCACTGATCTGAAAACTGCCGGCCACAGCAAAGGCACCGCCAAAAAGCAATATCACTTCCCACGGCAAACGCCGGGCCCACTCCCAGGTCATGACCATCTCTCCAGGCTTGTTTGAGCTGGGGATGACGAATAGAGATAAGGCACCCATGAGGGCAATTGTGGTGTCGCTTACTGCTGGGAAGAACGGTTTGATGAGATACTGCCTGCTGATCCACGCAAGCGCCACCAGCGTAAAGACGACCAAAACGATTTTTTCTTCACGGCTAATCTGCCCCAGCGATGTAAGCTCCTTTTGGATCATCTGTTTGGATCCGGGTACCTGGACATCGGTCAGTTTGAATACCGTTCTGGTTAGGTGCCACCAGAGATAGAGTGTGAGAACAACCACGAGAGGGAAAGCAAAGAAGAACCAACGATCAAATGGCACTTCATAGGAAAACTCTGCTTGTGCAAACTCCACCATGATCAGCGTAGTAGGAGTCCCGACCAGAGTGGCAAGTCCTCCTATGGAAGCCGAATAGGCTACGGCCAGTACAAGGGCCTTGGCAAAATCCTTTGAAGCGGCCCCCTGGACATGTGCCACCTGTCCAATAATGGAAAGGGCGATGGGGAGCATCATCAAAGTTGTGGCAGTGTTGGATATCCACATACTGAGAAAGGCAGTGGCTACAATAAATCCAAGGACAATCTGTCGCTGATTAGTTCCAACTCTTGCGATAATGTTGAGGGCGATTCGACGATGCAAGTTCCATCGCTCCATCGCCAGAGCAATAATGAAACCTCCAATAAATAGGAATATGATTGGATTAGCGTAGAAGTTGGTAAGCGCATTGATGTCCACCACATCAAGTAAGGGAAGAAGTACGAGGGGGAGGAGTGCAGTGATGCCAATGGGCAGTGCTTCACTTACCCACCACCAGCCTACCCACAGCGTGATGGCGACAACCGAGAAAGCGGCAGTCGGCATATTTGTCGGAGCACCAAGCATCAGAAGAAACAGAAAGAGTATCGGACCAATGGCACTCCGGATGATCTTATTTTTCATCAATCAACTTCTATATCTCATTTGCATTTACCTCAAAAATGTTCGAGAGCATGTTGGTGTGAGAGGACGATATGGTCTGTCTTCGATGTTCAAAATGTTTGCGGCCACGGTGCGAATCAAGTTTTAAGATACGTCTTACTTTGCGGTAAATTGAAGGGTTCGTCTCAGTAGTTAAATCGTGCGGCATCTGCATCGTCCTGCATCATTATCCCATTTTGCTTTTGATATGCCTTCCATGCCATCATCATTTCTTGAAAGCGGACGGGGTACTGCTGGCGGAGGTCCGTTTGCTCAGCGGGATCATCCCTAATTTGGTATAGTTCGAACCCACTTTCACGATAAGGTTTGCGATAATTTACAAGTTTCCACTCACCACGTTGATAGTAGATAGACCCATTAAATTCAAGGGCAAAGGCTTTATCTGGACCATGCAAAGACTGATCTCGAGAGATGGACTTCATCATCGACTTTCCTCGCATGGGCTGGACTTGACGTGCCTCATATATCGAATCAACTTGTACACCTGCAACATCTAAGAATGTAGGAGCCAGGTCCATGATCGAGGTGTAATGCTGGTAGGTATTGCCTCTCGAAACATTGGTGCCAGATAGTATTGCGGAGACGATGATGCCTCCTTCTGCAGTACTTGTTTTGTGATGTTTATAGGGCACCATACAGCTCTGGGCCCAGGCAGGGCCATAGGATACAAAAGAGGTCGGTTTTCCCATGTTTTCATAGCTGTTATCGTACCGCGCGCGTATGAATTGTCCACGTGTAGGGTGTGTGTAAAAGTCACGATGAGCGGCCCCATTATCCGAAAGGAAGAAGACAAGCGTATTTTCCCAAAGCTGCATTGTTTCCAATGAATCCCGCAGCCTTCCAATGTGGTAATCTAAGTTTTCGAGCATTGCAGCATAGAGCTCCATTTTTCGAGAAGACGTTCTCTGTTCAATCTCGGACAGACTGTCCCATGCAGGCACATCGACAAAGTAAGGGGGTAAGGCAACGCTGTCCGGAACAAACCCCAGCTTCTTAAGACCGTTTAACCGATTGGACTTGAGTACTTCATATCCTTCATCATACCTTCCCTTGCATCTGTCGAGCATTGCAGCATAGAGCTCCATTTTTCGAGAAGACGTTCTCTGTTCAATCTCGGAC
>JAHQVP010000279.1 GCA_019634275.1 Saprospiraceae bacterium
AGTCCCATCGGGGCTCCCTCCTTTAATTTGGGGCATTTGTTGCTGCCTTTCTTTGGTAAGCGTGGAGCTTGAAACTCTGTATCCCCAATTACCATGAGAGCGCCAAAATCACCCTTTTGGGTGACTGCCAGGAGAGACCGTTACTTGATCTTTAGATTGTATTTGATCAACCGATAGAAACAATAAAAATGGAAAATTTAAATGCTCGATTGCTTAGCCTGCTCTTCGCCCTGATGCTGGGAGGATTCCCTTCACTGGTCGCTCAAGAGGAGCCTGTCTACGAAGAGGAGAACTACGATGAGTATAGTGAGGATGAGTATTATGACAATACCTATTCTGAAGAGGAATACTATGATGATGCAGCTGGATTATCGGAGGACTTTGTGCGCAAGTCAGAGTTTCATATTCCTTCTTCTCCAGCTTTCTTCCTGATGGGAGTGACTCCGGAGATTGTTGGAAGACCAGGTACGGTTCAAGACTTCAAGGTTGATTGGAGGCTCAAGAACTACAACATTGCGCCGGATCTTGCCATCGAAGGACAGCCGCTTTGGGTACTCCTTTACGATCGCAAAGGACTGGACGAATATCGCAAGGCCACTCCGTTTATGAAGACTCTATCCACCATGAGTCTCTCTTTCGGAACTTCGAAAATCGATGGCATTAATCACTTCTCCTATGGCATGAAAATTAATCTTGCCCGAGAGCGTGATCCTGTTTCCGATCCTGAATTGTTGCGGGATATGGCGAGAGAGATGGCCGGCATGGAAGAGCCCCTACGTGCAAAACTAAAGGTACTAAGGGAAGAACTGGATTCCACGGTAAACCGAGAAGAGCGAATTCTCATCCGCGAGCAATTATTCAATACGCGTAGTGAGATTCGTCAAATAAATCGAGTGCAAAAAGAACGGTTGATAGACCTTCAGCAGGAGTACATGCGAGAGAACTGGAACAGCAGTTCACTTGATTTTGCTATCGGTCGGGTACATACGTATAACAATGCCTTTGATACACTCAATATTCAGGCCGCTGGTTGGGGGGCTTGGTTGTCTGGTGCTAAGGGTTTTGGCCGTAGGTCTATGGTTTCGGGTATTGCAAGATTTAAACAAGTCGGAGAAAACACGGATCTCATGCTGGGCCTAAGCTACCATTTTGGGGGAGCTCGATTTAGTTTTTTCACGGAGCTTATCTACGAATCTCTTGAAAACAACTCCATTAATGGATTCAGTGAGGATGAACTTTTTGCCAGTAATTTCTCCGAGGACATCGGGAATGGCTGGATAAAGTTTGCCCCGGGATTGGAAGCCATATCTCAAGTGACGCTCACCTACGGAGGTAATTTCAGATTGAGCAACGGCATACTCCTGAATTTTGCGCTGAGAACCAGGTTGGATCAAAATCTAAAATTCAAAAAATTGTTGCCTGTGGCCAATGTCACTTGCCTCATGCGATAGGAGGCTTGAACGTCGAGGGACCATTAATTTTTGCATCATGAAAAACTCATTTCGATATATTTTTCTGCCTGCTTTTGTACTTCTACTAGTGGGAACCAGTCTGGCTCAGGAAGAACTTACGGTCATTAATTTTGATGTGCACCTGCACAAAGATCTAATTGAAACATTGGACCCCAGACCGTTAAGCGGATCCCGTGAAATAGCCAAGGCCACCAAAGCAGAAAAGTACTTCAAGGCCATCACTCAGGATACTCTATGGACTATGCTGACATCTGCACTTAACGGAGTGGAAATTGCCACTCTGCCAAAAGATGCTCTGCTGAACTACACTAAGACCCTCTATTCTGGTGATTCTGATTATCCAACAGCACTGATCGCCAAGAGCAGCATCAAGAATGCCAGAAAGAACGGCTATGAAGGGCAACAGTTCATTGGCGTCAATTTGCGCATTGAGATGGCCATCGAATTGGCTAGTCTGGGCAAGTTAGGTGGTCAGGTCAAACCGAACATAGAGCTTGTGCTCACCACGTTTGATGCGGATGGTAAGAAGACGAACAAAGCAAGCGAAAAGATTAAGAGCGATCAGAAAATAAAGCGTAAGGATTTTCTGAACAAGTTCGATCGGACGGAGCCGGTGCATATGGAGGAACTGTTGATGAAGCTATTGCAGGACATTCCTTCGCTGGTCGATGCAACCGTTCAAAAATTGGCGAAGAACATCTAGTTGCAGAGTTGTTTCGGAAAATACTTTTTGTCACCGATCATGGGCACTATAAGATAGTAGGGATTTTTTTCATATTTATGGGCGGAGGTTGTGCCTCTGCCCACTTTTATTTAGTCAATTAAAAATTAAGTATGGTTAACAAAGTGAATCGATTAATGGCGGCTCTATTTTTTACGCTGTTGTTGTGTCAGTTTAGCATTGCACAGAATGAATATGCGGTAGTGAATTTTGATGTATTTATAGCAGGCGAAATACTGAAGACTCTAGATCCTTATGAGCCAAGTGGCACGCGAGAGAAAGAAAAGTTTATGGAGGTTGAGAAGTACATGGATGCCATTGCTGACAATGTGGTTTGGGAGGCTATTGTCCCAGAACTAAATTCTGCGGGTTTGACAACTTTGCCGAAGGACGCTTTGCTCAATTATACCAAGACTTTGTACTCTGCCAATAGTGATTATCCTTCCGCACTCATTCCTAAAGGCTCGATTAAGAACGCAAAGAAGAATGGATTCGAAGGGGAGCATTTCGTTAGCATTGTGATGCGCTTCAATAATTCTATGGACCTGGCTGGCGTAGGGAAGTTAGGTGGATCGATAAAGCCCAACTTGGAAGTGGTCGTCACAACTTTTGATGGATCTGGAAAAAAAGTGGCGAAGGAAACAGCCAAGAAAAAATGTGAAACTAAGATCAAACGCAAGGATTTTGTAGGAGGATTTGATAAGAGTGAGGAAGTACACATGGAAGAACTGGTGGATAAATTAATGACCGAGACACCCGAGCTCTTCGACATGATTGCTGAGAAGATCAGTAAGGCGCTATAGGGCAGATTTCAAGAGAGCATTTGAAGAGCCCCTGCCTGATTGGCAAGGGCTCTTTTTGATTTTCCAAAGACTTGATTAGTGCGCTCTGAAGGTGTTTTTATCTACCTTGGTGCATTGCGATGGAACAGCAGGCAGTTGAGATCGAAGACATAGTGCAAAGACTGGGAAAGGTGTCCTTCTTTGCAGAATTTACCCAAGAGGAGCTGACCCATCTGTCTCGCATAGCAGAAGTGAGGTCCTACCTGACCAACGAGCATGTCTTTTCTGAATCAGCACCTTCGCAGTTTTTGTTTGTCGTGGATTCCGGGAAGTTGATTTTGGACTTGGCAAACAATGACCATAAGCCGCTTGGCCCGGGTGATGTCTTTGGTGAGATCGGAGTACTCAATGAAGATGTCCGATCGGGAACAGTAGCAGCGGTGCGAGAGTCAAGAGTGATTGCGATTTGCGGGAGTAAATTGTTCGATTCTGATTACATCGAACCAGAGTTGGGATTGAAACTGGTACGTCGGATGGTCCGCCAACTTACCAACTATTTGCGTCAGCGGGAGCAAATTTCCACCCAAGAACTGATCAGCATGGGAGAGTCTGAGTTCGTAGAGTTTAAGGCTACCCTTCGCACCAATACCTACACTGGAAGCCGAGATAAAAACTTGTCCATACCCATCATTAAGACCATTGCGGCTTTTTTGAATTCCGATGGCGGTACCTTGATTGTTGGAGTTAGCGACGAAGGAGAGGCTACGGGAGTTGCTATCGATGGCTTTGAAAATGATGATCGAATGTTTCTGCACATCACCAGTCTGATAAAGAGCAGAATCGGATCGCTCTTTCTGGATTTTATTAAATACGAGGCCATCGAAATGTCCGGCGCTAAGATTATGCGCATTGAATGCAGTGCTGCCACGACACCTGCTTATGTACGCTCCGGCGAAAGTGAGGAGTTCTACATTCGCACCGGTCCTAGTTCTACAGCACTTAAGACCAGCAAGATTTACGCATATATCACAAGGAGGTTTTGAACAATTTGAGAAATGAAGAATCAGGTATTCCAACACTTTATGTCGGACAACGTATGCTTTGGGTGCGGATCACAGCACCCGGATGGGCTCCGTATCGAAAGCTATTGGGATGGTGATCTCAGTGTGTGTACCTGGACGCCCCAGGATAAGTATGCAGGTTGGAAAGGTTTGTTGAATGGAGGCATATTGGCCACACTGGTCGATTGCCATTGCATGGGCACCGCGATTGCTGATGCCTATCGGCGCGAGGGCCGATCATTGGATTCAGATCCGGTGTATCGCTATGCAACCGGAACCATCAGCGTCAAGTACTTAAAGCCAACGCCGCTCGCTCATGATGTATTATTGGTAGCCAAAGTGACATCTTTCAAAGGAAGGAAGACAGAATTGACCTGCGATGTATATAGCAATGATGTTCACACAGCTACTGCCTCTGTAGTCGCCATTCGCGTTTTTGACAGCAGCGATGATGGAGAAAAAAATGCCTTTGGCCAATAGAATGCCCCTTATTTATTTAGGAGCTCACGGACCACCTGCGGCAGCACATTGGCCGCGGTACCCTCGAGAATCTTGAGGTCGGTGCGGTGTTCCAATTCATAATTGGTTGCAGGATTGGGATCGATATAGATCACTGGAGTTTGGGTGGGAGCATAGGCCAACAATCCGGCAGCTGGGTATACTTGCAAAGAGGTACCTATGATCAGGACCAGATCTGCTTCACTGGTGATTATGGCGGCTTGTTCCATCATGGGTACGGCTTCTCCAAACCATACGATGTGTGGACGCAATTGATGTCCTTTCGGACAGAGATTGCCGCGGTTCAGGTCTTCTCTCCACTCCACAACATAGGTGGGGTCAGCCGTACTGCGCACTTTCGTGAGTTCTCCATGTAGATGTACAACAGTATTGGACCCGGCTCTCTCGTGTAGGTCATCAACATTTTGGGTAATGATTGATACCTTATAGTGTTGTTCTAGCTTGACCAAGGACAGATGCCCGTTGTTTGGTTGCACGGAAAGCAATTGTCGTCTGCGTTCGTTATAAAACTGGAGAACGAGATCCCGATCACGGTGCCAACCTTCCGGACTCGCCACGGACATCACGTCATGCCCTTCCCACAGACCATCCGCGTCTCTGAAGGTTCGAAGGCCGCTTTCAGCACTCATGCCTGCTCCAGTCAACACTACTATATGCTCCATGGTAAATGGTTTGCAGGCAAGATATCAATAAACGCTTTACTAAGATATTCGATAATGTCCCCGGCCATGAGAGCACGCTGTCCCATCGTTTGACTAGCGATATCAGCTGCATGGCCATGAACATAGACGCCCAATATAGACGCCTGCTCTGGACTCATTCCCTGGGCCAGAAGGCCTGTCAAGATGCCGGTGAGTACGTCTCCACTACCCGCCGTGGCCATGCCGGGATTACCGGTCGAATTGATGTAAGTGTCCCCATTTGGCAATACTATCTTGGTATGGGCTCCTTTTAGAATGATAATCACTTGGTGTTCTCTAGCCAGCTGTTTTTGTGCTTCCCAGGCCGCGAAACTTGAGCCCGCAGAGCCCCACAAACGCCCGAATTCCCCAGGATGAGGGGTCAGGATAGAGTGGGGGGGCACCAGACTCCAAAGGTCTGGATGGAGCGCCAAGAGATTCAAGGCATCCGCATCAAGGACTACTGATGAAGAAACATTTTCCAGAAGATGAAGCAATCTTGGCCGAGCTCGCTCGTCCGTACCCATGCCGCAGCCAGCTCCCGTGCTCCGAAATACATCGAGTGACCCATCGGAAATTCTCCTGTGCAAAGATTCCTGGAGCAGCATCGCTTCTGGGACAGCAGCATGGAGTGCATTATGCGCCGACTGAGGTACATCCAATGACAACAGACCACAGCCGCTGCGTAGGGCTGCTCGTGCGCTCAAGATAGCGGCTCCAATTTTGTTTGGACTACCACAGACCAGCAGAGCATGTCCAAAATTGCCCTTGTGACTGTACTTTGCTCTTTTGGCCATTGATGCTCGAACCATGGATTTGGTGACCAATAGGATGGGAGTAGGGGTCTCCCTTATTGCGTCAGCATCCAGCGCTATGTCGATGGCAATAAAGTCATTGACAAAAGGATCTGATTCAGGAAAAAAGAAACTAAGCTTGGGCATTTGCAGCGTGAGCGTCAGGTCAGCTGACACAATGGGTTGATCTATGGAGATGGTATCAGAGGGCAATCCACTTGGAATATCAATAGCAATCGTGGGAGAGGAGGAATTATTGATCCACTCACACATGGTAGCATAAATACCATCCAACGGCCGAGTTAGCCCCGAGCCGAAAAGCGCATCGATTAAAATTATTGGTCTGCTTTGAACTGGCAGATCTGGAAAATAAAATAGGGAAGTCAGTTCAATACGATCTAGATTCGCTTTGTTATCCGCTGATCGGCTCGTTTCTACCGTGATCACAGAGGCAAGTCCTCCTTCTTTTTGGAGGATACGAGCCAGAGCCAGACCATCGCCTCCATTGTTGCCAGGGCCGCAGAAAATCCAGAATTCATATGTACTTATTTCAATATGAGAGAAAATCCAAGAGGCCAAATTATGTGCTGCTCTTTCCATCAGATCCAGTGACGAAATGGGTTCGTTTTCAATGGTCTTCTGATCCAGATTTTTAATCTGTTTCGACGTGAAAATCTTCATTTCCACAAAATAAGTGTGAAGGCAATAAAATCACATTAAAATATTAACATATAGAAAGTACATATATGTAATAAGCACAATATCAAGCATATTTTGGATAAATATTTATGTGTAACTGTGTATAAATGAGATGTGAATATGTTATAAATATCTGTATAGGTTAAAACAAATTCCATGCTTGTACGCGCCCCATACCAAGGGTACATTTACGGAAGAGATAGATCAGTTTTCTTACCACTTATTGTCCTGATCGTCTCCGATTTTGTGGTACGATATTTGCCACAAATGGATTGTTCTTTAATAACCAAAAACACGACACCTTGGGTCGACGACTACGACTTATCTTTTTCTGTTTGTGTTCGGCACTCGTTCCATCACTGTTGATGGGCCAGGATATTCATTATTCCATGTTCTACAATGGACCGCAAATATTGAATCCTGCGCTCACCGGTATTTTCCATGGAGATTCACGAGTGATGGGACATTACCGTCGTCAGTGGCAAGACGTGCCTGTCGATTATTTGACCTTTTCTGGCACCTATGATATGAAGGTGTACACCCAGAAAGGGCATGGACGTGATTTCTGGGGATTCGGACTAAATTTTAATTACGATCGAGCAGGATTTAGCAAGTTATCGCTTAGTCAATTGCAACTGGGCGCATCCTATTCCAAAGAATTAAAAGAGAATGTATTCCTCACAGGGGGAGCTCAGTTGGGATTTTCTCAGCGACAATTTAAAACGGAGGACCTCACATTTGACAATCAATTTAACGGGAGCATATTTGATCCATCGCTGCCCACTCTTGAGGATTTTACCAACACGTCCATCTTTTTTATGGACATCGGCCTGGGAGGCAACTTAAGAGTGCAAAGCCCCAATCGACGGTCAAAACTAGACCTCGGATTATCTCTTTATCACATCAATCGGCCCTCACAGAGTTTCTTTGATGATACAGAAGTAAACCTTCCGATGCGTTTTGCAGTGCATGCAATAGGTGCGCTCAAGGTCGCTGATCCAGTCGACATATTGTTGCGAGGTGCCGCTCAATTTCAAAGTACTTACCGAGAATTTGTGCCTGGAATTGCTGCCCGCATCTACCTGGATAATAAGAGAGGAAAAGAACTTGCATTCCAACTTGGTGTGAATGCACGATTTAACTCGATCACCGATGCCATTATTCCAACCATCGAGATTCATTTACGCACCCTCAGTGTGGGCGTGAGCTATGATGTCAATGTATCTCAGTTCGACATTGCAACCGATAAAATGGGCGGGCCGGAGATTTGGATCTCCTATCGCATCGTCAAAGTGCGGCCACTCGGTGATTTCAAAACATGTCCCATATTCTAATTGCAGTGAGTAGAATAGTACACATATCAATTCTGCTGCTGCTGACATTCGGCATCACTCAGGGACAGACGAGGCAAGCGTATCTGACCGCGGCGGAGGAAGCATTTGAGGATCACAATTTCTATGCATCTCTCAAGTACTATCAGGAAGTCTTGGACTTCAGGGAAGACATAGCGGTTTTGTATAAAGCCGGAGAATCTGCTCGCTATTTTAATGCATATACACTCGCTGAAGAGTACTACCAGAAAGTGGTAGATCTGGAGCAAAACGGAGAATACCCACTCGCCATGTATCATCTCGCACAGGTGCAAAAGCACCTGGGTAAGTACGAAGAAGCGAAGGAAAACTTCATGATCTTCCAGGCAGAAACTACTTTGGACAATCCGTACTACGCCAGCTCCGCAGCTCGCCAGATGGACGATTGTCAATGGGCCATCGATGAGATCGCAAATCCAGAGGTTTATGCTACTGTCGAACGCCTACATGATTCGATAAACTCGCCATACTCTGAGTTCGCCCCGATTAGAAGAGGCGATTCGTTGTTATATTCTTCTCTACGCTTTCCTCTTGCATCCGATGAATCAAGGCCCGCCAAGATTTGGTCAAAAGTGATGAGTGCTAAGGGAGATGAGGCTGGAAAGGCATTGGGAGATGATTTTAATGATGCCTTCCGTCATACAGCCCATGCTGCTTATACCGAGGACAATAGTCGCGTGTACTATACCATTTGTGACTTTGTCAATGGAACCGACATTCGCTGTGACCTTTATTATCGAGACATTAGCGATGCCGGTCAATATGGAGATCCCATAAGACTGCCGGAAAACATCAACGATACATCTTATACTATAACTCAGCCTGCTCTAGGACTGGATCCCTATGGGAGCCAGCCAGCCTTGTATTTTGCCTCGGATCGAATGGGAGGAAAGGGTAAAATGGACATTTGGTTTAGCATAATCCAGAGCAATGGAACCTTTGGTGACCCGGTAAATCTGATGTCGGTCAATACTACAGATAATGAAATCACCCCATTCTACCATAAAGGTTCTAACACGCTATATTTCAGCAGTGATGGATATCAGGGCTTTGGGGGGTATGATCTGTACAGTCTTTATCTCTATAACCTTGATGAGCCCTACATCGAGAACCTGGGTATGCCCATCAACAGCAGCTACAACGACATTTACTTTTCGCTAGATGAAAGCGGTGATTCCGCTTATTTCAGTAGCAATAGAGCAGGCACCTTGTTCCTTGAGGAAGACAGTGAGGCATGCTGCAACGACATTTTTAAAGCTGCGATCATCGAACAGATCGTAAGCTTGCAAGTCTTGACTTACGACAAGAAGGACTTGTCTGACCTTTTGGGAGCCACGGTAACACTCATCGAGGTAAATGGCGACGAGAAGGTTGTCGGAACGCAAACGATTGACAATACCAACGAATTCTTGTTTGATCTGGAGAAGAACAGGAGCTACCTTATCGTAGCGGAGAAAGAGGGATACCTGCCTGACACGGCGATGGTGAGCACGAAGGGATTGCAGGGGTCTCAAGACATTGTTAAGAAAATGTACCTGGAACCCGCCTTGTTGGACCTGGAACTCTTTGTTTTTGACGAAGCCAATCGTGAAGCACTCAAGGGCGCCACCGTCACCATTAGAGACTTGGCAGACCCCAGTAAAGAGATTGTGGTCCAGTTGAATGAAGATGGAAACCAGTTCTTATTTCCACTGGAGCGCGACAAAGCCTACGAGATTACAGTTTCACGTCGAGGATATCGCCCGGAAACCTTTACGCTGGATACCCGCAACACCCCCGGCACGAAGATCACCCGAAATGTCTATCTCAAAGAGGGACTGCTTGAAGACTACATGCCTTTGGCCATGTATTTTGACAACGATCATCCAGATCCGCGCACATATCGTCGTACCTCGAAATCAACCTATGAGGAGACCTATCCACCATACATGGCGAGAAAGGAAGAGTTTAAATCGGAGTATAGCCGGCCATTGGTGGGCAATGCTAAGGTGGTGGCAGACGACGATATTGACCGCTTCTTTGAGTATCATGTACGAGAAGGTAATAATGATTTAATCCGATTCATAGGTGCTTTAGAGGCGGCACTCGTTGCAGGGGAGAAAATCGAAATCGTCGTTCAGGGCTTTGCCAGTCCTCGTGCTACCAATGCATACAACAAGGTGTTAAGTGATCGCAGGATAAGCACCGTCATCAATCAGTTACGAGCGGCAGGATCACCACCATTAAGTTCATATTTCCGCAGTGGTCAATTGGTAATCGTTGAAGAGGCATTGGGAGAACAAACGGCACCTGAATATATAAGTGACGCTTTGGAAGATCAGCGAAATTCAATCTATTCTGTTCCTGCTTCTCGTGAGCGTAGAGTAGAGATCATTGAAATACGAAGATCAAACTGATGAGGCATGAGTAGATCGCAACAATCATATCGTGGTGTGCTAGACAAGCTGATGAAGTCCGTCTTTGTAGTACTACTGGCTACACTGGCCTTGCCCATTTCTTTGTCTGCCACGCATATCGTCGGCGGAGAAATCACCTATAGATGCTTAGGAAATGACACCTATGAGGTGAAAGTGGCTGTATATCGTGATTGCATTAATGGCAGTGCATTGGCTGTATACGATGATCCGGCCTCGGTTGGAATTTTTGATGCTAACAACAACCTTCAAATTCATTTAGGGCAGTTTGGCCAATTGTTGATTCCTTTCAATGCTGATGATACCCTCTCTCAGTTCACTGATTGTATCGATGGTTTGGGCGGTGTTTGCGTGCAACAGACCTTTTATATTGATACCATTCAATTGCCATTTATCCCTGGAGGATATCAATTGGTCTACCAGCGATGCTGTAGAAATCAAACCCTGGTCAACATTGTAGAGCCTCTCGAAACGGGGTCCTCTTTTGTGACTACGGTAACCGAAGATGCCCTTACAGAATGCAACAGTACTCCAGAATTTAGGGAGTGGCCTCCAATATTTATCTGTGTTAATGAGGAGATCAACTACGATCATTCTGCAGAGGATGTGGATGGTGACTCACTGGTCTACCGTCTGTGTGCTCCCTTGATGGGGGCGTCCCGTGAGATTCCAAGTCCGCAGCCTCCCCGTTTTCCTCCTTATGATGAAGTCATTTGGGCTGCTCCGTATAACTTAGACAACCTGCTTGGTGGAACCCCATTAGCCATTGATGAGAATGGCCAACTTACCGGCACACCCAATACCATTGGACAATTCTTAGTAGGGATTTGTGTAGAAGAATATCGCAATGGAAGACTAATGTCCATGACGCGACGTGACTTTGAATACAATGTCGTGGATTGTGATGGACTCGTATTTACAGACTTTTCAGTTGACTCAGAGGTAATCTGTGCAGATGTAGTTGACGTACAAATTACCGATGAGTCAATTGGCCTTAACTCAGCATCTGTCTGGTCATATATTGTTACGAAGGACAATGGAGAGACCTTAGAATTCTCGGGCCCCAATCCTTCCTTCAGAATAGATGGAACGTCTAGCATTGTAGTTACACAAAATGTAATCGTTGATGCATCCTGCACTACTTCGAAGAGTCAAACCATTGACCTTGGTGTTGATGGTACTGGATTTAGTGATGGCGATACCATTACCATTTGCTCTGGGAGCTCTGTGCAGCTGAATCCTTTTGCCCCATCTCAGTACGAATATTCTTGGAGTCCTACGACTTATCTTGATGATCCAACCAACCCTAACCCCATTAGCACTCCAGCGGAATCCATTACCTATACCGTCGAAATCTTTGATCCTGTTCTTAACTGCACCATCGAAAAGTCTATTCATGTTCAAGTGGTACTGGTGCAGAACAGGATTGCTGATTTTACGGTGGCTAAAGACTGTGGTTCCACTACACTGGCATTTACCAACACCAGCATAGGGGATGAGGGCGTTTTTCTATGGCACTTTGGTGACCCTGCCAATCCAGATGTTTTTAGTACAGAAGAAAATCCAACGTACACGTATCCGCGCGGAGGCACCTATGTAGTCAGTCTTACCTTGCCAGGAGACGACTGCAATGCCATTCGCACTAAGCGCCTTCCTGTTGCAGGAGAAGATTTTAAGGATTTCGATACGACGATCCTAGTGTGCGGTCCCAGCTTTGTGCTCCTCAACCCATCCCTAAATGCAGACTACCTGTATACCTGGGAGGCCAATCCCTACTTCTCAGATTTAAATAATCCTACGCCGGATGTATTCCTAGATGCGGACGCGACATTCAATGTGACAGTGGTGGATCCACTTAATGAAGATTGCGTGATTACAGGAGTGGTTAGAGTCCAGGTTGACGACCAATTGGTCGTGACCAGCATAGGGGATACCATCCTTAGCTGTACTGGCATCAATGTCCCGCTCAATCCGGAGGGTGACCCCAACCTAATTTATGCTTGGAGCCCCGAGAATCTTGTCTCGGATCCGACCAGTCACAATCCTTTGGCGACCATAACCGAGCCCACCACATTTTCGGTGACCATAACCGACCCCAATGACGAAACCTGTATGGTACGGTTTAAGACTACGGTGAGTCTGGGTTTAAATCCGGGAGGATTTGAAGATGGCGATAGTCTCGTCGTCTGTGCCGGAAGCTCGGTCTTTATCAACACTGGGGCAGATCCTAATCTGCAATACAATTGGAGCCCGGCGCAAGATCTGGATAATCCTAATTTGCCAAATCCCATCTCTGCACCGGGAGAGACAATTACATATACCGTAACGATTACCGATCCCAATGGAGAATGTACTTTGACCAAGAGCATCACCATCGTCGTCGTTGAGTCCGATGTCTTATTGTCATTTGACATAAACAAGGAGTGTAATTCACTCACTTTAGACTTTATCAACACCTCTGTAGGGGCCAGTAGTTATGAATGGACCTTTGGCGATCCAGCTAATCCAGGATTTGTGAGTACTGAAGAAAACCCAACGTACACATACGCCTCTGGGGGGACCTATGAAGTCCAACTGTCGTCCAATGATGATCCCAATTGCACCGCATATCGCGCCCGCCGGATACTGGTCTTAGGTGAGGAATTCCAAGACTTTGAACGAAGCGTATATGTTTGTGGCCCCAGCTTCGTATTGTTGGAATCTCCCTTCAGTCGAGATGCCATATATGAATGGGCACCCAATCCATATTTTGGAAATTTGAGTGACCCAAGACCCGACTTTTTGATTGACATGAGCGATAGCATTACACTGCGGGTGCGAGCAATCGATCCACTTAATGAGGAGTGCTTTGTAGATGGAATTTTCAGAATTACGGTAGACACACAACTGGTGGTGACGTCCATCAGCGACACCATATTGGCTTGTATGCCGGGAGAAGTTGAACTAAACCCCAATGGGGACCCCGCATTGATTTATGACTGGTCTCCTGCGGAGCTTTTTGCAGACCCGTCAGAACCCAATCCTTCTCTGAATGTTTCTGAGACCACGACCGTCACGGTAAGAATAACCGACCCGAATGATCCCTCTTGTGTGGTGCGATTCCGCTCGACAATACTCTTTGCTGATGAGTTTGAAATAGACATTCTTCGATCTTCTCCCACGGACATGGCCTGCCCTGGTGATGACATCACGCTGGTTGCGCGCGGAGACTTGTTTGACAGTCTTTCATGGACCTCTCCATCCGGCATGCCACTAGGCTCGGGAGACAGCATCACTTTTGCCATCACAGAAGATGGAACATATCAGGTACAGGGCTTCAAAGATAATTGTGTTTACACGGATACGTTTCGCCTTGGAGTACGAAGTTTGATTTTCACCCTGGATCCCGATGCTCCCGGATGTGCAGGAGATCCCGTTAGAATCACGGTGACCAGCAACTCTGATTTTCTGTTTGATTCGATTCTTTGGTTGCCTGCTGAGGACATTTCACTAGGTCAAGGAAGCGAAAGTGTCGTCGTGCGACCTGACGCTACTCAATCCTATGTGGCCATGATGTTTTTTGAGGATGGTTGTATGGTGTTAGACAGCGTTACGGTACCAGTGAGTGACATAGACGATCGTTTTGAGGTCATCGCCGATCCTGACACGATATTCTTTGGTGAAGAGACGACCTTGATGGCTACGAATGAAGTAGGAGCTACCTATCAATGGACCCCAACAGATGATTTGCAGACGCCGGGAAGTTCGTCTACAGTGGCTATTCCACCTCAGACGACAACCTACACTGTAGACATTACGGACATGGCTGGATGCACTACCAGTAAGCAAGTGACGGTGACCGTAATTATGGTCAATTGCCAACGTCCTGATATTTTTCTTCCAAACGCCTTTAGTCCCAATGGGGATGGTCAAAATGACATTCTATTTGTGCGAGGACTTTACCTAGAGGAAGTGGATCTGATTGTATTCAATCGCTGGGGACAAAAGGTATTTGAGACGAATAATCAGAATTCTGGCTGGGATGGTACTTTCAATGGCCAACAATTGGAGCCTGACGTATACGGATATCATTTGCGTGTACGCTGCATTGGAGGGGATCAACACATCGAGAAAGGCAACATCACCATTCTCCGATAGACGATCTTCTGGTTCCCAGACGCCAATGTGGCGTGGTCGGGTTTATCTTCTGATTATCAAAAAATCTTCTGGATATCCTCTCAAGGTGATCTGCGCTCAGTTCAAATAGAGTGGAATGGAGCGAAGATCCTCAATGGTAGTGATGTCATCTCTGGTGACATTGCTTTTGTGGCCTGGAGGACAAAAGTGTAGTACATCCATGCCAGCCGCTAGTGCAGCCTGGACTCCGGCTGAGCTGTCTTCAATGACCAAGCATTGGCTTGGATCCATCTCAAATTGAGCAGCAGCATGAAGGAAAAGATCAGGATCTGGTTTCCATGCGTTAATGGTGTAAGCACTATAAATGTGATCTCCGAAATATGAAAGTAGACCCGTTGTCTGCAGGTTGTCTTTCATCGGTTCCATGGGGCCGTTTGATGCAACACACAGGGGGGATTTTAATTGTCTGAGCACATCCTTGGCGTATGGCATGGGCTGGAGCTCATTTCTGAAGATGGTTTGGAGGGATGCTCGATACTCTAGAACGAAGTCCTTAGGAAATGTGATGCCGTATTTGTCCGCGGTATATGACATGCAAAACGCCAACGAGGTCCCTACAAAATGATGAGCAGCTTCATTCACGGTGAGATCTGCACCCAACTGATTGACCAACTGCACAAAGAAACGGTTGGCGAGGTGTTCACTATCTACGAGTGTACCATCGCAATCAAAGATGACCAATTGCTTGTCTACGGGATTCATACTTGATGGCTTGAACAGTCGCTACTTGATGCTTTCTGTCATCTCTTTGGAAACGGTAGCCTTAAGCACACGCAAAAATGTCTTCTGATCAATCTGCAAGGTGATGGTATTTTCCTCAATCTTGTTGATCCGTCCAATTATGCCACTGGCGGTCGCGATCTCATCGCCCTTGTTTAAGTTTTCCAAGAACTGGCCCTGCTGCTTAGCCTTTTTTTGCTGGGGGCGAATGAAAAAGAAGTAAAAGACCACCACAATACCAATCAGCGGTAGGAAACTCATGATGGGATTGGGTTGTGCTGCCTGCAACAAAATCATAACTGGACTATTTTCGGTCGATACGAAAGTAGTGTTTATTGCCATATCTTGGCGGAGTATGCGCTTTTTCTTAATTGGCTTTATGGGCATCGGCAAGAGTACCTTGGGAAAAGGGCTGGCTGGCAGACTCGGTATTCCGTTTTTGGATATCGATAAGGAGATAGAAAGGCATGCCCAGAAGACCATAGCAGACATATTTGCTTCAGAAGGAGAATCTTCTTTTCGTCAGGCCGAAAGAGAGGCATTGATCCGCCTTAGCGTGGCATATACTGATGGGGTATTTGCTACCGGTGGCGGACTGCCCTGTCATGCGGACAATATGGAATTGCTTAAAGACCTAGGTCCGGTCCTCTATCTGCGTGCTTCGGATCAATCGATCGCGACTAGATTACTTTCGTCAAAGGGGAAAAGACCGCTGATTGCGGGAAAGTCAGCATCTGAATTGCGAGCGTTTGTCCATGAGCTACTTGCGGTGCGGGCACCTATCTACGAACAAGCAACGGAGATAATCGATTTGAATCTCGACGAACATGCACCATACAACGTAGCACAAGTGCATGAGGCGGTCATTGCCCTGCAGTCCTAGATAGCGGGTTCCAGTACAGCCAACTCTCGCAGCGCTTTTAACGGTTGAATGATCCTTCCTGTCTTAAGTGGAGCATTCGATGCCTTTCCTGTCTTATGTAAAATCTGGTAAACCTCGGCTGTGGTCAGAGATGGGTCCATCGACAGACAAAGTGCTACGGCCGCAGAAACCATGGGAGCGGCCATGGAGGTGCCAGACATGCCACGATACTTATTGGCAGGTACGGTTGACAGCACATCAACCCCTGGGGCAGCTAGTCCAAACTCCAGATCCTGTACCATGCTGGAGAAGGCCGCTCTTTTCCCTTTGGAATCCACCGCAGCTACGGCAATTACCCCTTTTGCATTGGCGGGCGACATCAGCCGCGAATTATTGTTAGAGTTGCCTGCTGATACCACCACGATAGCTCCTTTTGCCTGGCAGTAGGAAATAGCTTCATTATAGGCCTTCTGCTTTTCGTCAGTAGAGCGCCCACCAAGAGACATATTGATCACCTTGGCGCCTCCATCAGCCGCTTCTATCATCCCATCAATGATCCCTTCTTGAGTTGCTCCTCCAAAGGCATTAAATACCTTAATGCTGGTTACCGTAATAAAGGATTGGCCTTTCACCATCAAAGAACTTACGCCTTTTTGATTGCCGGTAGTAGCTGCAATGATACCGGCCACATGAGTGCCATGGGCCCTTGTATCAATGTCATATGCCGGCTTTGTGCTGGTGTAGTGATCCTGCAAATCCTCGTGCTTTGAGTCTACTCCTGTGTCCAGTACCGCGACTTTTACGCGCGACAGGCTTTGCTGGTTTGAGGCTAAAAAAGAGTGAAGACCCTCCGCCTCCATCATTTTGAGTGCCCATTGCTGGTTTGCCAAGGGATCTGAAGTACCCGGTGAGCTAGCAAGGGCTTCTTCTGACACAATAGGCTTCAGGTGGATGACTTCATTTTCTTCCACCCAGCGCACGCGATCATGGCCCTCCAATATACGCCGTGCTGTTTCCTCATCATCAGAAGCAGCATCGATTAAAAAGTAGTTGTCCAGTTCGGTGATGGTGGGGTCATCAGGTGCGAAAGCAGATGCAATGGTCACCTCAAGGCCTTCGAGCGCCTGCTTTACTGTTGGTAGATCGTCGACTGATGCGAGCTCGACCAGGAGTTCGGGGACACTGTCATCCTGTGGCATGGGGACGAAAGAGTTCTTTAGAATATCCCAATACGATATCCGAACAAAAAAGGCAGTGCCAATAAAGATAGCGAGCCCTACCGCACGATTAGACCGTGCTTGTTGGAGAATTAAGCTGACAATCCCAATGGACAAGAGATCTCTCGCTCCAATCAGCAACTTGTGGCTGGCTTCTGCATCAATGACCACCAGGCAGGCGATCCAGCTAACGGCTCCGAGCATAAACATGCTCCGAAACACTGGAGTGAGGCTTTTGGCTTTTGGCAAGAGCATCCAAAGGCCCAAACCGAACAAGGTGAGCAGAAAAGCAGCAGGATACAGCAGGGAAGTCATCATCATTTCTTCGTACTATTTGATGCAATTTGCTTTATAAACGGCGTATGCATCCAATTAATTCGAAAAAGTCCGCTGGAAGATCTATTGGCGAGAGATTTCCATCGATGGGAACATCCACAGGCATTTGTTTGTATTAGTGAGGTCAACTGCGTGAGATACGCTATTTTTGCCGCTTCCTAAATTTTACCATGATGGATATTCATAAGTGTTTGATAATTGGATCTGGCCCTGCAGGCTATACGGCTGCCGTTTATGCCGCTCGTGCAGGACTGGAACCCATTCTGTTTACCGGCAGCGATCCGGGAGGTCAATTAATGATCACTACCGATGTGGAGAACTATCCGGGTTTTCCCGATGGCGTAATGGGCCCAGAGATGATGGACCTGTTTAAAAGACAGGCGGAGCGCTTTGAGACAGACATCCGCAGCGAGATGATTGAAAAAGTGGATTTCTCTGGACCGGTGCATCGGGTTTGGTCGGAATCGGGTGAAGAATTTCAGGCGCATTCCGTAGTTATTTCGACCGGAGCCAGTGCAAAGTGGCTGGGCATCCCCTCAGAACAGACCTTTATGAATCGTGGCGTTTCCGCATGTGCGGTCTGTGATGGTTTTTTCTTTCGTGGCCAAGAAGTGGCTGTTGTTGGAGGCGGAGACACCGCGGCAGAGGAAGCTTCCTATCTTTCCAAAATCTGTCCCAAAGTGCATCTGCTGGTGCGAAGAGATGAGATGAGGGCCTCCAAGATCATGCAAGAACGCGTGATGAAAACCGAAAACATCGAAATCCATTGGAATACGGAGACGGTCGAGGTAATCGGGGATGGAGATGTCAGCGGAGTGGTTGTGCGAAATAATCAAACCGAAGAACAGAAGACACTGGACGTCAAAGCATTTTTTGTCGCAATTGGACATAAACCCAATACTGATATATTTGCGGACTGGTTGGATAAGGA
>JAHQVP010000280.1 GCA_019634275.1 Saprospiraceae bacterium
AGCATCTGCTGCTGGAATGCGGTGATGAAATCTCTTGCTTCCGTGCCCTCGGGGACAACGAAGGGAGGAGGAACTGTCTCGTCATCCCAGACATCAAACATTTCTGTGCTGGCTTCTAAAATGATAGGGTTGATAAGGACTTCTGGACCACTTACATCCATGTAGACCAGGCGCTTCATAATCCCCAGCTGAGGTGCAGCGATGGCCCTACCAAATCCGTAGGTAGCTCGAATTTGCGCTACAACATCCGACAGATCTGATGCCCAATCAGAAACTTTGCTCAGCTCCTCCGGTACTTTAACCTCGGCTGACTTTTCATAAAGCAAAGGATGCCCCAACTGCAGCAAATCATCAAGTACTTTTGGTGCCCTCACCATGTTTTCTTTTAATCTATTCGACGCGCTGATTATGCAACCAAATATCGCAAATACCGGATAAGCTGCTGATCCATTCTAATCTGGTCAATCGTGCATAAAGCACTCGCATTCATTGCGACGAAACCCGACGATGTTTCTGTCTCAATCCTTGGTTTTTTCACAGCTGATCTTCCACGTCGGATATACGATAGTCTCCTGTTCATCTACCCATTCGCCGATCCAGTCAAACCCGGATTTCTCCATGTTGTAAAAGGTCAAACGATAAAACCCGTTCATTCCATTAGGAGCTGTCTGTGGCCGATACAGTTGAATTTTGCCGTCCTCTACCATGCTACCTTCCCATGCCGGAAGCTGCGAAGCCACTCCTGTATTTGAATACCAGTGCACATACCATTTACTCGAGTCCGCATTGAACTGCCGAATGCTTCCGGAAAAAGACCCATCCTCCCTAAAGCTCTCATCCTGTACCCCCATGCCATTTAAGATGTACGAAAATCGCCACAGCATCTTTTCCTCCGGGAGCCACTCGCCATCTTTTGCCCTGCGCTGGGAGAGGCAATCACACTCTCCGACCAGGGGAGCAAAATCAGCTGTCTCAGGAGGAGCTTCGGGATTAAGCAGGCCAAAGGGATGATCGATGCTGGGACGATAGGCGTATTGAGCTTGAGCGACTGGTATCACTAGACAAGAGATGCTGAGCACCAGCCCAAGGATCTTTATTTCCATAGTTTTCATGGCAGAGTAACGCTTCTACGTCCTTGCTTTAACAACCACAGCTGGCCAATTGCAGTAAGTGACGGTAATTTCGCAGTTGCGGTTTACTGCTAACCGGGTGCAGGGAACAGTTGATTCAAGGTTTTCATGCGGCTGCGTGCTACCGGCACCCGCGTGCCATCAAGCAGCAGAATGGATGCAGGATGGGCATAGGAGACTTCTCGAATTTCAGCTTTGTTAACCAGGGCACTTCGATGCACCCGAATGAAGTTCGATCCGAGCGTTTCCTGCAAGGCCTTCAAAGAAATGCGCATGGAGTAGGCCCGCCCCTCCCTGGTGTGGATCCTTGAACAGTAGTCATCCGCAGCTACCCAGATCACCTGACTCACGGGGATGAGTCTTCGGTTTTTACCTACCCGCACAGAAAGTACATGCGACTCCTGCGGTTGCAAATCGGCAATTCGGGCGGCCATTTCAACATTTGCGGCCTTCATTTCTGCCAAACCGAGAACTTCCACCTTCAATTGACGATTCTCCAGATGATAGACAAGAACGAAAGCAGTAGCCGCATACCCCGCCAAATAAATCGGTCCCTTCTGATAGAAGAAAAAGGGAAGAAACTCACTGAGTAGGGCTTTTACATCTAGTCCCATTCCTGCGATACACAGCTCCATGATGGCAACAAGGCCCACCGCACATGCACAGCATAATAGAATCACAACAGGAATGCGCCAGAGAAATGCTCGCTGCCTTAGCTCGCCTACATGATGCTGTATCAATAGATTAAGAGGAGGAATAAAGAGTGCCCAAACCAGCCATCTTCTGCTTTGCGATTTAAGGATGCTCCAAAACTCAGGATCTGGCAAGATGGCATACCGCTTTACATAGTAGAGTTGTTGTGCAGATTCAAAAAACAACACGAGGATGACAATAATGAAAATGATGAGATAGACCCGGTGCCGGTCATCCAGTGCCTTCTTAGCAAGTTTCATAGCACTTGAAAGTTAGGACTTTCGAAACAGTATTTGGCAAAGTAGCCCCTTAAGATATTGAGGTACAAACGCCATCTTCATTACTCTTTCTCTTGGCTTCCCCACCAATCTTCATTGGGCAGATATGATGGACTGAGCATTTCTCGGCGTTGGCGCTCCACTCGCTCGAGAACCGTGGTTTCGAAATGCTGCTGTCTGAGATCAAATGAGTCTTGACTGTACTTAGGATCAGGAACAGGCCTATTGGCTTGATGCTCCTCCAGGGCTTCCATCAACTTAGTAGAAAGCGCTTCCACTTCTGCCGGACGATCGCCGGCAAGATCTTTTCGCTCTCCAATGTCTTCGGAAAGATCATAGAGTTCAACATGTGCATCTTCCCAGTAGTAGATCAGCTTCATATCACCCTCGATCAAGACCGACGAAGGATCGCCTCCCTGGTTTCCATAGTGGGGGTAATGCCAAATCAGTGGTCTCTCCAATACCGGCTCGCCCTTAAGCACATCAACGACGCTCACTCCATCCACCTGTTGATTGTCTGGCAATGGAACACCCGCTAAATGGGCCAGAGTAGGATAAAAATCAATACTGGACACCCGATCGGTTCTTTGCACTCCCGCCTGACCTAGCCATGGGACTCTTACCAGGTAGGGCACTTTAATACCTCCTTCCCACTGATAGCCTTTTCCCCCGCGAAGAGGGCTCAGATTAGTAGAGAAATTGTCACCAGAAACTACACCTCCATTATCCGATGTGAAGATCACAATGGTATGGTCTGCTATGCCCAACTCTTCCAATTTGTCCAGGACAGTACCCACCGCATCATCCATGTGTTCGATTAATCCCGCATACACGGGATTATCCTGATGAAGGCGGTAAGGCAGTCGACGTTCCATTTCAAATCCTTTTTCATTGATTCCCCTGTCTGCTGCCTTCTGCCGGTACTTCTTCCAGTTGGACTGGGTAGTCTGAATCGGAGCATGAACAGCATAAAAAGAGAGATAAGCAAAGAATGGATCCGAAGCGCTCTGGGTCATAAACTCACAGGTCTCCTTGGCCAGTTTCTGAGGCAGGCTCATGCCGACCTCATCGGGATGGTCTTCCATCTGTGGGTTATGAAAAGGCGAGAAAAAACCTCCCGAATAGGGGCCTCCCCTTTCGTAACCTCCTTCATTGATTTGAAAGCCATGGTCCTGGGGATAAGATCCTTCATTCCCCAGATGCCACTTACCAGCAAAGAACGTTTTGTATCCTTCGTCTGCAAAGGCTTCCGGCATGACGATCTCATCATGATCCAGATGACGATTATACTCGGGAGGCAGCAATCGTGTATAGCGTTTTGCCTTCCGCCAGTTTTCCCCAGCTCCGGCGCCGATCCAGTCTGTGATGCCATGCCGGGAAGGGAACTTACCATTCATGATGCTGGCCCTGGACGGACTGCAGACCTGGCAAGCTGCATACCCGTTTAAAAAAGTAACACCCCCTTCCGCAATGCGATCGATATTGGGCGTTTCATAAAATTTACTGCCCATGCAACTGATGTCATTGTAGCCCAGGTCATCGGCCAAGATGAAAAGTACATTAGGCTGCAATGGCCCATCAACCTGCTGCGGCTTTTCTGTCGAGCAAGCGAGCAAGAGAAAAAGAACCCCGATAAATAGTATTCTCATTGGAGCAAGATACAAAAGGGGCGAGTGTAATGATCCTTAGATGCCTGAGCAGAAAATCCTATTTTCCCCCTTTAACGCATCTTGCTATCCTATGTTCTTACATGCTCGTTCTGTGGTCTTTCTGTTTGTGTTCTTTTGTTTAACAAACTCCAATGCTCAAGAAAAGCCCAACGTCTTAATCATACTCACCGATGACCAAGGTTATCATGATGTATCTTACTACGGTACAAAAGACATCCGAACACCACATATCGACGCCTTAGCAGCCGACGGCATGCGATTTGACAATTTCTACGCCAACTGCCCCGTCTGCTCTCCAACCCGAGCCTCTCTCCTTTCCGGAAACTATCCGGACCAGGTAGGCGTGCCTGGGGTCATCCGCACATACGCATCTGATAATTGGGGCTACTTAGATCCATCGATTTCGCTGCTGCCTGACCTCCTACACCAGCGGGACTACCATACTGCATTGATTGGTAAATGGCATTTAGGACTTGAATCACCCAATGTTCCCAATGAGCGTGGGTTCGACTATTTCCATGGTTGGCTTGGAGACATGATGGATGACTACTGGCTGAAACGCAGGCACGAAATCAACTACATGCGCGAAAACGAGCACGTAATTGATCCCGAAGGGCATGCCACCGATCTGTTTACTACCTGGGCAATCGATTACATTGAGGGACGCAAAGATCAGGCGAATCCCTTCTTCCTATACCTCGCATATAATGCACCACATTTTCCAGTGCAGCCTCCAGAGGATTGGCTGGAAAAAGTGAAGTTGAGAGAGCCGGAAGTATCTCCAAAGCGCGCCAAACTCATCGCATTTATAGAGCATCTCGACCATGGCATAGGCAAAGTGATCGAAACGCTTAAATCGACTGGACAATACGAAAACACCTTGATCATCTTTACCAGTGACAATGGTGGTTTGCTTCGTGACGAAGCAAATAATGGTCCCTTGCGCGACGGCAAGCAATCTGTATACGAAGGGGGGCTGAAGGTACCAACCTGCGTAGTGTGGAATCAAGGTAAAGTCAAGGCTTCGTCCTCGACGGATTACCGCGCCGCCACTATGGACATCTTTCCGACCGTCCTAGAAGCCGCCGGACTATCCCATCCCGAGGAGATGCCATCGCTAAGCTTCTTACCTGTTTTACAAGGCCACGAGATGTCCGATCGGGATAGGCCGCTCTATTTTGTACGTCGAGAAGGCAATGCTCGCTACGGAGGGCTCACTATCCAGGCGGTCTTACTGAATGAATGGAAATTGTTGCAAAACAGTCCTTTCGGTCCCCAAGAAATGTACAATCTGGCTGCAGACCCACTGGAACAACACAACCTTCGAGGAGAAAACCCCGATCAATTTAAAGAACTAAACGGTCTCATGATGAAGTTCATTCAGGCTGGAGGTCAGGTGCCCTGGCAAAAGCCAAGTGACAAATAAATGAAGTGCCAATCGCGTTACATTCTTTGTAAATCGGAATCCGATACTACATTAGCTCTTCCCGGTTTTGGTCACCATTGCTTCATTGCACACGAACTTCAGCATGCGTAGAACACACATCTTGTTTTTCACTTTCCTATTGATCATAGGATGTACAGAAGAGATTGTCCCGGAAATATACCAGCCTCGAAATGATCATGACCGATACGCCACCATGCTCAAAGACGGGGGCCTGGCAGAAACGGCTCTGGGAAGGGAATGGTTGGACGCATCCACGCAGGCACTTGAGCAAACCCTCGCCATAGAGGTACCGCATAGACAGTCACTCTACTTTTCGGAGCAAGAAACAAGTGCCCGTGGCTTTCGATTTGACGTGAGGCGCGGAGAGCAGATCAATATTTCCCTAAAACCTGGTGAAGATCACCAGGTCTCAGAAGAGCTCAATTTGTTCATCGACCTGTTTAGGAACCTGGATGAATCGACCACGCTCGTCGAAGTTGCATCGGCAGATCACAAGACCATGGAGCTCGTCTTCGAGCCACGCAAAGATGCGACTTACCTCTTGCGCATTCAGCCTGAACTTTTGAGGGGAGGCAATTTTGAATTGTTCATTGAACGTGGCCCCTTACTGGGCTTTCCTGTGTTGGGTGGTAAGAATTATGACATCGGCAGTTTTTTTGGAGACCCTCGCGACGGAGGCCGTAGAAGACATCACGGAGTCGACATCTTTGCCAAGAGGCACACTCCCATTATTGCCCCATGCTCAGGAAGAGTGCGATTTGCCGGAACCAAGGGACTAGGTGGTAAGGTGGTTTGGATGCGCAACGCAGAGAAACAACTAACGCTCTATTTCGCCCATCTGCACACAATTCTAGCCGAAGACGATGATTGGATTGAGGAAGGAGACACGCTCGGGACTGTGGGAAACACTGGCAATGCCAGGACCACTCCCCCACATCTGCATTTTGGAATCTATGCGAATGGACCTATAGACCCCTATCCCTTCGTTGCGCACCAAAAGAAAAAGGCAAAAAAACCGGCCGAGAATCTAGCATTAGGAAACCACTATCGTACCCGAAGACAGTCAAATTTTGTGCAACATGACGGAGAGATTATTGCACTGCCAAGGCACGAGTGGTTAGACGTGTGGGGAGCCGATCATCGGTTTCTCTACGCTGCGCTTGCCGACGGTACACTGGGCACCATTCCGATCAGCAACGCAGAAGAAATATCGACCCCTCTGTCAAGCAGTAGGATTGCCCATAACTTTTCACCCATGAGGTCCGGGATTCAGCCCTACAGCCCCATTCTACCTGCTTCGGATCTGGAGGAGGCACGGGTACTGGCGCTGCATGGAAAGGAACACTATCTCTTGGAGACCTCAGATGGCTTGAGGGGGTGGAGCATTGCATCGCCCTGATATGCTCAGCATAGTTGGAGTGCCCTAGCGACCTCTTTCCTTTACGGTCTCCAACAAAATTGTAGCTTCGACTTTCTCATTTGTGCGGATATGAAAAACTACATCAGAGTCGAAGATCTCGCTAGTCCTCAAGATTTTGTTCGACAGGCAATGACCTGGAAGGGAGAAAACAATAAACACATACCAAAGGCAGCAGGTCGGGCATTGGGGATGGTCTTCTTTAACCCTAGTTTACGCACCAGGTTGAGTTCATTGCGGGCCGCGCAACTACTGGGACTGGATACTTTTGATCAGAATGTGGCCAGTGGTTGGCCCCTGGAATTTGATCCCACCGCCGTCATGAACCAAGGTACGAGCGAGCATATTGAGGAAGCGGCTGCCGTGCTCTCTCAGTATTGCGACTTGCTGGCCATTCGTGCCTTCCCTAAGTTAGATTCTAGAGACGAAGATTATCGCGAGCCCATCATGTCATCATTCACCCAATTTGCACAGGTACCGATTGTTAATTTAGAATCGGCAACCCGACATCCACTGCAAGGCCTTGCAGACATGCTGACCATCGAGGAG
>JAHQVP010000281.1 GCA_019634275.1 Saprospiraceae bacterium
CTGATGTCCTTTGTGCTCAAAAAAGTGCCAACCCAATCCAACAAAGGAGCGTTTGGAGGACGTCACTTTTGCCACCTTGAACAGCTGCTTTTGAAAAGTGGAGCTAATGCGATCCTCGCTTAAAAAACAGTGCTTCATGTAGGTGGCTAAATCAAGGGAGGTTGAGGTAAGCCCTTCAGAACCTGCGAAGGAGGCGAACTGCCAGGGATCGACAACACGACCGGATCGACCATAACCCACTTCGATGCGGTTGGGAGCCCCAAACTGCGTGGCGTCGAGCTGGCAGGCTTCCGTGATTTCTGAGGCAAGAAGTTCAGCCAACGACTCATTGGTTTTTGATTCAAGCACTTGCTCAAGCAGAGAATAGTTAATGTGAGAATAACTGTATTTGCCTGGCGTCAAGGGGAGGTCCCGAAGATAGAGATACAGGTCCTCTCGATCATATTGCGCATATCGTCCCCCGTCCGATTGTTGCGTTTCTGCCAGGTTGTTCGGAATCTTCGAAATTCCGCTGGTATGGGAGAGCAATTGACGAATGGTGATCTTGTCTAATGCTGTTCCCACATAGCTGGGAACGAATGTCGTAACGAACTGATCCAGCTCAGCTTCTGTCAACAGCAGATTGGCTAAATGGCTGACCAGTACCTTGGTCAGTCCCCCAATTTGAAAGCGCTTATTTCCCAAGCTGTCAGGCGCGTGATCTGCATACGTTCCATAGCCAAGTGATGTAACCTGTCCATTGTCCAGAATGGTAATTATAAAACCAGGGATCTCTTCGTAGGAAATGTTCGTTTCAAACCGAATCAGCTTGTCTACTTCTTGTCGCAGACTGGACATCTGCTGAGCCTGGAGGGCTAATGCATGCAGAGAAACGAGCACAATGAGCAATCTCATCTCATACTTTTTGATCCTTGATGGCATCGAGTATGGATTTGTCCATGGCCGTATGTGCCAGCGGTGTAGCATATTCATTGAGCGATTCCATGGCTCTTTCGATCTTGTTTTTATCACGCTCATCAATGGCGATCTGGACTGCCTTATTCAAGTCGTTTAAGTTCTCTAAAAACGCTCGGTCAAAAATCCTCTCATTCTGAACAATGAATTTCTCGGTAGATTTTATGAGATGCTGCCCTTCGTTAATGGCTTCTCGCACGGCTTTCTCGGCAATATCACGCTGAGCATTCTGCAAGGAGTCGATCAGCATCAATGACATCTCTTCCTCACTCAAGCTGTATGCAGAGTGAATTTCAAGACTTTGCTCGGTATTGCTTCGGAGTTCGGCAGCACGCACCTTGAGAATGCCGTCCGCATCGATAAGAAATTGCACTTCGATCTTGGGAATACCCATGGGCATGGGAGGGATTTCCCTTAGTATAAATTCACCGAGCTTTCGGTTGTCTTCGACTAGATCTCGTTCCCCCTGGTAGACCGCAATTTTGAGATTCTTTTGGCCATCTACCGAAGTGGTGTAGTTTCTCCCTACCTGAGTTGGGACCTTAGAATTTCGCGGTATGATGACGTCCATCAATCCACCGACCGTCTCGATTCCCAGGGATAGGGGAGTAACGTCCAGCAGCAAGAAACCCTTTTGATTGCCGGCCAATATGTCTGCCTGGATGGCTGCACCCAAAGCCACAACCTCGTCAGGATTTAAGTCGTCATATACCTCTTGGCCAAAGAAGGTACTGACTTGCTCTTTAATGACAGGCATGCGTGTCGAGCCCCCTACAAGCACGACATGGTCGATGTCCTTGGGGCTTAATTTTGCATCTTGGAGGGCATGCTGACACGCTCGTAAAGTCCGATCGACCAAGGGAGTTGCCAACAATGTAAATTGAGAGCGACTCAACGACAAGGTGTGATCGTGCAGAGTCTCCGTGAATTGATCGGTTTTAGAAAGTGTGATCTTAGCTTTTTCGGCGAGCAACCTAAGTTGTTGCCGAACAGTAGGATCAGTCATGTCCAGGCCCCCGAGCTGATCTGTATCTATCCAGTACTGAACAATGGCCTGGTCGAAATCATCGCCTCCTAAAAAAGTGTCTCCATGGGTTGAGAGCACTTCGAATACTCCTCCCTCCATCTGTAATATCGAAACATCGAAGGTGCCTCCTCCCAGGTCATATACGACGATTGTTTTAGCTTCTTCTCCAGCGTCCAATCCGTAGGCCAAACTAGCTGCGGTCGGTTCATTGATGATGCGTAGGACGTCCAGGCCCGCCAATTTACCAGCGTCTCGAGTTGCCTGACGCTGAACGTCGTTAAAGTAGGCGGGTACGGTGATCACAGCCTTACGCACATTCCTTCCCAATGCTTTTTCTACCCGCTCCTTGAGTTCAGCAAGAATGACCGCTGATAAGCTCACGGGATTATGAAACTGGTCATCAATCCTGATTTTGACAAGGCTTTCTTCATCACTCTCAATGATCTTATAGCTAAAGAAATCGGCCATGGAGTCTAGGTCCCCATAGCTCTTGCCCATTAATCTTTTAACGGAATATATTGTCCGTTCTGGGTGGGCCACCAACTGATCCTTTGCCTTGTCGCCGACTATTGGGTTGCCATCTTCTCCAAAATATATGATAGAAGGAACAAGTCCGGAATCTCCTCTGCTGTTTTTAACAGACCGAGGCTGCCCATTTTCCACAATGGCAACAAGGCTATTTGTGGTACCAAGGTCAATACCAACGATGATTTCTCCTCCTGCAAGTTTCCCTTCTTTTAAATCAATTGGAATGGTGGCCATCGGCTTTAATTTGATGCGAAAATAAGACTAACTTGTCCATTACCCCCCGTAAACATCTTCTGGACAATCTTGTTTTCTTGATTTCGCAGATGAAGTTGACTACAGACATAAATACCCATAAACAGACGCGACTCTTTCTCCTCTTAGGAGCATTCTTCATTGCCAATGCACTGATCGCGGAGTTTATGGGAGTTAAGGTGTTTTCTCTGGAGAAAACCTTGGGTTGGATCCCCGTTGATTGGTCTCTTTTTGGTCAGCAATCCCTGTCATTCAATCTGTCTGCTGGAGTCCTACTATGGCCGGTGGTTTTTGTGCTTACCGATGTAATCAACGAGTACTTTGGCTTGAAGGGTGTGCGCCTACTGAGCAACATGGCCATCATATTGATTCTATACGCGTTTGTCTTCCTTTATTTTGCGATTAATTTATCACCAGCAGACTTCTGGCCGACATCGCATATTTTACCTGATCTCTCTGCAGCGGATCAGGATGCTCTTCGCGAGAAGGTAGGAGATTATGATTACGCCTTTCGCTTAATTTTCGGCCAGGGACTATGGATCATAGCCGGTTCGTTGGTCGCTTTCTTAGTGGGTCAGATCCTGGATGTTTACGTCTTCCATCGCATCAAGAAACTTACCGGAGAGAAATCGATCTGGTTGCGCGCAACTGGATCCACCTTGATATCCCAACTCATTGATTCTTTTATCGTGTTATTCATTGCATTTTACCTGGGAGCAGGTTGGAGCATGAGCCTGGTCTTGGCCATCGGACTTATGAATTACGCCTATAAGGTCTTTATGGCCATAGTGCTGACGCCGGTGATCTATTTGGCACATTACCTCATTGATCGTTACCTGGGCAAAGAGACAGCCGACCGCATGAAATTAGAGGCTGCACAAGCCAGCAAAGGATCTGCCTAGTGCAAATTGTTCAGAGCCAAACCGATTCGCCGTACTGCTTCTCTCAGCTCTTCTTCTGAGGCGGCATAGGATATTCTCATGCATTCAGGGCTTCCAAATGCACTACCCGCGACAACGGCAACATGGGCTTCATGGAGAAGATAGGTGGCCAAATGATCTGAGTTTTCAATCACTTTATCACCAGAGGATCTTCCAAAAAAGGCACTCACGTCTGGGAAGATATAGAATGCTCCCTGTGGAATATTTACCTCCAGGCCATCAATCTCATTTAAGAGTCCTATCATCATATCTCGTCGTTGTAGGAAGGCCGCAGCCATCTCACGAGTGGGTGCCAGATCAGCTTCCAGAGCCTTGATCGCAGCCCGCTGCCCAAAGGCGTTGGCTCCGCTGGTAAATTGGCCCTGAATCTTGGAGCATGCCTTTGCAATGTCGCTTGGTCCTCCGAGATAGCCAAGTCTCCATCCCGTCATGGCAAACCCTTTGGAAAATCCATTAACGGTCACCGTCTGCTCACGTACGGCCTCAATCGTACCCATACTACAATGACTCCCTTGAAAATTTATATGCTCGTAAATTTCGTCTGATACGATGGTGATCTGTTTGTGCTGGCAGATGACATCTGCTAAGCTTTCTAACTCCTCTCTGGTGTAAACACTCCCTGTCGGATTGCAGGGCGACGAGAAGATGACCATCCTGGTGCGATCCGTGATGGCTTTCTGCAACTGCTCGGGTGTTACTTTGAAGTCATCTTTGATCGATGCTTTTAGTTCGACAGGAGTAGCACCAGCCAAACCAACAATGGCACTGTACGAGACCCAATAGGGAGCAAAGAGAATGGCTTCATCTCCAGGATTAAGCAGCGCCAACGCCAAATTGGCGATGCTTTGCTTGGCGCCATTGCTGACTACAATTTGATCGGCAGAGTACTCTAAATTATTCTCTCTCTTAAACTTTCTCGAGATGGCCTCTCGGAGTTCCTTGGTGCCAGAGACTGGAGTATAGCGGGTGTGCCCTTCATCCAATGCTGTCTTGGCAGCTTCCCGGATATGGACTGGAGTGTCAAAATCAGGTTCTCCAACACTGAGACTTATTACGTGATGCCCCTGTGCCCGGAGATTGCGTGCATCTTGGGTCATCTTAAGCGTTGCAGACTCCTGCATTTCAAGGACTCGGTTCGACAGCCTGGAAGATGGATCATTTTTCATTGTGCACGTTCATTTTTGCCCACCGAATGTAAATCTATTTGCGAATACAATGCGGCAAGTACAGCAAGAATATGCGGTGGGCTGGCAATCGGTCGATTTATTTTTGAATTTCTTGGTGACTTTTTGATTTGAGGCCGTCTTATAAGTGGTTTGTTTCAAGATCGGACACAGTTCTCAAACAGTTGAGAATAAGCTGATTAGGTTTTAAGATTAGTAAGAATTGTGATGGGCTAGGAGAGAGGGAATTTATAATCTCAGATGATTATAAATTCACTTATCACCTGGCCCATTTCTATTTGATTCTTGCTAATCCATCAGACGAAATCTTGACAAGGTCTTGCTTGCTACCGATCACCAAGCTCTTTGGTGACGCATTGTGCTGGTTCTCAATATATTATATTTTATTTTAAGGTTTATGTCGCTTATATACATCCTTATACATATTATAATTTGGCATAATATTTGAGGTAGTGCTAGCGAGTATTCAAATGAAAAATGCCAGGATCAAAATATATATTGGGAACACTGTTCTGCCTCGGTATGGTCTTTATAGGACCCACCGCAGGTCAAGCGCAGTGTCCGACAGCGAACCCGATTCTTGCAAGTGCTGAGGTTTGTCCCGGGACGCTCCAAGAGCTCTCTGTGACATTTGACCGTTCAGCTACAAGCACCTATGCCTGGGAAGTTGTTGAAGGCGGATCCATTGTCGGGTCTGCACAAGGCGCATCGGTCTCTATTCAGTGGGATTCCAACAATGGAGGACCCTATGAGGTCAAGCTTACCGAGCGTCAAGGCAATTGTTTTTACGAAAATCTAATGGAGGTGTCCATCGCAGATGATCTTGCCCGAGCACGATTCAATTGCTTTGGAGATATCAATATTCCCTTTGATCAGAATTGTGAAAAGTTGATCACTCCTTCTATGCTGATGTCGTCAGGACCTCTTGCTTGCCCTGATGCTTTCGATGTCACATTGACCATTGATGGCACTAACCTGGTACCAAATCCAGTACCGCTTTCTTATGCTGGGATTCAACTTATAGCTACTGTAGTTCATCGCGAATCACGACGATCATGTCAGACCTATGTGACCCTTCAGGATGGTACAAAGCCACAGTTGGTCTGCGAAAATGACACTTCAATATGTTTGGATCCTGACATTTGGGACCCATTTGGTGATGCATGGAAGGTTCCTTCGGTCACCGACAATTGTGATACCTCAGTGGTGGTGAGGCCGCTACGGAGTGAATGGATTGATCTCCTGGAAGATCCTGAGTATACGGGATACATCCGACGTGATTGGTCGGCTAAAGATAAGGCCGGCAATGAAGGCTTGTGTTCCGATACCATATGGCTACAGCGCATTATTTTGGACGAGATGGTATGTCCATCGGACACCACGATACTGTGTGACTCATTTCTGTTAAACCCAGACGATCCGACCATTGCAGGATCGCCATCATTTAATGGCTTTTCACTTTACGCCTCCAAACATCAATGCGAATATTCCATAAAGTATGAGGATCATAAATCTTTTAGATGTCATGCAAGCTATATCATCGACCGAACCTGGACCATCAAATCTTTTGCCACCGGAGATGAGCATACTCTTGAATGCAAGCAACGCATTGAAGTGATCGATACGGTTGGTCCCCAAATTACCTTCGCTGATCCTCGGATCAAGATTCAAAAGCACCATGACGTCGCAGGGTTAGACACATCGCGCGTTTACAAGACCTTGTACTATCCCACATTGGATTTCGGATGTGTAGCACATGGCTATTTGCCGGCACCCACGGTTAAGGACAATTGTTCACCCATTGACAGTTTGACCATCGATCTTATCTGGTCCACGGGACATATTTCGTACGGTGCAGAGGAGGAAGAGCCTCACCTTTTGTTTCAAGATTTACCCTATGGGAAGCACATTGTCCGAGTAGTAGCTCGTGATGACTGTCACAACCAGAGCAAAGATACTTTGATCATTGTCACTGAAGACCGAAGAGCCCCCTACATCGTGGCAGATAAGGATCCACAGGTAGGGTTGACCTCTTACTCGAAGGTAACGTGGATTGACGTTGCCAATTTTGACGAGGGTACGTATGACAATTGTCACTTGCTGACGGTACTGGGAAGACGGGTGGATTGGGATTCAACCTGCACCTATACGACAGACTCTACTCAAGCGAGCGAGGTGAGAGACTTTTACGACAATTACTACAAATGGCTGCAAGAAGATTCGACACTTTGTGCCGACAGCATCGGATATGGATGGACCGATCAGATTCCTTTCTGCTGTGAAGACGCCTGCCCTGGGGAACCCGTACTGGTGGAGCTTATGGCCATTGATGCACATTGTAATATTTCATATTTATGGGTGCGTGTCTTTGTTGAAGACAAGACAAATCCTGAGGTGGTGCAGCGCTTACCAGATCTTACCATTTCATGCAAAGCTTACCAAGAATACTATCAGCATCAGATCGACTCGGGGCACTTTGATGTCTTTGGTACATACGACATAGGGCACCATACGTATGGCAACCTATACGACAGTGTCACGCATACGATTGTAAAAGACAAGATTTGTTACGATCCTCCAAGACCGATTTTTGCGGAGGGACCCGTGTACCATGATACAGAACCGATTGGGTACGAATTCTATGAGTGGATCGAGGATACCATAGAGAATGGAATCGTCTACGACAACTGTCTCGTCGAAATACGAGAGCGACAAAAGGTACATCTGGAAAAGTGCGGACAAGGATGGATTGAGCGCATTTTTGCCATTGATGGAATCTGCAGTCAACACGGAGATGATTCATTGGTGTTGAAACAGCGCATCGAAATCGTGAACGACTGTCCGTTCTATGAGCAAGAAATTATCTGGCCTGCTAAGGACACAACGGTGTACGGTTGTACGGCAGGAGAGGTGATCACTCCCGAGCCCATGCTTCGGCACTTTGATGCGTGCCGAGAGATTGGGATTCACTTTGAAGATCAAGCCACCGACGTGCTATATGGTGCGGACAGTGTATGTCAAAAAATCATCCGAACATGGGCAGTCATCGATTGGTGTCGCCAGGTGGAAGACTATCATGAAGAGTGGTACCGCAATCAAAACTATCACTACTATGAGTATGAGCAAATCATATATGTAAAGGATACGATCGGACCTTCATTCATAAACTGTGATCTGGACACTCTTTGCATTGGTACCGAATGCACCTACGACCTTGACCATACCATGGAGGTTAGTGATAACTGTACTGCTCCGGAAGACATGAGGGTGGCCTGGAAACTATTCAGAATCATACCGGAGGGCTTTCATCTTGTGGAGGAGGGCGAGACCCTTCAAATGCAAGTGACTGATCTCCCTGTAGCAGAGTATAAAGCAGTTTGGACCCTCACCGACAAGTGCAATGTTTCATCGTATTGCACCGACTTCTTCTCGGTGGTGGACTGCAAGGCCCCGACTGCCATTTGCATTACCTCCACTACGGTCAAACTCTTCCCAATAGACCTTGATCAGAACGCGGTGATCGATACCGCCATCGGGACGATTTGGGCTGAAGAACTTAACCTGAGCAGCCATGATAATTGTGATGCTGAGCTTAATGATTTTCGCATCCGTTGGAAAGCAGAATCTGACAGCAATCCGGTGCCGCCCGATACGTCCGCCCGTAAGTTAAACTTGGGCTGCTTTGATGTAGGCACCAAAGCTGTTGAGTTTTGGGTAGTAGATAGTCATGGCAATGCCAGCTATTGTGATGTCATTCTGGATATACAGGCGCCGCTGGGAGGATGTCCTGAGAGATCTGGCATTGAGGGATCAGTGCGAACATTAGATGGCTCCCCCTTGCAAGAAGCCATCGTCATGCTGGAAACCGAAGACCAGTTGGAGACTGCCTTTACAGATGATCAAGGGCAGTATGCATTCTCTGGCTATGACATGACCGATTCGCCTCACACCATGCGAATGGATCACGACGATGTCTCTATCGACGGCATCTCGACGGCTGATCTGATACAAATTTCAAAGCACATTCTTGGAAAAACCACATTTACTGACCCACTGCGGCTCAAGGCGGCGGATGTGAATGGCAATGGGGACATTTCGGTTGCTGATCTCATCACCTTGCGCAAGTACTTATTGGGCAAAACCGAGCAGTTGCCGGTTGCCGACCAGTGGATTTTTCACAATCAATTGGGTGAGCAAGTTTCTCACTTTAGTGCACAAACCATGCAGAAAGAACATCTGCGGTTTAGAGGAGCAAAAGTGGGGGATGTCAATGGGGATGTTGCCATTGACCAGAACCGTGCTCGAAATCAAGAGGCGTTTGTCTCCATGCAATATGAAGACTTCGATATGGTGGCAGAAGAAACGTATAGAATCGAGTTTAAGTTAGATGCATCTATAGCAAAATTGGAAGGCATTCAATTGGCTTTAGGCTTCGATCCAGAAAGAATTGAGTTGATTGATGCCACTTCAAACTTGCCTGGTTTTTCTAGCGAACACGTGCATCAGTTCACGGATCATGTTCGGATGAGTTGGCATGAGGCTGTTGCCACACACCTCGATATCACCACCTCCGTGATCGAATTGCACGTCAAGGCAAGACAAGCCACCAAGGCATCCCAGTCGATTGCCTTAGATGGTAATGCGCTTGCACCAGAAGTGTATCATGGGCAAGCATCCACCACCATTAAGTTAATGGGGAAGATGGTCGATAAACAAAACACGACCCATCGACTCTATCCCAACCCCTTCAAGGATGACTGCCTCTTGGAGGTTACTTCAACATATGAAGGTCAAGCAACACTCATAATATGGGATATCGCAGGGCGAGTGGTTTCGCAAGAGGAATCTACCATGACCGTGGGCACTACGACCATCCCCATTCGAGGAGACCGTTTGCCCAGTAGTGGTACCTACCATTATCAGCTCATCACACC
>JAHQVP010000282.1 GCA_019634275.1 Saprospiraceae bacterium
AAGCAAAGTATTTGGACTGGATTGGTACCGGTGCTTCTCTACTGTGCGCACTGCATTGTTCGGTCCTTCCGATACTGCTCGCGTATTCCGCTTTTCAGGGCATTGCCTGGCTTGGTGGACATACGGCTGAGGTCGTATTCATTACAGTAGCGGTGTTGGTTGCAGTACCTGCATTTGTAGCGGGATATCGCAAGCACCGAAAGATCCTACCAATATCCTTTGCTTTGGTTGGATTTGTGCTGATTTTCATTTCATTGGCCGATCACCAGCATGTTGCCGGGGCACCGTTGTTCTTACCCACCATGGCCGGGATTCTAATCGCCTGCGGACACTTATTGAATATTAAGGTGAGCAAGCAAATAACCCGGGCAGTAGCCACTGCATAGAAACAGGCCACACCATATTTCACTAAATTTATCCCCGCATTTGACCAACTATTTTGACCAAATGTGGTTTGGTCAAATGTCACAACCTAGACACGAAATGAACTACGAAAAAAAGGAGCTCTATAATACGGAGCTAACAGACGACCTAAAGCAACACTATCGTCATGTACTTGCCAAAATCGGAGAAGATCCGGATCGAGAGGGATTACTAAAGACTCCTGAGAGAGCGAGTAAGGCACTGCAATTTGTGACTTCAGGTTACGAAATGGATCCCGCTGAGATATTGCGTTCCGCTCTTTTTCGGGAAGATTATAGTGAAATGGTACTTGTCAAAGACATTGAGGTGTATTCCATGTGCGAACATCACATCCTGCCATTCTTTGGGAAAGCGCACATTGCATACATCCCTGACGGTCACATCGTTGGATTGAGTAAGATCCCGAGGGTTGTAGACGTCTTCGCTCGTCGTCTACAGGTGCAGGAGCGGTTGACGCACGAAATTTTGCATTGCATTCATGATGTTCTCCAGCCCCTAGGAGTAGCAATTGTAATGGAAGCGCAACACATGTGCATGATGATGCGAGGAGTTCAGAAACAGAATTCTGTGACGACAACTTCTGCCTTTGTCGGAGAATTCGAAAAAGAGGAGACCCGCTCAGAATTTTTGAATTTAATCAGCGCAAGACTTCACTAACCAACCATGACTGCACTTATATTTCCAGGCCAGGGATCACAATTTGTTGGAATGGCCGAAAGCTTTCAGAATGATGAAAAGGCGGCTCAACTTTTTGCAGAAGCCAATGACATTTTGGGTTTTGACATTCTCAAGATCATGCTGGAAGGCAGCGAGGAGCAACTGAAACAGACCAAGGTCACACAACCTGCTGTATTCTTACATTCTGTGATTTCCGCGATGACACACCAGGATATGCCGGAAGCAGCTGGAATGGCCGGCCATAGTCTAGGAGAATTTTCTGCGCTCGTCGCATCTGGTGCCTTGGCATTTGCTGATGGTGTGCGCTTGGTTTCTGCCCGTGCACAGGCCATGCAAGAAGCATGTATGGAGTCTCCTGGTACGATGGCAGCCATCGTAGGTCTTGAGGATGAAGTGGTTGAGCGCGTCTGTGCCTCTACGGAAGGAACAGTCGTAGCAGCCAACTATAATTGCCCGGGGCAGTTGGTTATTTCTGGCGAAATCACTGCAGTCGAGAACGCGTGCGAACTGCTTAAGGAGGAAGGCGCTAAAAGAGCACTCGTACTTCAAGTAGGAGGTGCTTTTCATTCGCCTCTGATGGCATCTGCGGAAGAGCGGCTCGCCGAAGCGATTCAATCGACCGATTTTCAACAGCCCTCTTGTCCGATCTACCAGAATGTTGACGGAAAGGGATATCAGGAGGTCAACCTGATTAAGCAAAATCTGGTTAAGCAATTGACTTCACCGGTTCGTTGGGTAAGCACCATTCAAAGCATGATTGCTACTGGAATGGATGACTACTATGAGGTGGGTGGAAATGGCAAAGTACTGAGGGGCATGATGCGCCGCATTAGTCGCGAGGTTAGCTGCGCTCCTCTGACGTGACCAAGGAGCTGGGTTGGCGTGCTTCCCAAGACAGAGACTATGCTGTAGGTTTGGAAGGTTCATAGCCTTCGGTTGAGCCTTTACCCGGTGTCATTGATATAAGGCTGATCTCTGCTTCTGTGAAGGGATCTAATTACCTGGTCGTTCTCTTGGTTTTTTCGAGGTAAGCGGATGTTGTGTGATCGGAATTTTACTGCTGGAATGTTAAGTATGTGCTGTAGAGGTTGTCATTCGATAAAAATTTTAGCAGATTGTCAGTTCAAAGTATGAGTGCAGTTGAAGTACTTAAGGGCCATGTTTTACTTGCGGAGCCATTTATGATGGATCCGAACTTCCGACGTTCGGCTGTAGTCCTATGCGAGCATGATGACGAGGGTACGGTCGGCTTTATTATGAACAAACCGCTTGACATCAGGATAGAAGACCTCATAAGTAATTTTCCTGATTTTGAAACTGACCTTTACTATGGAGGGCCAGTGAGTACAGATACCATTCACTACATGCACAATGTGGGGGACATGCTTGACGAAAGCATCAAGGTAGGCAGGGGCGTGTATTGGGGCGGAGACTTTGAAAAATTGAAGTTCCTGATCGATTCGAGATTGATTAAGCCATCGAATATTCGATTTTTTGTGGGTTATTCGGGATGGTCTCCTGGCCAGCTTGATCAGGAACTGTCCGCAGGATCATGGATGGTGTCGGACATGCATTCTAATTTTCTATTTAAATCGGATGCGCTGTCCCTTTGGGAGCGGATTTTAAGCGGTATGAAAGATCCGTATTCGGTGATTGCACAAATGCCAGATACCGCAACATGGAATTGACACACTCCTGATTCTATGATCCATCTCAAGAATTTATTTATTCGTTATGGAGACAGAAAACTCTTTAACGACATTACCGTACTCATCAAGGGCAAGGACAAGATCGCCCTTGTAGGAAGGAATGGAGCCGGCAAGACCACTTTGTTTAAGATCATTTCACAAGAGATCAATCCAGATGCGGGCAAGGTAGAAGTACAAAATGATGTCAAGATTGGTTATCTGGACCAATACCTGGAGTCCAATGATCGCAAAACCGTATGGGAGGTAGCAAAAGAAGCTTTTGCAGACACCCTGGAAGCAGAGCGGGAATTGGATCGGCTTCAAAAAGAGATCGAAGAAGCGACCGAGTTTGAGTCAGACGCATACATGCGCCTCCTGGAGGACTACAATCAACAGCTAGAACGAGTAGATGGCTTGGATGCAGACCGTATCGATAAACGGATCGAGCTCGTCCTCAAAGGAATGGGATTTACGCGAAAGCAGTTTGAGCATCGTCTGGACACGTTTTCAGGCGGTTGGAAAATGCGAGCACAATTTGCGCAACTGCTTTTGCAGGAACCTGATCTACTGCTTCTGGATGAGCCTACTAATCACCTGGACATCGAGGCCATCATCTGGCTGGAAGAATATATCCGCGACTATCCGGGAGCAGTGATTCTCATTTCGCACGACAAAGCATTCTTGCAAAACACCGCTTCAAGAGTCCTGGAGATTGAAATGGGAAATTTGTACGATTATCCCGTTCCCTATGCTAAATATGAGGTGCAAAAAGTGGAGCGTAGGGCTATACAGGAGTCCGCCTATAAAAACCAGCAAAAAGTGATTGCCGATCGCGAACGGACCATCAAGCGCTTTATGGCCAAGGCAACGAAAACGAGCATGGCACAGTCGATGCAAAAGCAACTCGACAAGATGGAACGAGTGGAATTGGATGTCACTGCCGATGAGACGATGAAGATTCGCTTTCTGCCGATTCCGAGATCCGGTCGCACGGTCATCAAAGCGTCCGGAGTAGGGAAGTCATACGGGGACAATCACGTATTGCATGGTGTTGATCTGCAAATTGACAGGGGGGACCGCATTTCCATTGTAGGGCAGAACGGACAAGGGAAGACCACGCTGGCACGAATCCTGATCAATGAACTCGCTGCCGATGCGGGAACCATAGAGCATGGAACCCAACTTGCCATTGGATACTATGCGCAAAATCAATCTGAAGATCTGGACCAGGATGAGACCATCTTAGAGTCAATGGATCGCCGAGCTCCAGATGGAATGCATACCCGAGTCCGTTCCGTCTTGGGAGCCTTCATGTTTAGCGGGGAGGATGCAGAAAAAAAGATCAAGGTTCTTTCTGGCGGAGAGCGCGCTCGCCTTGCCTTCGCACGCATGCTTATGGAGCCCCTCAATGTACTCGTGTTGGACGAACCCACCAACCATCTTGACATGGCTTCGAAGGAAGTTTTGAAACGTGCGCTGCTCGACTATACCGGGACCTTAATTGTCGTTTCACATGATCGAGACTTCCTGGCTGATCTAACCAATACGACCATCGAGCTGAAAGACCTCAAAATGAAAAAATACTTGGGGGACATTAATTATTTCTTGGAGAAGAAGAACTTGGAGAACATGCGCGACGTCGAACTCCAGAAGTCCGCAAATGTTAAGCCGGTCGAAAACCTGGAGCGACCCCAAGCACAAGGAAAGGAACTAAGCTTCGAAGAGCGCAAGCTTCTGCAAAAAGAAGTCAAGAAAGCCGAGCGCGAAGTGGAGCGATTAGAAAAAAAAGCGAAGGAACTGGAGCAACAGATGGCAAGTGTAGGATTCTTCGAACAAAATAATGCCGAAGCGGTAGGCATCGAATATCAACAAGTCAAGAAACACCTTGAATTGGCGGAGGAAAACTGGATGGAGAAATTACAGGAAGCAGAAGGACTATAGAAATCGGGATATAGATATGAATCACGCCAAAGTTGCAATTGTCCAACAAGGTCCAGTGTATTTGGACCGTGTGGGAAGTTTGGAGAAGGCAACATCCATTCTTCATGAGGCGGGTCAACGGGGGTGCAATCTGATCGTCTTTGGGGAGAGCTGGTTTTCGGGATATCCAGTCTGGCTGGACTGCTATCAGAACGTGGCCATCTGGGATCATCCAGAGATCAAAAAGGTTTTTGCCTTGATGCTCCAAAACAGCATCTCAATACCGGGTGAGGAGACGAAGGTGTTTCAGGGCTTGGCTGAGAAATATGGTATGGCCATCGTGCTGGGGTGCAATGAGCGGGTACATGGGACGATCTACAATACTGCATTGATCTTTGATGAAGAAGGAAAGTTGGCCTGTCACCACCGAAAACTGATGCCCACCTATACCGAGAAGATGGTCTATGGCTTGGGAGATGGTCGGGGCTTGCACGCGGTAGATACCTCTTTTGGTAAGTTGACCACTGCCATTTGTTGGGAGCATTTTATGCCACTCACTAGACAAGCCTTGCACGACAGCGGTGAGACGATTCATGTGGCACTGTGGCCTCGGGTTCATGAAATGCTGCAGGTAGCCAGTCGTCAATATGCATTTGAGGGCAGGTGCTTTACGGTAGCAGCAGGTCAAATGGTGCATCATACGAGTATGCCCAGGGAGTTGGGGGAGCCTCAGCTAGCACGTCCTTGGCTTCTAAACGGAGGCAGCAGCATATATGCTCCGGATGGTTCTTGCTTGTTAGCGCCTCAATTTGATCGAGATGAAGTAATCTATTTTGAAGTAAAAGATCTGGAAATGGCGCAACGTGAATCCATGACATTGGACGTCAGCGGTCATTATGCCCGGAAGGACGTATTTCGCTTTGAAGTTGATCGGCGTAGAACGGAATAGGTGAAAAAGCATCGCTAAGACACTTGGAGCTGTCTCCATGACACAAGTCTATCTACGCAGGGTAGGAGCTTGTATTTTGTCCAGCTGGTACCGTACCGCTTTCATGTCTTTTGGCAATGGGGCGGTGAGATCAATGCGCTTTTTTGTGCTCGGATGATCAAATTGTAAGCGGTGTGCGTGCAGCGGTGTTCTGCTCAATAGAGGCCGTTCTTCCTTCTGAGATCCTGACCGATAGCGAGATTTAATCTGTGACAAATAGAAGGCTTCAAGGCCTCCATAAAGCGAGTCGACGATGAGTGGACAACCTATACTTTGAAGGTGCACCCTTATCTGATGTGTGCGCCCAGTCTGCGGGGTGATGGACAATAGCACATGGTTTTGCCACTTTTGTACAACGGAATATTGAGAAAGACTGGACTTTCCCTTTGGGTGCACGACAACCTGATTTTTTGCCCGAAGCAACATCAATGGCTTGTCAATTTCACCTTCAGATTTTGTCGGGCAGCCATGGCAAAGCGCTAGGTATTCCTTGTCTATGGTTCTTTCCTCAAATTGCAAAGACATGTTTCTGAAAGCATCCAGATGTAGACCAAAGGCCATCAGTCCGCTGGTGCCTCGATCCAGGCGGTGCAGTGGGCGAGCAGTGGCAACCACTCGAGTGGCCAATTCGGCTACGTTGGTCAGGCTGGTATCGTATCGATCGGGCACACTGAGCATGCCGGCCGGTTTGTCCATGACCAGGATGTCTTCATCCTGGTATACAATAGTCGGTTTCTGACGTCTCACGTGGCAGTTACCGATTTGTCTTTTGTAAGCAGTCCTGTTTGCCTCTTTCCCAATACAAAGTACTCATACACAATGCTGCCAGGATACTTGCCGGTATGAGTCCGATCAGGGGCTATGCGATACTGTTCCACCTTTTGGTTTACAGTTCGCCTTTCGCGTAAGGTCGAAGGCAAACGCATGATCACCTCTAGGTGAGCTTTCCAAACAGAAGCGAAATTGCCCACTTCCTTAGAGAATAAGAAGTGCACAGACGCTACCCAATCCAAAAGCACTCGAAGGGGAAGTAGCCATAGCAATCGCCCCCACCGCTCATTCTTCAAGAGTGTGTTGAAGCCGTTTCGAAAATTGAGAAAAGTCTTTCGTGGACTGGCATAGGAGAGTGTGCCCCCACCGACGTGATAGACCAGAGAATCAGGAATGGCGACAAGTCGATACCCTGATCGTTTTAATCTCCAGCACAGATCGATCTCCTCCATGTGTGCGAAATAGGAGGCATCAAATCCGCCCATCTGCCTGAAAGTGTCCAGGCGGATACACATGGCCGCACCGGTGATCCAAAATACCTCCTTTGGTTGATCGTATTGTCCACTATCCTCTTCTACATTTGACATAATACGACCTCGACAGAAGGGATACCCCAAAGCATCAATCAATCCCCCGGCTGCACCAGCATATTCAAAATGAGATCGCTCATGAAAAGAGCGGACCTTTGGCTGACAAGCAGCGATGGTCTTGTCCGACTGCATGGTGCTGAGGAGTGGCTCCACCCAGCCTGGGGTGACTTCCACGTCCGAATTTAGCAAGAGCGCGTAAGTCGCATTTACCGATTTGAGTGCTTCGTTGTACCCTCCGGCAAAGCCAAGATTTCGCGGCAATTGTATGATTCTTATGTCGGGACAATGCTCCTGGAGCCAAGCCACTGATTCGTCTGTAGAGGCATTGTCTGCCACAACCAGTTCTGCTTTTCCATCTGGCAGCGACTTGAGCACAGCCTGACTAAACTTTTTTAAATAGTCCAACCCATTGTAGTTCAAAATGACGATGGACAGGAGCTGCTTTGGCACCATCCTAAGGAGTGCCTCGGATGCAGTCTTGTCGTGCGCCAATTGCTCCTGAAGGGCGCTCAAGGCATCAAAGTGCATGTCACCGCGTACGTAACCAACTAATTCCAGCATCAATTCCTGTCCGTACAAGTCTCCGTGGAAGTCGAAGAGATTGACCTCAATCGATTTGCGGTTGTCATCCTGAATGCTAGGCCTATTGCCAATGTATAGCATGCCTCCCAATTGAACACCTTCATGTTGTACGCGCACTGCATATACGCCATCGGCAGGGACAAGTTTTTTGGGATTAGAGGGGGCTATGTTGGCCGTAGGATACCCTAACTTTGTCCCCAATTTCTGTCCTTGCACGACTTTGCCATGGATCAAATAGGGATGACCCAAAAGCTCGTTTGCATCATCCAGTTGCCCCGCTTCTATGTGCTGCCGAATTTTTGTTGAGCTCACCTTTGCACTGTCCACGAGCTGCTGTTCTATCTCCAGCACTGAAAAGTGCGATGACCAGCTGGGGGATCTAAGAAAATGGATGTCCCCTTGTCTGTTGAGACCAAATCGGTGGTCGTATCCGATCACGATAATGGCAGGGTCAAAAAATTTGACAATGAAATTTTCGATGTAGTCGTCCGGTTGCAGTTGTGAAAACTCAACGGTAAAAGGACAAATGACAAGGTGGTCAATTCCCGTTCCAGCAAAAAGGTGCTCTTTCTCTTCTCGTGGGGAGAGCAAACGCAAACTGTCGTCATTGGGATAGATCACAGCCCGAGGATGCGGAGAAAAAGTAACCACGACGGTCTCCCCCCCAATGGCTTCAGCTTCCTTGGCCATCGTCGAAAAAATAGTCCGATGCCCATAATGCACTCCATCAAATGATCCAAAAGTGATGACTGCTTTTTGAAAGACAGGAAGGTTCTGTATGCCGTCGTGAATGACCACGTTCAAATGTATGAAAGTTTGTTTTAATATGTTCTCAATCAGCAGCCTATGCTTTTGATGAGGTTGTTCCCGCTACCATGAAGAATCAATAACTATTGTAACGATCTTTTGTTCCTTTATGTGAATAATACATCCAGGTTTCTCCAGATGAAAAGAGAATATATTGAGCAGATATTAGGATCCATCGCAGATCCCTTGATCAATGCCAATTTGGTGCAGGCCAGACGCATTGCTCATATTGGTGTGGAAGGAGATTCTGTTGATTTGAGATTGACATTTCCCTCTTCATTGACTGCAGAGCAGAAGTCCACCTTGATTTTCACATGTGTAGGGCAAATTCAAGGCCAGTATCCTGATGCCGAAGTACATGTGCATGTAGAGACAAGTCAACTCCAGTCCCAGCCGAAGTCGGGACCTTTGCCACAAGTAGCCAATATCATTGCAGTAGGTTCCGGAAAGGGAGGAGTGGGAAAGTCTACCGTCGCTACAAATCTTGCATTGGCCCTTCTTGCCCAAGGGCATCGGGTTGGATTGCTAGATGCCGATCTTTATGGTCCCTCGATTCCGCAGATGTTAGGATTGCAGGGGCAGCGCCCAAAGGTTAAGGATGTACACGGAAGGGCTAAGATTCTGCCCTTGGAAAAGTATGGCCTTGTCACCATGTCGATGGGGTTTGTGGTGGAACCAGAACAAGCGGTAGTCCTAAGAGGGCCTCGACTAGCGGGCATCATCAAGCAATTTATGGAAGACTGCCTCTGGCCGGAATTGGACTATTTAGTGGTAGATCTGCCTCCTGGCACTGGGGATATTCAACTCACGCTGGTGCAGACCGTGGCTGTGACAGGAGCCATCATTGTCACGACTCCGCAAGAGGTTGCCGTCATAGATGCCTTAAAGGCGGTCAATATGTTTCGATTGCATTCCATTGATGTACCGCTACTGGGCATTGTCGAAAACATGTCTTGGTTTACGCCTGCCGATCATCCGGACGAGCGATACCTCTTATTTGGCGAAGGAGGTGGAGAAAAACTAGCCCAAGAGGTTGATTCAAGGGT
>JAHQVP010000283.1 GCA_019634275.1 Saprospiraceae bacterium
CATGGCTGATTTGGTGGGTCCCTTGACCGATCCCGACCGTTTGATTTTTGATGCCAGTCGAATGGTCTATGGAAGATTTCGACCTCTGGTTACGACGCGCTGAGAGCTCGGCGACCTGCTACCAGGCGATCGCTGCTTTCACTGCATCATAGGCATTTACAAAGCCATGACCACTTTGATAGTCAAATCCTTTCTCTCCAATATCACGGGCTGTCTGTCTCAAAATACTCCGAATCTCCCATGGCAACAATTCAGGATTTGCTGAAAGCATGAGCGATATGATGCCCGCCATGTGAGGACCAGCCAGTGAATTTCCACTGGCCATGTTGGTCAATCTGCCCTCGGGATCGACGCAGGGCACCTCGTAATTGATGGTCGTAAAATCAGGCTTGTCTACCTTGCCCTCCTGGTAGTGATCAGTCATCCACTCTACCGGCCCCTGGCTGCTAAACGCCGGACGCGTTCCGTCTTTTCCGATGCCAGCCACTCCCAGAACTGCATGAGGAATGTCTTCTGGATTGCGCATCTGTACCGGTATGCGTGCCGATCGAGATCCGGCGGCAAAATTACCGGCACCTGAAATAAACAAGACTCCGCATAAGGTTCCATGCTCCAACACCTTCCGCCAATGGGTTCTGTATTCTCCAAGATTGGGTTGAGAAAAACTCATGCTATACGTATCTGCACCTTGCTCTATGGCCCACTCCACCGCTTGCTCTATGTTTGAAGATCCCATGACCGGGGCCCACAACGAACCCGGGGCCATCCCAATCGCTTGCTGGCTGTCCGTGGCAAAGGTCCCGGCAATAATGGCTGCACATAGATTGCCATGAATGTTGGTCCCGCGACGAATCGTTGGCTCATTTAGATTGGCCTGTGCTGCATCAAAATTATAGCCATGGTAGTCGTCTACGTAGCCATTGCCGTCGTCGTCGATGTCATTTCCCGGAATTTCGCCAGCATTGGTATAGATCGTTTCCGCCAGAGGAGGGACATCCAGTTTAAAACCAGAGTCATGCACCACATTTAGAGTCCCCTTTCCGGTTATGCCAAATTCCCGCCATACTTCTGGAGCGCGGATTTTTTCGATATTCCATGGAAACGAATCGATCTTCTCTAGCTCAAACCGGCTCGCATACCGAGATTTCAAAAATTCTGGTCCCATATCTTCACCACGTGGCAGGTAAAGCGGTTGCTTATCAAATATTTTTGAGATCCCATCCAATGCAAGCAAAGCCTTCTTGCCTTCCCTTGTGACCGAGCAGCTAAAGCCATTAATGATCCAGTGTCGGCGAATGTCCTGTATCTGACCGCGCCTTTCCAAAGCGCGTAACTGCCCCTCGTTTTGTCGAAACGAATGCTTGCTCTTTTCCTTCAATTGCGCCATGACTCTGGTGCGCAATGCACTCCTCGATACATCCCCCAACTCCTGTATCTTCTTGAGAAAAGAACCTCCCTCCAATAGCAACTGATCGTCAAACCATACGACCACACGAACGACCCCCGAGTCAATCCGCAGAACATCATCCATTGTGAACAAAACCTCGTTTCCGCCCACGGATTTGCCACTTTCCATCCCTCCCCAGACCAGCATGGCAATTAGTACTAGACTTCGCATCCCATTAATATAGTTTTTCAGCCAAAGATGGGCTCGTTGTCATCGATTTTCATGGCCTCGCCAATCGGAATTGTCTTTGATCATAAACTCATGGATTCCCCTTACATTAGTAAAGCGTGTGGTTCCGCTTGATCTTAAAACATCGCATGGCTCCGACATAGACCAAATGAGTGATTCTCGAAAATTAAATATGCTCTTGTTGGCGGATATTGCGGTCGACCATTATCCTTAAGTATGCACGAATGGTAACTGCCGCATTGAGAAATTTTCAAATGGCTGGGTTGTTTATAGCAAGCCTAGGACTGGTGACCTTCTTCGGTTGTGAGAACTCCAACGATGCTGCATCAACCCCTCCTGATAAGGACACGCTGCTCTTCAGCTTTATGGGTACAGAGGAGGACTGGCGATCAGCATGGATGTTAGATGGAGAGCGATCCCGGGTGGTCATAGGTCCGCATGGCATGGAACTTATTGCGGGACCAGAGCACAAAAATGACACCTGCCATATGGTGCTCTGGACCAAAGAAAATTTTGAGGGTGATCTTTGCATCGAATACGAGTATACCCGTACCGATACGACTACGCGCTGTGTCAACATCCTGTACTTCCTCGCCACTGGAGACGGTTCTCCCGGTTATCCGGAGGACATCAGCCTTTGGAATGACAAGCGCGTGGTACCGCATATGCGCACCTACTTTAACCACATGCATACTTACCACATCAGCTATGCTGCATTTTCTGCCAACCATTATGCAGGGGACAACGACTACATCCGCCTGCGCAGATACAACCCAAACGGCAATGGGCTAAAAGGAACGGACATTCCAGATGATCACTTCAAAACCGGTCTCTTTGTTCCTTTCGTGACCTACCACATACAGGTCTTTAAGTATGGCGATCAGATCGAGATGCACGTAACAAACAAGCAAGACAAAACAGAAAAAGAAATTTATAAATGGGATGCATCTGGGCACCCTCCTTGTGCGTCTGGCCGAGTGGGATTTCGGCACATGTATACACGTCGCGCCAGGTATAAGAACATCAAGGTCTGGAGCTTGACTTCATGATGTTTTTGTAATGAGAGAGATCATCTTGCTAACTTGCCCGGGATACATCAACAGGCCTGCTGTACAAGTGGCCTCGATGCAACTAGGAGAAGCATGTGCTTCCATCTAAAAAAATCAATATGTCCAAATTGACAATCGTTGCCCAGATAGAGGCGAAAGAAGAGAAAAGAGAGTTGGTCAAAAGCGAGCTTCTCAAATTAATCCCTATTACCCGGGCCGAGGAGGGTTGCATCAATTATGACTTGCACCAGGATCATGAGAATCCGAATCTGTTTCTATTTTTTGAAAACTGGGAAAGCAGAGCACTGTGGCAGGCGCATATGAATAATGACCACCTCAAAGCCTACCTGGAAGCCACGGAGGGAGCCGTGGCAGAGTTTACGTTGCAGGAGATGAGTCAGATTGGCTGAGTCAAGTCTGTCAGCACTTTAGGCTGAAAATGCGATCAGGTCCAAGCGACAGCAAGAAACATGGTGAAAGCTGGGAGGTAAGGAGGGGGCGAGACCCCAAGTAGTGTAAACTGACCAATGGAGAAATTCCTGATACCTTTGACCCATGTTCAAAAGATCAGCCATCCGAGATTCCCTGCAGCGCTTGCTAAAATTTGGCATCCCCCTCATCCTATTGCTGTCCTTTTCACCACTGCAGAGTCAAGAAACGGTCCAATATGGATTCTCATGGACGCATGAGGACATTTTTATATCCAAAGCAGAGGGCTCGGATTTGACCAACATACACCTCTATGGGTGGGGCTCTCTATGGCCGTTTCCGGATGGCCAAGCGGGAGAGTTTGATGAGGGCCAGATCATAGACAGCAGAATTCAGGCCGCAGTCGATGATGGTCAGGAGGTGATGATTACGATCGCCACTGCACCCTCGGTTTTTCGTCTCTCTGGTGAGCCCTGGAACTTAGAGGAACGCGTCAGTCCGGAACATGAGGATGCTTTTGTAGAGCGGGTCAAAGAATTTCTCGAACCGCGCGGCGACATTCGGTATGTCCAGATTTGGAATGAGTTTAAAGGCTACTGGAATGCACAGTTGAACCGCTGGGATCAAGAGGGCTATACCCTCTTCTACAATAAAGTATATGCAGCCGTAAAAGAAGTTCGTCCTGACATCTTGGTCGGCGGAGGGTACATGGCAGCACGGGAGCGTGGCTTCGGCTTTGATTCGACGTACAATGAAGTCTTAGTCGATAAAAGAGACATGTCGGCCATGCATTACTGGATGAAGAATGCCGACGGTTTTGACGCGATCTGCATCGATGGCGACTTTGCACCCAGCAGTTATCCCCAGCTGACCGACTATTTGCGGTCGTTGGAGGTCGCCAATAACAAACCGATTTGGTGGTCGGAGTTTTACAACGCATCAGGGACGATGCAAGAAGTGGCCATTGCCATTTCCTCCAACCTGGAACCGGGAGACAAGAGTCTTTGGTGGGCCGAAGAGAGATTCCTCCCATTTCTCAATCCTTCGCTCCTCTCATCCAGTGTGGATGGAGATAAATTCGGTCCCTTGCAGGTATTTCCCAATCCGACAGAAACGTCCATCACCATCAAACACGATGTGGGATCGGCTGCATTCTATAGAGTGATCACGTTAGATGGCCGCATCATTCAGGAGGGCTTGCTCCGATTTGACCAAAAAAATGTCAACCTGGAGTCGCATCCACCCGGGCTGTACCTATTGCAGATAGGAGATTCCATCACAAAGATTGTCAAGGAATAAGTCCAGTTCAAACAGAGCGTTAGCTCGCAGGGTCTGAGAATCATGGTTCGAAAGAACTTGCTGGCTCACCCACCAGATTAGAGGGCAGTCGTTGTGGGTTATTGAGAAGATAATCTTGTACTAGTTTAAAGCCGATGCTGTATCCCGCCCACCTTGGAATATTCGGATCCGTGCCTCGAAACCATGCATCATGGCTGTAGGAGCGATCATTCCAGTCGGTGCTTGCGGTCCTAATCCATTGGTTCAAATCAGCACCAGCGATCGCCCTTGACCACAAAGGAGGATTCATGCCGGTAATTTCTATAGAGAAATGATCCGCCAGACCTTCCGAAACAGCGGCTTGCAGCAAGGTACTACCATATCCAACAATGCGTCTTCGCATTGCGTGATGGATCTCATGAGCGAGCATAGGTAGGAGCTCAGCGACTAATGTGGTCTCCAGATCATTTACTTTTACATCAAGCGCTATGATCACTTCTGACTCATTGGGATTAAACCCTCCAATTCCGATTTCAGGAATCACAAGCTGTGCATTCTCCACAAATCGGATCACCAAATCATCAATCGACAGGACACGATCTATTCGGATGACCGCAGCCAAGGTCGACGCCTCCAGCATCTCTACTTCCTCCTCGGTCAGTTTGTCGTGTTCCACTGAAAGACAAATATTCTCATTGTGAATTACTGGGTAAGATGCACAGGGCGAAGCCTCGTCTGATTTTTCGCAGCCGATTAAGAGAAAGAGCAGGACTGAACTGCATACTATGCGAGACGTATAAACCATATTATTTTCTTTCATCAAAGACATGAATCATCATCTGCCATCCCGATAGGATCTTGCCGCCTCACGATGGAGTCGAAGTAGACCCCGCAGGCCCTTGACAAAATCCCAGATTGCGATGAGTCCACCGTCGCCCAGTGTTCGAAGCGCAATCAGAAGGGAGGGCCTTGAGGGTTCGAAGTGTTCTTCTGGGTACACTTTGCTCTGCGATATGGAGTGCAGCACAGATCTCAATTTTTCGATATTATTCCAGTCGCCTCTAAAAAGTACCGTACCGTCCACATCGATCACATAAATCATATTGGGAAGACTACCGTACTTTTTATGAAACTGACCACTTAGCGTATCGCAGAGAACTATACGATCTTCAGGATATCGCTCCTTCAACCTTCGGGCACACTCTAGTTTTTCCAAAAATGAACCATGCTCTCTTGTCCGTTCCCCTGGATGCGCCTCTCTCACATAGACAACAAGGAAATGAATGTCTTCATGTCCTCGAGCCAGAGCATTCATTTGATTGAGGCCCGTGATAAACATCGGACAGGTGTTGCTCCCGGTCTCGACCACCGTTGGTTTCTTTAAGAAGCTTCCGAGCATCACCTGTTCCCGTTCAGTGGTAATTAGGGTGCACTCTATGTATGACTCCCCTGCCTTCGGTCCAGGAAATTGCGCCAGATCGTAGTGACTCGGCTTAAAATTCTTGTAGTTGTAGTCGTCCATCTAAGAATGCCTAGATCGATTTCAACTCAAATGCTGGCAGATCTCCCCCATCCGCTTCTACCATGTGTGTGCGCATCCATAGATCGATAATTTCGCACATGCGTTCCGGCTGGCCCTCGTGTGGAAAGTGCCCCTCTTTGGAAATAAAGTGCAGCTCCGACTGGGGCAACATCTTTTGCATGCGAACTGGTATTTCAAGTTTGGTCACAGGGTCCTGCTCTCCATAAATAAGTAAGATTTTCTTCTGATTAAGTTCCGCAGCAAATGCATTCTTCACTTTCCTCATGAGCTCATGGCTCTGGCGGAGACTGTACAACACTTCGGTTATCCTATTTCTTTTCTCTTTGCTATTAAACAGATTGAGGTATTGTTGTTTTTCCCTCTTCTGAAGTTTGCGTGTGACTACTCCTTTATTGATCGTCAGCCTAACCAGCAAATTCGACTGCGCATTGATCGCCCGAAATAAGTGAGTACCCATAATCGATAATAGTCGATGAATTTTGGGATACTCTCTTGTGGGAAAGACCAATGTATCCGTGAGTATCAGGCCTCTGAATAAGTGGGGCTTGATAGCAGCGACTGCACTGATCGAAGGACCACCCGTGTCGTGCCCTAAGCCGATCAGTTCGTTGAGCTGGAGATGTGTGATGAAGAGGTCCAGTAAGTCCGCTTGACTTTGAATGTTGCATGGCGCTCCTGAGATATTTTGCGAGAGACCAAACCCGGGGTAGTCGAGGGCTACACATCGATAGCGCCTGCTAAGCAGCTGAATAAATCTTCTGTACATGAAGGAAGAACCCAGTGCAGCATGGCTAATCAGGATTGTGTCTCCCTGACCTTCATCGACGTAATGTATTTTTTGTCCTCTAATTTTTGCCCATCTACTTTCAAATGGGAATAGATCTGATGCATATTCCATAGGGTATTTCTAATCTCGATAAGACAAAATTCACTATAGAAAAGCGGAACATTCTTGCCATATGACAAGAAATCGAATCAATAAATACTTTTTCTAATTCTACTCAAGGACGAGTCTGTGATTCCCAGGTATGTGGCAAGATGCTTTAAGGGTATCTTCTTCATAAATTCAGGCCTTGCCAACAATTCCAAATAGCGCTCTTCTGCAGATTTTGTTTGCAGTGAGACCATACGTTCCATCAGCAATACCATACCATTCTCGGCAAACTTTCTCCCAAACTCCCGATACTCCGGTCGTTCAAGATACAAGCGATCGAGGTGCGATTTTTGAGCAACAAGTACCTCACTTTCCTCAAGTGCCTCGACATAGTACATCGCAGGGCAATCTTTGTAGTAGGAAAGCAAATCGGTGACAAACATGCCGGCGAAGGAGAACCACGTGGTGATCTCTTCTCCTTTATGGTTGATGAAATGAACGCGAAAACTACCCGAATTAATAAATGCCAAAAAAGTACTTCGTTGCCCGGGAACCACCAAACACTCCCCTTTCTTCAGGCGCAGGCGAACGGCAAATGCACGAACGATATCTTCCACATCCTCCTTTGGCAGCATTTCAGAGAAATAGGATCGTACCTTTTCTATATGCGGTTCCAAGTGTTCTGCTGTTTGGTTGTAAACTAAAAATAAGGAACCTCAAATAGTCTCCCTGCAGATTCAATCATAAATGGCATCTGACCGAATCCATGAGGCAGACCACTATCGACCTGAAGTTGCAGAAAGTCTCAGGATCAATGGAATTTATGTTTTATACTTACTCTAATTAGAAACGTCGCCTAGCGAGAAAGCACATCAGCATGAAAAGAAGACAATTCATACAATCAAGTACCTTATCTACCCTGGCAGGAATCACTATCGCACCTGCTACAATCCTAGGAAAGTCGCACGGGCACGTGACACCCAGTGACAAAGTAAATCTCGCTTGCTGTGGCATTGGACACCGTGGTGGTGGCATCACCAAGGCATTTCACGAGACTGGTCTTGCCAATATGGTGGCCTTTTGTGACGTAGACATGGAAGCTGAACATACCCGTGAGATTCTGGAAATGTTTCCAGAGGTGCCTCGCTTCAGAAACTTTCGGGCCATGTTTGAAGAGATGGGCGATCAAATCGATGCCGTAAGTGTGGGGACTCCCGATTTTTCGCATTTCCCGATTACCATGCAGGCTATGTCGATGGGCATCCATGTATACGTGGAAAAACCGATGGCCCGCACCTTCGACGAAGTGGAGCGCATGATCGCCGGCGCACGCAAATACGGCGTCGCGACACAAATGGGCAATCAGGGACATTCGGAAGCCAACTATTTCCAATTTAAAGCCTGGGTGGATGCCGGCATCATCAAAGACGTCACAGAAGTCGTCGCCCACATGAACAGCCGCCGCCGCTGGCACGACTGGGATCCGAAAATGCAGCAGTACCCAGCAGCCGAACCCGTACCGGAGACCATGGATTGGGATACCTGGTTGATGACCGCCAGCCATCATGACTACAACAAGGACTATCATCATGGTCAGTGGCGATGCTGGTACGACTTCGGCATGGGAGCCCTCGGAGATTGGGGAGCGCACACCATGGACACCGCCCATGAATTCTTAGAATTGGGTCTTCCACATGAAATTGTGCCGGAGTATTTGGAAGGGCACAACCCCTTCTTTTTCCCCATGTCGACGACCTTGCGATTCAAGTTTCCGGAACGAGGCAATATGCCCGCCCTGGACTTGATGTGGTATGACGGACTGACGAATCAGCCACCTCTTCCAGAAGGCTATGGAGTATCGGCATTGGCCGACAACATCCCGGCTGCGAGCAATGGCAAGATTGAGAATAAGAAGCTGAATCCCGGAAAGATCATCTATGGCAAGGACCTTACGTTCAAAGGAGGGTCGCACGGAAGTACGCTGGACATTGTAGGAGCAGAAGCGGCGCAAGACATGGCTTCCAGTCTGCCCCAAGTTCCCGAAAGTACCTCCAATCATTTTGAGAATTTCCTCAAGGCATGCAAGGGCGAGGAAAAATGTCGCTCTTCGTTTGAAGTGGCAGGTCCACTGAGTCAGGTATTTTGCTTAGGCGTGCTGGCCCAGCGACTGAATACCAAACTGGTATTTGATCGGGAGACCAAACGCATCACCAATAATCCGTTGGCCGATATGTTGCTGGCCGGTGCCGCTCCGCGAAAAGGCTGGGAAGAGTTCTATCAGCTATGATGGTGAGGCCCTGCACACGGGCGGCCGTTGCAGCGCTGCTGATGGGGATGTGTGTTCCGGTTTTTGGTCAACAAGACTCCGATCCACAGATACAGGAAGTAAGGGCCACGATCGACCTCTTTTTTCAGTCGCTGGAGGCAAAGGATTCGGTCATGATGCGTCAGTCCACCCACGACGATGCACAGGTCTGGCGCAGATACAACAACGCCCAACCGGTCAAGATCGATTTTCGGTTTTCCAGAGATGACCTTCCCACAATGCATGCCCTCCCAGATGTACGCGAGGTGGCGCTCGACTACATTATTCAAGTGCAAGATGGCATTGCCACGGCCATGGTGCCCTATGAATTTTGGATCGAAGACCGCTTTTCTCACTGCGGCAGCGATGCATTTACCCTGCTTAAGGTGGACGGGAGTTGGAAAATCGTGAGTGTAGCTTACACCATAGAAAAGGAGGATTGTGGCCGGTAGCCGCGGCTGCATCCATTTCTTTGCGGGATAGGCTGCTCCATACCGGAGTGTCCTCAAATGTCAATTTAGTGCGATATTAAGGTATGAAAGGTCTTTTCGTTTGCTTCTTCTGCGCCTCCTCCATTGCTCTTTTTGCTCAGCCGGAACTGAGGCAAGCCAAGGTGGATCGCAATGTGGTGTACGGCATGTACTCCGGCCTGGCATTGCTCATGGACGTATACTATCCCGAGCAACCCAATGGATACGGCGTGATCCATATATCGGGAAGCGGCTGGTCAAAGCCCCTAGGACTGGACGCGCGCTTGCTCAATCATCAAGGCCATGTCGAAATCGAGGGAACCGCCCTGGTGGCCGCCGGCTATACGGTCTTTTCCATCAATCATCGTGCTACCCCACGCTTTACCTATCCTGCAGCGGTAGAAGATGCCCAGAGGGCGGTGCGATACATTCGCCATCATGCCGATCAATACAACATTGCTGCGGACCGCATTGGAGCGGTGGGTGGATCATCCGGTGGCCATTTGGTCTGTATGCTTGGCGTCCTGGATGGCACTGAAAATCGCCCAGATGCCAGTGCGATCAACCTGGAAAGCGCCAAGGTACAATGCGTCATCGCGCGTGCACCTCCTACCACCTTTATCAGCTCTAAAGAAGAGTTGATCGGCGAACACTTTCTCAACATGAGACTGCGTCAGGCAAGAGATACAACCTCCGCAGAATACCAACTGGCTAGAGAAGCTTCTCCCATCTTTCATGTCAGCGCTGATGATCCCCCTTTCCTTTTTCTGCATGGAGACCAAGATGACATCGTACCTTTTTCTATGTCTGAAATTATGCAAGATGCGCTGCAAGCGGAGCATATTCCCGTCCGATTGCTTAAGATTGAGGGTGCGGGCCACGGACCTGCTTTTCCGGGAGCTCTTCATCTTCCTGACCTCGGGGAGGAGCGCGTGAAGTGGTTGGATAAGCATCTGAAGAAACCTTAGGAGGTCATGGAGTTTAAACGGATGTCGAGGCACTTTTCCAAAAGGCAGCCTATCGATTGCATAGACAGCCTGCTAAGTGTGTTTACGTACATAATCGAAAAACCAAAGCCCTAGCTTTGAAACAGAATGAGGGGGTTAGTACTTATTGCGCTGCATTCACATGTGCTTTTGAGTCTCCAGCCGGCCTGGTCTCAGCATTATCATTTTGAACAGTATGGCATCCGAGATGGCTTGCCCCATGCCGAAGTATACGACATCATTCAGGCGGATGATCATACCTTGTGGTTAGCGACGGACGGAGGGGCATCTCGATTTAATGGATACACATTTACCAACTACACCACTCGAAATGGACTTCATAGCAATGAAGTCTCCAGGGTTTTTCAGGATAGGTCGGGAGGCATCTGGATTGGCCACAGTGCCAAGGGGGTAAATTATATCCGACACGATTCGGTCTACTCCATGACTGATCTGAATCAGGTCTTGGGATCATCGCGTATCCGCGACATGGCGGAGGGATGCGATGGGTCGGTGTATTTCTTTAGCCCTGCTGGTATTGTCGCCTATCAGGATGGAGAGGTGGAAGTACTCTTGGATTCTTTGGCCACGCAGTCAAGTGCTTCTGCAATTGCTCATGCTGGCATGGTGTTGGCCGATTGCCAAACGTTGATTGCAGGCAACTTCCTCGGCAATGTGTACACTTTATCTCTGGCAGATGGAGAAGTAAATTTCCTCGAGATTCCCGGCTATGAGCAAGAGAAGCTGCCGATCTACAGCTTCACACAAGATGATCTTGGGCGCATCTGGATTGGTGGCATGCGACTCTACTTGTACGATGGCCATACCGTGGTCGAGATGGACGTCCCGCCACGGAGGCACCAGGACATGCAGATCCGCCACGACGGTACCCTGGTGAGTGCTCTTGAGGGCCATGGTTTTGGACTATTTGATCCACTCAGTGGGGAGTTTACTCAAGTGGATCGACATAAGGGGTTTCCTGCCATCTACAATTACGCCATCTGCGAAGATCATGAGCAGAACATCTGGATTGGCACCTATGGCGAGGGCTTGGCGATGTCACGTGACCTGTCAACAGTTTATTACGATGAGACCAACGGCCTTCGCAGCACGCTGGTGCTGGACTTTGCGGAGTGGAATGACGCCCTCTACATCGCCACCAACGGCGGCACGTTCAGGGTGGTGGACAACGTCATTGTGGACACGCTCTTCACCTTTTCGTCCTGCCGCTCATTGGACATCTTGGCCAATGGTAACCTTTTGGTGGGTACGCATCGAGGGATTAGAGAAGTGGACCCGCAAGGGAGGATCAAGCGCCTCACGGATTTTGAGGTGTACGGATCTCTGATCATCGATGGATCCATCTGGTACAAGGATGGCCGTGGAATGCATTCCTTAGCTGCTGATCTGCACTTGAATCTGCGTAGTCAAGAGAGCACAAAGTGGGGGCCTTATACCGTCCTGCGAAATAAGGACGAAATCACTTTTCTGAAAGAATCACAGCAACTAGCGGTGGCTCAGACCGGTCTGGAGCAATATACCGGGTATCGCAGCATGGACCTGATCAATGACCGTGAGCTGCTATTGCTGAGCGACCATCACATCCACTACCTCACCTTGATCGACAGCAAGGTCACGGCACACCACATTGACATCTCGTCGGACTCAGACTTGGACATGGCAAATTCCATTCTGGTCGATGACAAACATCTTTGGATATCCTCTCGCAATCACATCTATGCGCTGTCGTTAACACGGCTCCTTGAAGATCATGCCATCGAAAAGGCGGAGCGGAGCGACTTCGGTGAAAAGCTCTCCGGCTACCTCATGGACGATGGAATGTGGAGAGACGGCAAGGGTAAGATATGGTGCAAAACGCTCAATCAATTATGGGCTTTTGACCCAAGACAAAATTCGTCCAGCGCCATTGCACCGCAACCCTCCATCCACTCGGTGAAGGTAAATCAAATACCGGTCGAGTGGCCCAGCGCTGGCAGGACGCCTATGTCGCTCGACTACCGAGACAATCATCTCAGCATCGCCATGCAGGCAGGCAGCTTTGCCCATCCAGCCGGTGTCCAATATCGCCATCGTCTGTTGGGTCTTTCTGGGCTGGAGGATTGGTCTCCAGCTACACTCGAAAATGAAGTCGTGTTTTCCTACCGGCCCGATGGAGATTATCAATTCGAGTTTGTGGCAAGCAATGGTCATGGAGTATGGAGCGACATCCCGGTTAAATTTTCTTTTGACATAGCAAGGCCCTATTGGCGACGTCCCAACTTTTGGATTTCTGCAACAGGACTCTTTCTTATCCTGATACTAGGTGCCATAAGTTATGACAGCAGACTGAAAGCCCGGCATAGACAAGAGGTGCTTCGACGTACATATGGTGCACACGAAGAGGAGCGACTGCGATTGTCCCGAGAGATCCATGATAGCATCGGCCAACAACTGAGCTTCATGCATCGTAGACTAAAGAAGAACGGTAATATGGAGATGGCCAAAATGACCCAGTCGGTATTGGCGGAGTCGCGGACACTTAGCATGGGATTGCACCCGCCGAGTCTCTCCCGCTTTGGCCTGCATGCTGCCCTCTCTGATTTGCTGGACCAATTGGAGTCCCAGCATCTGATCACGGTTATTCGTGAGATCGAGCGTCCTGATGATGGACTTAATAAGGAGGAAGAAACACACTTCTATCGCATCGCACAGGAATGCCTGCACAACATCATCAAGCATGCCCACGCCGATCAGCTGATATTCTCCCTCATGCGAAAAGACGATGCAGTGGTCATGCGCATCGAGGACAATGGTGTGGGCTTTTCCTTCGATTCCGATGCTCCTCCCAGCGGAGGGCTGGGTTTGGTAAGTGTCGCAGAACGGTGTCAGATGATCAGGGCACGACTCGATATCGACAGCATTCCAGGAGCGGGTACCACCATCTTGATTTCGAAATCCATCGATAAACCTCAATGACCATGCTGAAAGCGCAAACACGAATTGTCCTGGCGGATGATCATCACATTTTGCTGCGTGGCCTGCGTGAAGAGCTGCAGGAAATGGGTTACCGAAACATTACAACC
>JAHQVP010000284.1 GCA_019634275.1 Saprospiraceae bacterium
ACTAAAGGGTTTTAGTACCACGTGGTGCCCCAACCACTCCAGTGGATAAAATAGCTTCTCTAAAAATTCGTAGGCACTGCGCCAGAACGCATTTAGATTCTTCTTCTCGGATTGATGATCGGCTCCCGTTGCCATATGATTACACAAAGTTGATTTACAAGTGTTGTTAAAGCAGAAAGACCAATGATCGAATGTGCCTGAACAACTTCCTCAGCCTTACTACCCAGTTCTATATCCAGATGCTAGGATGTCAAAGGTCCCTTTTAAGATAAGGGATGCAAAGAAGAAATTATCTGTTCAAGCCACTTTTTTACGCCTTGTTCAGAAAAAGAGCGAGGGATCGCTGGCAATGCATGAGCATGCCATCGACTAGATAACCATTACCAGGTGAGCCAGGGGGTAAACCGCGTCTCGGCCTTCGGGAGAGGAAGGATAATGCAAAAAGGCCCGCTATCACGACCCATGTACCGCCGCGCCAAATCGCGTTACAAATGCCAGGTTAAAACTCCTGCCCGCCTCCATGAACGTATTTTGATTGCCAGGAGCCCCTCGAGAAACATGGCTTCGATAGGCCTTGTTTCCAATGTTGGTTACACTTAATATCAGCTTAGCGTGTGGCATCCCACTACTCACATTATGTAGATTTAGCCCGGCCTTCAAATTAAGAATTGTGTATCCGGGTGTCGCAATTTCGTTGGGTGCAAAATCATTCTGCTCTCCCACGAAGAACACTTCTGGTTGCACGTAGAATCGATTGTCAACATCTCTAAAGTGTACGCCCAGCCATGACTGAAAAGCAGGGATCTGCGGCAGTGGATTGTCGGTGACTTTATTCGTTCCGTCAATCAACGCACCACTCAAGAAGACGTAGGATAATGTATTGATTTTGGCTCTTGCGTTCCATTCCAATCCAGTAAGGGTTGCTTCTCCAATGTTCTGAAACTGCACCGATGGAGCATCAGCAAACGTCAAATCCTGCAAGACGAATAGATCATTTAAGAAGTTTTGGAAAAACGCTACATCAAATGAAAATGCATCGCTTCCATATTCGACTCCTAGTTCATAAAATACGCCTCGCTCAGGATCAAGATCAGGATTTGGCACCAAGAAACCCGCTCCCACAGTCGTGAAGTGGTACTTAGAAAATAAATCAGTTCCTCTAAAGGAATTGGCCAGATTGGCCGATAGTGCAAACGACTCCGACGCACGAAATTTTAATCCAATATTTCCTGATGCTGCTAGGTCACTGTCTGACGTGTTGTCCGGATTGTAGATGTTTTCAATGGCAGCGATGTCAAAAGGTCCGTCTTCGATGCTGGTGCTTACATTATCTATGCGAGCAGCCAGTAAGAGATCTAAATTTTCACCGAGGTGCATTTCTTCGATTGCGAATAGTCCAATACTGTTGCTATAGCTGTCCGGTTGAATCTGACCATAGGGTCTATTGACCTCGTTCACCATGACGCCCATCGGATTGAAAATTTGAATATTTAAATCTCGATGTGTGCCAATCCGATGTTCTCGGAGATAATCGACCCCCAGGGTCAAACGTGCATTGTTCTTTTGTCTTAGAGTGGTAAAAAACTTTCCTCCCATAAAGGGCACATCTACATCAAGCATGACATGGATTTTTCTATTGACATTGGTAGTCATTGGAAAAAACACATTTGTTTTTTGATCAATGTGCAATTCTTGTTTCTTGAAGAAAATGCGGGCACCAATGGCCGCAACTTTATCCGATAAATCAGTGGCATCATAACTAAGATTGATGCCCTTCTGGATGTCTGGATCGAAACGGCGGTCTATCCTGGGAGGTCCAGGAGCACCCAATCCCCCCGGGAAACCCGCATTTCGATTCTCGAAGTACTTTCCACTAAGTTCGATGCGCTGATTTGCGGCCAATGCATACCCAATATTAAAATCAACATTACTGGATTCAAATTGGCTATTCTCAATTTCTCCCTCTGGAGTTTTGGTATTACTTGCATTTCGAAATCCACCTCCAATTAGAAAATCAAACCCCTTTCCACGGCCTTCGATCTCCGCTCTCCCTCTACCTAATTCGTTGACGGATTGAAATCCACCATAGAGGCTACCTCCCATTTTAAATTCTTTTCCAAAGCCATTCTCTGCTTTACGCGTCACAATGTTGACCAGGCCTGAGACGGCATCGCTTCCCCAAAAAGCGGAAGCAGGTCCTTTAATCACTTCTATTTGATCAATTTGAAAAGGATCTACCAATCCATAGGACCTAATCCGACCTCCCACAAATGGATTGCCATCGATCAGTATGGGTGCACGTTCACGAGAGAGTCCTCTAATGATGGGAGTACTGGCAAGTCCACCGTCACTTTGTCTCGTAACTCCTGGGATGTACTGCAATGCCTCAGTGGGCGACACGGGCTGATTTTCTTCAATCTGTCTTTGTGTGATCACCTCTATATTCAATGGAAGGCGAGCTGCACTTGTTGAGGAACGTGTGGCCGAGACTACTACTTCTGATCCCGTCACCTGCAAAGTTGTATCCGCTGCAGACTGAGCAAAAAGGTCCTGGGAAAACCCTACCATTAACATGCAAATCGAAAATGAAACGAATTTTAGGTTATACACGATGTCCATTTAAAATAATTTAGAAAGCTCTTTCTAAAAAGTAAAGTATGGATTAACTCCTGTCAGGCAAAAGAAGATTCGGAGGAATACTTAGAAAACATTTTCTATTTAATGTACAGTATGGAGTCTTTCGTTGAAATTAGGATCGCTATTTTGCTGGGGCTAATGTCCTTCTCTCGACCACAAAGTATCATGCCATGACACCAACTTCCGGTCGCTCCTCGCTACTGCCCAATCATATTGAAGAGGTACATGCCTTCTGGATTGCCGGAGGAAGTTGTGATGGGTGCTCCATTGCAGCGGTGGGGGCCACGTCCCCCTCAGTAGAAGATTTACTTAGGGGAGTTCTCCCGGGCATGCCCAAAGTTGTATTACACCATCCCGTGCTGTCTGTGACTGCCGGAGAAGAGTTTATACATCCCTTTCGACTAGCAGCCAAAGGAGAACTTGGCGCTCCTTTCGTGGTGATTTGTGAGGGATCGATCATGGATGAACGCATTGCAGCAAGCACGGGTGGCTATTGGTCCGGACTTGGTGCAGATGAAGATGAAAATGGAGACCCTCAACCGATCCCTTCGTCTAGCTGGGTATCTCGCATGAGCGAACATGCTGCTGCCGTTGTAGCGGTAGGCACCTGTGCTACATGGGGTGGTGTTCCGGCAGCGGCAGGAAATCCAACAGATGCCGAAGGCGTGATGGACTTCCTCGGCGCAGATTATAGGAGTGCACTAGGACTACCCGTAGTTAATCTTCCTGGATGTGCTCCACAAGGGGACAACATCACAGAAACCATTGCTGCCGTCCTGCTTTTCCTTCATGGACTAGGGCCACTGCCTGAGTTTGATGAACTGGGACGGCCATCGTGGTTATTTGGAGAGACGGTCCACAGAGGCTGTACCCGTGCAGGATTTTATGAAGAGGGGAAATTCGCAGAAGAATACGGTGATAAAGAATGTCTCGTAGAAGTAGGCTGCTGGGGCCCTGTTGTGCAATGCAACATCAACAAGAGAGGGGCTCTAAATGGTCAAGGTGGTTGCATGAATATTGGAGCACCGTGCATTGGCTGCACCATGCCAGGCTTTCCTGACTCTTTCGCCCCTTTTTATGCTACGCCTCCCGGTACAATTGTTTCCTCTACCCTATCTCGTGTGACAGGATCACTGATTAGCAATCTCAGGGAGATGACCATGCAGTACCAGAATAGGACTACCAAGTGGAATAAAGACGGAAAGGTGCCGTCAGGTTGGGGCCACGTTGCGGAGCCATCTCCCATAGATAAAATAGCCCATTTTGCCTATGAAAAATTGCAATTTAGGAACAGTCCCAAACCCGGTTCTGGGCAAAATTAGGTTACCATGGATGAATCCTCTTTATACTCAAATTACTACATCGGTCTTGCCATTGCAGTGGTGATCATCCTGGCTGCAGCCATCCTCCTGTTGCTGGTGCGAGGAGCTGCCAGACGGATTTTAAATCTTGCAACAGCCGCGCTCGGTCTGGTCGTGCAGATTAAGGAAAACACCAATTGCATCTGGGGCTTGGAACAAACCAATGCAGTGGCGGGAGACATTTTGGAGGGAGCTAAGGCAATCGAATCTCATGCCGGGCTGGTGGCAGAGGCATTGCACGAGAGTGAATCAAAACAGTGACGAGATGGACGCTCATATAAAACTTTGGATAATTTCGTTGGTCATCGGATTGGTGGTCATCGGTGTAGTGGGTTTTCTTCTACACCTCATTAAGTCTACAGCAGCACAGATTGACGATGCTGCCGGACGCATTTGGACTCAGGGTAAGCTGACTGCAAACAACACCATTCAGATCCCTATATTCCTTACTAAGACCAATCAGGTCGTCGGGGACATCTATAGTGCTGCAGTCAACATCATTGAAGGATCGGCGGCCATCAAGCAGCATGCCGAAGGCTGCCCCGGTTGTCCGCACTGTATTTTAAAACATCACAAGTCATAGTATGGAAATCATCCTCATGATCTGCACAATCCTGGCTGTGCTTCTGCTCGTCATCGTATTGGTCACCTATCTTCGGGCCATCATCAAGCTTCTAAATCACATTGGGGGGGCAGGAGATAGTTATTTGGCCAAATTAAGACTGGGACTAAGGGCAATAGAAACAGAAACTGGCCACCTACCAACAGAGGTAATCAAGCTCAATCAGGCTCTTTCTGACACTGCGGATGGCTTGGTCGTTGTCAACAAGAACTTAGAGGGAACCATTTCTGCAGTCACACAACAAAAAGTATAAGGTATGTCGCAAGCAGTTCTCATTCTTTGGACGATTCTCCTGGTAGTTACTCTACTGTTGCTACCTCTGATCATCAGTCTACTCCATAGAACCTGGAAAGCAAGCAGAAACATTGAGCGTTACTTTAAGGAAATGCTGACGGCCGGCCTTGGAATCGCTGGAAATACGGCGCACATCTCCGCCCTCAATG
>JAHQVP010000285.1 GCA_019634275.1 Saprospiraceae bacterium
AAATGCGTCGATTCTCTTCTATGCTACGATTTCGATAGGGACTCGGAGTACCCGGTGTGTTGACATCTCCTTTTTGATCGGCGATTTCTTCCGAGGTCGAGTCATCTACATACGCCAGCCCCTTTTCAATGAGTTGCATTGCAAACCCATAGAGCTGTGGAAAATAATCACTGGCATAGTATTCCCGATCTTCCCAGTTATAGCCGAGCCACTGAATGTCTCTCTTGATGGCATCCACATACTCGGTATCTTCTGTAACCGGGTTGGTGTCATCAAATCTTAGGTTGGTTACCCCTCCATAGTTTTCAGCGATGCTGAAATTGAGGCAAATGGCCTTGGCATGTCCGATGTGAAGGTATCCATTAGGTTCTGGAGGAAATCGCGTATGAACTTTCCAATCCTGCCCCTGGCTTTCCCGATCACTTTCGATGATCTTTTCGATAAAGTTTAATGATTCATTCGCCATTTCTTCCAGGTTTACATGCGTTCGGGCATATCAATACCCAATAGATTCATCCCATGTTCAATTACTTGCGCAGTAGCTTTGCTCAGACGGAGTCGAAAGGTTCGAGCATCCTCGGTGTCAGCCGATAAGATTTTTACCTCATGGTAGAATCGATGATAGGATTTGGCCAGATCATAGCAGTAATTAGCAAGCCCGGATGGGTCCAGGTCCCGCCCGGCTTTCGATATGACTTCAGGATACAGGGTTAATGCCTGAAGCAAATGCTCCTCGGTAGCTTCAAACTGACGATAGGCATGCGAGGTCTTCCACTCCCCAGACTTTCGCAATAGCGATTGTACCCTTACGTAGGCGTTCTGAATGTATGGCCCGGTTTGGCCCTGCATGTCGACGGATGCAGCAGGATCAAAGAGCATACGTTTCTGAGGATTGACTTTCAGTATGAAAAACTTAAGTGCAGCAAGACCGATCTGCCGATAGACTTCCCTTTTCGCTTCGTCTGGCATATCATCCAGTTCGCCTTTTTCGCTGGCTACTGCATGCGCTTCCTCGGTGACTTCTCGAATCAGATCGTCAGCATCCACCACCGTACCCTCTCGTGATTTCATTTTGCCGGAAGGCAAATCAACCATTCCGTAGGAAAGATGATACAAAGCATCTGCAAAAGGTTGCTCTAACTTCTTGAGCACCTCAAAGAGCACTTTGAAATGATAATTCTGCTCATCTCCCACTACGTAGATCATGCTATCCGCATTAAAATCTTCATAACGTTGAATTGCTGTACCAATATCCTGAGTCAGATATACTGAAGTTCCATCAGAACGCAGAAGAATCTTCTCATCCATATTTTGATCGGTAAGATCTACCCAAACGGATTGGTCTTCTTTCTGGAAAAAAAGACCCTCGCTGATGCCTTTTTCAACGTAGTCCTTACCAAGTGTCCATGTGTTGGATTCGTAGTAAAGTTTATCAAAGTGGACATCAAGTGCTGCATACGTTTCGTCAAAACCCGCGTAGACCCAGGCATTCATTTTTTCCCAGAGCGAGATGATCTCCTGATCACCTGCCTCCCAATTCACCAACATCTCGCGAGCTTCCTGTCCGAGAGTGCTCCGGGTATTGAAATATGTGTTTTTAAAGGACTTAAAAAACAGTTCGGGACTGTCATATTCAGAACCTGCGTAAAGGTCATTTGCCTCATCGCTTTCTTGCCAGCTTTGATATTCTTCAGTAAGCTTCTTGTCAAATAGCACATAGTATTCACCGACAAAGGCATCTCCTTTTGTCTGGGTGCTTTGTGGGGTCGCTCCGTTGCCGAACTTCTTCCAGGCTAGCATGCTCTTGCAGACCGCGATACCCCTATCATTGATAATCTGAATCTTGGTTACTTCATGACCATTCGCCGCAAGAATTTGCGAGCAACTCCAGCCCAACATGATGTTTCTAATGTGACCAAGATGCAGTGGTTTGTTTGTGTTGGGAGAGCAAAACTCGACAAGAATCTTTTTGCCTGTTGCTTGTTGCTCACCGTAATTTGGATTTGCCAGAATGGTTTCAATCAGACCGGACCAGGCATCACCTGATAACTCCAAATTCACGAAGCCCTGCACAACATTATAGGAAGCCACTTCGGCAAGGTGAGCAACAAGATAGTCACCTAGTGATTCCGCAATTGCAGGCGGTCGATCTTTCAGAAGCTTAACAAAGGGGAAAACGACAACAGTGACATGGCCCGCAAACTCCTTGCGAGTTGCATTTACGAGGATGTCTGAAGCACTGAACGAATGCCCTTTTTCCTGCAGCCAGTTGATGGTCTGTTCTCTGATCTGATCAAGTAGTGTCATATGCAAGCACTAGTGGTCGGCAAAAATAACAGACCCTTACTACTTTAATTCATCCCTGTGGAAAAAACTAAAGTGCGTTCCACCATAAGTCCTGAGGCTGTGGAAGTCCGGACGGAGGTCGAAACTGTGGTTGGCGTTGTGTTCGAGTACAAATAATCCATTTGGCTGGAGGCATTTGCCTGACATAATTAGTTCCGGGAGATCGTCTAATCCCACCATGCCATAAGGAGGGCCTGCGAATATGTAATCGTAAGCTTTTGTGTCATGAGAAACAAACCTCATCACATCTTGTTTGACGACTTGCACACGAGATACGCAATCTAACGCTCTCAAGGTTTTATGCACAAACGCGATGGCAGGACCATGACGATCAACAAAGGTGATGTTTGGACACCCACGCGAGAGCGCCTCATATGTGTGTGAACCAGTGCCCCCAAAGAGATCCAGCATTTCAATCTCTTCAAAGTCAAACCAATTCATAAGAATGTTGAATAACCCCTCTTTAGCAATATCTGTGGTAGGTCTAGTAGGCCATTTGTCGGCTGGCGGATGAAACCGACGCCCTCTAAATTGTCCGGAAATGATCCGCATAGTGTACACAATAGAGGTCAAAAAGCTGCATGGAATCGACTACCTCAGTTGGTAATCGCCACCCGTTCTTCCAATCGATTACTTCGCACTGCATGCCACGATCGGTCAGTTGTTTGTGCAACGCTTTGATCAGGATAGCATTAGCAGAAAGCTTGTATAGCACATCTTCAGCCTGTAGCTCGAGCTGCTTGGTGATCAAGAGCATGTAGTACAGGGCATCTCGCCAATTGCCGACGGCATACCGATTTAAAATGGTCATTCGCTGCTGTTTGTACGCCATTAGGTAGGCGAAACCATTTTTTTCGACAAAATATATAGTAGGCTCCTGTGAGACATCGTGGTTCATATACAGATACAGAGACTCCGAAAGGTGTCGAACAATTGCACTTGGAAATTGTACTGAGAGTGTCTGTCGAAGTTCCAATGGCAGAGAATAGACACATTGCATCTGTTCAACGGGGGTAAATGCAACATTGTCTTTCGAGATCGAGGAGGCCAAGTAGGTGTGCCATCGATCAGCATCAAAGAGTTGTTTGGGTACCAAAGTGAAAGCCCCATGATCAATGTTGATCTGGATATTGCTGAAGCTTTCTGCCTGGAGGTGATGATCCTCAATCCATCCGAGCAGATGCCCTGAATCAATGTGTTTCTTGTTGGAACCGCGCTGTGAGAGCTCTTGTAGTTGATAGCGCGTGATGTTCCCTTCTTGATCGACGGTCATAAAAGAAAAACTGTCCATTCTGAGGAGAATGGACAGTGAATCTTTATGTATGTTTTTTGCCTCGACCAAAATGATCTTTTGACTTAATCCATATGACAGGATTTAGTAGAGTACGCGCCAGTTGTTATCTCTCCCAATTACCAGAGAGGTTCGGCTTAGTGAGATCTCCAAATCCAATCAACGAATTAGGATTGTACGAATTGTCGTATTGAGCAAACCTCGGATCAGCATAGGGCCCCATGAAAGAACTACGAGGAGTATTCACCTGTACCACATTCACCTTAGTACTCTGATAAGTTAGCGTATCCGCAACGACACTAAAGACGGCTCCATCGCTAAACGGCACATAACGCAACGAATCGAGATTGATTCCCATTGCGACGATCGTATCGATCGCTGGAGTGAAAGTTGTGTCATAGGTTACCGCCTCTGTATTTCTCGGATCATCTGGATCTCCCAGTGCCTTGATTTCCATAAATTCTCCCGTTTCCAGGACTTGTTTGAGTGTATCAAAACTGGGGGCAAAAGCACCTCCGGAGATATCGCGGTAAAATTCTTGCATTTTTCGGATATCCAACAGCTTCTCTACAACCGCATTTTCGCGGCGATCTTTCTCTGCCTTAAATTTAATGGGCTCTTCAATGCTGTGAACCAGCAAATAGCCAAGCCCAATAATGAGGGCAATTAGCAATAGGTTTATCAATAACCTCATATCAAGCGCAAATCAGTTGGTTAAGATACAATGATAGCATTTTTCATCAGGATAAAAGATGATTTTACTGGTAATTCCATTCCCGTATCCTCAATTCCTTATGATGCTGTTTCCACTCATTTTGGTGCATAGTTGCTGTTCAAAATTAGGGATAGTTGTAGGTTTGAGGTATGGGCGATGTGCTACTGGCTATTGAATCTTCTTGCGATGACACGGGCGCAGCCGTGTTTGTGGATGGCGAGCTGAGATCAAATGTGGTGCAAAGTCAAATGGTACATCAAAAGTATGGAGGCGTAGTGCCAGAGGTAGCGTCAAGAGAGCACTTAAAAGCGATAGTACCCGTGGTGACAGAAGCACTTTCAAAGGCGGAACTGCGAGCTCAGGACGTAAATGCGGTGGCTTGCACTCGTGGCCCTGGGCTGCTGGGTGCCCTGATGGTGGGCTATAGTTTTGCCAAGTCGTTTGCCGCATCGCAGGGCATTCCACTGATTAATGTGGATCACATGCGTGCTCATATCCTGGCACACCTGATTGAGGAGCCCAAACCAAATTTCCCATTTCTGTGCTTGACGGTATCGGGTGGACATACTCAGCTGGTGATTGTTCGAGATGCCTTCACTTTTGAATGCATCGGTCAAACGCTCGATGATGCTGCGGGAGAGGCTTTTGATAAGACTGGAAAAATGCTGGGTTTGCCATATCCCGCAGGACCTGCGATAGACCGACTGGCTAAAGATGGTCGACCAGTCTTTAACTTTGCCAAGGCCAAGGTAGATGCATTCGACTTCAGCTTCAGTGGTTTTAAGACCTCTGTTCTGTATTTCCTTCGTGACAAACGTTCGGCCGATCCTGATTTTATCCAAACCCACTTGTCGGATCTCTGCGCATCGATACAGACTAACATTGTTTCCGTGCTCATGGAGCGGCTCAAGGAGGCGGCCCAACATCATGGCATCACCGAGATTGCGGTAGCTGGAGGAGTTTCGGCCAATTCGGAGCTAAGAAATCAACTGTCCGTACTCGCCTCCCAAAATGGATGGAATTCCTATGTGCCTAAGATTGCCTTTTGCACGGACAATGCAGCCATGATAGGAATCACAGGCTATATAGATTGGAAAGAAGGACATCAAAGTACTTTCGACATGGCACCAGATCCTCGATTGACCTATGCGACTCATTAAAACCGTACGACACCCGATATATCTGATTTCGATCTTTCTTAATGGTGATCACTACCTCATTCAAATAGAGAATGGTCGTACTCGTGTAGCGGTAAAAGCAGATCGACATAGTCATTCAGTGGAGGAAATCGAGCAATGGGTGCTAGCACCCATTGTACTCAACACAGCAGCATCCTCACTCCGAATGTTGGAGCAGATCTTGCCCAGGGAGCGAGGGTATGAGGCCCATGAAGACGAAATTATCTGACCTATCCTTTGATGATTCGCGCCTTGAGAACATCGAATTCTTCCTGAGTCAAACTGCCATTTTCAAGCAGTTTGGCAAGTTTGCTGAGTCTGTTAACATCGTCATCCTCAACTTCCTGCACCTTCTCTGCGGCCTTTGCTTTGGCGTCATGTTCCTGCTTTATCTCCCTGGCATATTGTTTGCCCTTCTCAAACATCTCATCGTACATCTTCTTTAAACGACTGGGGTCAAAATCGAGAAAGGTCCCTCCTGTCTCGAAGTGCTTTTTAAAAACCTCGCCCAATGCATATGTGGATGCTCCTGACAATACCGCCAAGGTCATGCCTCCTATGACAGATCCTACGCCAGGTATGAATTTGATGGCGCGAGCTCCCAATCGAGCAAAAGCAGAACCAGTTACAGAAGTGATCATGGCCTTTCCCTCTGTTTCTTTGTAGTCAATTTCATAAAGCGTGCAGAGTTGTCTTACCATATCCAACTGAATGGCACTCACTGCGAAGAAATCCGCGATGGGTACAGGGATAAGGCCCGCGCCCATCGACCAGATCATATGGTTCTTGATAATCGAGTTGGCGTTTGCTCTGATTTCGGACTGATCGTTCATGCTGCATTTACTTGATGTGCTAAAGTAATTTCAATATCGGGTTGACTCAAATATAAACCGCCAAATGTGATGCGCTCTTCGACCAACATCAAACTTGATGGACTTTATTACCTTATCTGCATAAGCACAAAGCATGTCAACTAAGTTCAGTTTAGAAGGAAAAGTCGCGGTAGTAACCGGAGGTGGAAGTGGCATCGGAAGAGCGATTTGCGAGGTATTCTGCCAGGCTGGCGCTACGGTATTTATTTTGGATATCAATGAAGAAGCGGCCAGAGCAACCTGCCGAAAGTGTCATATTGATGAACGCCGAGCGATCTACTGCGATCTTAGCAGTCAAAAGGAAGTAAATCAAGCCATTTCTACTATTGAAGGCCATCACAACATTGACATCCTTGTGAATAACGCTGGTATTGGATTTGTTGGAAATCTGGAACAAACGGATGAAGAGACGTTTGATAAGCTGATGTCGGTAAACGTCAAGGGAGTGTACAATTGCCTTTATGCATGCATTGGATACATGAAAGCAAGGGAGCATGGTGTGATTCTTAACATGGCATCCACCGTCTCCACGGTTGCCATTCCTGATCGCTTTGCCTATACAACCACTAAAGGAGCGGTCCTGACCATGACCTATTCAGTAGCCTTGGACTATCTTCACCATGGCATTCGCTGCAATGCGATTGCGCCTGCTCGCGTCCATACCCCTTTTGTTGACGCTTATCTTGAAAAAAACTACCCGGAGCGCAAGGAGGAGATGTTTAAGATTCTCTCCAATAGCCAACCCATCGGTCGCATGGCACGGCCCGAAGAAATTGCCAATCTCGCACTGTATCTCTGTAGCGATGAGGCTGCCTTCACCACAGGCCAATGCTACTCAATCGATGGAGGTTTTCTCAACTTGAGGCCGTGAATGCCTCGTTTGCGGGTCTAGCTAGGGGTTGCTTCTGCTGCTCGATACTTAGCAGGGGTGGTTCCAATGGCCTTGCGAAAGGCTGCGTAGAATGTTGATCTGGAATTGAATCCACATTCGTATCCAATGGCTTCTAAGGTCAGGTTTGAGTCCGTCTTGATCATGGCACATGCGTCCTTTATGCGGTGTTCATTTACCAATGCGCTAAAGTTCTTTCCAAAGTTCTCATTGATGAACTGGGATAGCAAATGACTGCTGATCTTCAGTCGCTTAGCGAGTTGTCCGATTTTGAGGTTGGGATCTCTAAACAGTTTTTCCTCTTCCATGATTCTCTGCAACCGCAATCCCAAATCATGCGCCACCTCTGGGGCTATCGGCCGGTCCTGATATTTATGATTTTCATGGAAAAACTGCCGGTTCTTCTTTGAGAAAAAGAGGAAGAGTACCAAGAGATAGAGGACGAAAGAAAAACAAAGAGCCCCCCCTAGATAATAGGTGAAGTCCATGAAGGCGTAGATCGCAACCAAGAGCGCGTTGCCAATAACCAAGCTGACCAGCCAGATGTCGATGGGTTTGGATTCCTGTCTCTTAACAAATACACGAAGGAAACTGTCCTGTACTACCCAGGCAGATGCTAGGGTATAGATCAACCATTGCAAATAGATTCCCTGGATGATGTACGGACGCCACAAGTGATCAAAATAGGCCATGGGATAGAGCATACCTACTCCCAAAATTATAGGAATGAGGAGCCCCAGGTGCATTCGGGATTCCTTGCGTAGCATCGCGGTATCAATCTTAAAAGATCGGCAGTAGAGGTAGAGAAATGGACCGACAAAGAAGCAGGCAGTGAGCCCAATTTGTAGGTAGGTTAGTGCCAGATCCGGATTGAAGTAGAAAAATACTGACTTGCCTACACGTATGCTCAGCATCAAGATCATGGAGCCAAGAAACGCGTTGGTCAGCTTGCGTGGCTGGTATATGAAAAGAAGATAGGATCCTAGTAGAAGTCCATTAAACGCGCCCAGAGCACTGAAGAAGAACAGGAGCTCTCGAGAAAATTCCATATCCTTAAATATCGCGCTCTTCTGTCAGCTCGTCTAGTTTTGTTTCTGAAATTTGAATCCTACTCGCTCCGACCCGATGATTACGTCGACCAAATACGTACCTGATGGCAGACTTTCAACGCCTTCTATGGAGTATGCAGTACGACCTTGCTGACCTGGAATCTCCTGCCGGAGCATCCGCTTGCCCATGAGATCATAGACTTGCAATTGCATCTCATCAGGTTGCTGCAATGTGATCTCAAATAAAAGTTGGGCATTGGTCGGATTAGGAGAAGCGACTAAGTCCAGCGATTCTTCCGTGGTGGTGTAGACGGATGTGGTATTGAGTTCTCGTTGACCATTTGAAAACCAGACAGGCCAATAGTAGTATTCGAGAATCGTGATGGCATCCGTCTGAGCTGCCTTGCTTATTTTATCAGGCCCGAGGAATATGGCTTTGACTACCGAAATGGTGCCAAACATGTCCTCCCCGCGTGCATCAAATACGAGGATGTCATCATTCTTTGAAAAAGAAGGAAAGCCAAGTGTGCCTCCAAAGGCAGAGATTTCGTGAAGGAGTTGTGCATCTCCCGTCTCCACATTTACCCCCAGGATTGAGTATTCTTCATTTGTTCCACCGAAAAATTCGTCGGGCACGGTTTCAATATAGTCCAGCGCAATGATGTTAGGCGAGTTCTTTGAAAATACTGGGTTGCCAATGCTGACATTGTCGGGCAGTCCAGAGACCAATTTAAAAATGTTGCCTTCCGCAAAATCTTGAATCTCATTGTCGTACACTTCTAAAAATCCGATGTCCCAATAGGTGTATTGTTCTCCACCGGCAGCAGTGATGAGATTGGATGCATCGTACATGAGCAGTTCTCCACTAAAGTCGAAATCCAAAGCATCTGCAAACTGCACGTTTCCGGTCGAGACGCCTTCCGTAAAGGTTGGATTGGAAAGTTCAAATTGTTTGGATCGGTCATTGACCAGATCGAAAACCCAAACGGTGTTGTCATTATCGGTAGTTAACGCTGCAATCTTCGTTCCATCACGGGATATTTCTACGTTTCGCCATATTGGATTTTCACTTAGCAGGTCTATTGTAGGAAGGCCTGTGCTATAGTCAATAGTGGCAAACTTCAATTTGTTTTCCTGTGTGACGTACACCATAATCGTTCCATCATCCGTCAGGGTCGGCGGTTTTAATGGCTCCTCTCCTATCCATGGAGATGCTACTTCATTGACTGTTTCCGTAACCTGGAAAAGGTCCATCTGTTCTTGGAGCGTATAAGTGGCCACCAAAAGGTCTAGTCCTGGATTCACTTCGGCTTCAACGGGTGCAGAACTACCCGGGCCATCCGCTATTTCGACAAAGTCAAATGCCTCTGCCACGCGTGTCACTTCATTGCTGTTGGCACCATAGAGGTCAGCTGCAGAAGCGAGCATGCCTTTGCGCAAATCAGCAAAAACACTGGAGCGTGTTAGGTAGGTCGTCAAGGTTCGATAGACGATTTTTTCCGCTTTTTCCAATCCAACGCTTTCGGAAACCAAATAGAAGGCGTGATTGGGTATACCACTGTTGATGTGTACACCACCATTGTCTTGTCGGCCTGTGTAACGCTGGCTGTAGAATTGAGGCTGGTATCCTGGATCATTCAAGCTCTGTCCCCCGTTGTTGGGGTCGGCCATGTTTCGCATGGTTCCAGATCGAAAGAATGAGGGATTGGCCACATTGTTTCCTATTCTCCAATCCAATTGGCCCGTATTTCTGGCCTCGGCAGCGGCTCCGAAGAAGTCGGCAATGGATTCGTTTATGGCTCCCGATTCATCCTGATAGATCAGTCCGGCCGAATTCTGTATCACTCCGTGACTAACCTCGTGTGCGGCCACGTCAACCGCTGCTTGTAAGGGTCGATTAAATTGAAAATTTCCATTTCCGTAAAACATGATTTTTTCATTCCAGAAAGCATTGTCAAAATCTTCCCCATTTTCTGGATTAACTACATTGATGAAAGAGTAGATGGAACCTCCTGCACCATTGATGGAATTGCGGTCGAAAATCTGACGGAAATATTCGTAGACAAATCCTGCGTTGGCATGTGCACTGATGGCTTTAGGATCCCAGGAATTTGGATTATTCGAGCTAACCAGTTCATTGGGGTAAAAACCGTCGTTTCCAATAGGCTGATTCTTAGTGTCATAGGTTAGAATTGCTCCCACGGGAGGGGCATCAGCGGTCCCAAGCGATTTAAACATGGTTCGGGAAGCATCAAAAAGGAAATAGGTGCCCCCATCATCAAAGATGGCGACCTGTTGAGTGTTTCCATTGAGATCGTTGGCTTGGCCGGTTGTAGGGGGAGCAATCGGCCGATCTTCCATGGCGGGAGCATTCGCACTCGAATGATTTCCGTGCAGGGTGCAGATGTTGTTCCAACGCTTGAGAATGTTGCCGTCAGCAGCGTCGACCAGGTACTCCCAATTTTGCGTATGATTTGGAATATACTTGATGTGCCAGGCCCGATGAGCGGTTCCCTCTTCATCCATGAAAACCACTTCACGACTAAATTCATTTTCAGCTAGTACGCGCATGACGAGCGAAGATCGATCTAGTTCGAAGGTTGAACTTCTTAGCGAACTGGTTACGATTGATCTGGCGGATTCCTCGGTCAAAACCCCTTCCGGGATGGAATGGGGAGTACGATAAAGTTGTCCATTCATCCGAACAAAGCGACCGTTCTGTCGATGGACCATGAGCTCCCCTCCGAATACAGGCAGTCCTTGCACATATTGCTCCATTCGGTAGCGTTGCCATCCATCCGCTGTTTCTTCCATATCCACTTGGATCAGCTCTTGTTCCGTTGACCGCAAGGGTAATTCTTCCTTCCAATCGCTAATGAATTCTGGTAGAGTACTGGGCTTATCTCGACGATTTGGCGACTGTTTATCTTCAATCCATATGCGTTTTACCTTTGCCCGTTCGCGTTGGATGGCAGTAAATTGGGACGCTTGTACGGAAGACCTGGTGAGGCGGTGTTTTTCCCTAGTGATTGCTCTCTCTTGTATCCAGGGCGCATGCAATTTGGGAATGGACTTGCGGGGGCTCGCGTCAGAAATCTTTGGTGACTTGTCATCCAATGATCGTTGTCCGATTGCACCGTAATGTACGCCGATTAATAGGCAGATGCTGAGAAGAAAATTTTTCATTGCTGGTCTTTTTCGATTTTGGATTTCAAGATATTGTACATGGTGTTGGCGTCTGCATTCGGAAGATCGTCCTTACTGGACCAAACGATGCGGTGTTTTGATCCGTTCTCGTTCAGTTCGATAAATTTATAGGTGTTACCCGGACGATCTATCTGGAGAGATGCTAGGTTTAGAATGTCGTAGTTCTTAAAAAGCTGCTCGCTTACTTCACGAGAAAGTTTGCCTTTCTTTTCGAACGTCATTTCTGTCAGGCCCTGACCACCGAAATAGGAGCCATTGTCTAACAACGCCACACAGGACACATGACCGGTTACCCCACCTCCACTGCCCCAGGTGAGCGTACGTCCTTCGTAGGAGTTAGGAGTGTGCTCGATGGTCTTACACTGCGAAAAAGGAAGGATGGAAAGAAGCAAGGCCCAAAATCGGTTGATTTTCATAATACGTGTTTTACACTGCCTACAAGGTACAATGTGAGAAGCAATAAGGACATCCCCGAATTCGGTGAAATCGAAGGTCATTTCGCTTCTTTTAGTAGTTTGACGTAGGCAGTTAAGAAAAGTAATGCATTGAGACATTTTTTAATAGATACTGACACCGCCTCAGACGATGCAGTCGCCTTGGTGATGGCTTTCCGCCATCCCAATATCAAGATCGAAGCGATTACGATCGTGGCTGGAAATGTGCCGCTCCAACAAGGGGTGCAGAATGCGCTATATGTGCGTGATCTTTGTGGAGGAAGTGCCCCCGTTTTCGAAGGCGCAGCCAAGCCAATGCTTCGGCAGCTAGAGACCGCTCAATTTGTCCACGGAAAAGACGGTATGGGCGATATTGGCCTAGATCTTGCCGGTAGGACCTCGTCGAAAGGTCATGCCGTTGATGCAATTCTCGACACCGCATACAAGTTGGACGGTGCTCTGGAGATTGTGACCATTGGTCCATTGACTAATATTGCGATCGCGCTGCTCAAAGATCCCACATTGGTCCATAAAGTTCGGCGTTGTGTTGTAATGGGAGGAGTGGGCCAAGGGCATGGCAACATTACCCCTGTTTCAGAATACAACATTTGGACAGATCCAGAGGCGGCACGCATTGTCTTTGACTCGGGGATGCCCATCACAATGGTCGGTTGGGACATATCACGTAAGTATGCTTTTTTTGATCAAAAGGCCATTGCTGCCATACGATCGCTTGATACTGCTTTGGTGCATTTTGCGATTGATATTCAAGGCACTCTTCAGGAATTTTCAGTCGGTGTCTCAAAGCTGCCGGGCTTTGATCTTCCAGACCCTATTGCCATGGCGATCGCCCTTGACCCAAAGATTGTTGTGCAGTCAAAGTCGGCTGCAGTGGACGTAATTTGTGCTGATGGAGTAGTGAGAGGACAAACCGTGATAGACCACAATGGACTTGTCCAGCATGGTCATAAGGTAGAGGTGGTGCTAGAAGCATCCAGAGAAAAGTTTATCCACTTGCTGCATCGAGCCTTGAACCAAAAATAGACCGCAACCATGATGAAAAGTATGCTAGAAAAGATGCCCAAAGTGGAACTCCATTTGCATTTGGATTGCTCCCTGAGCTACCCATTGGTGCAGCAATTTGCTCCAGGAATTACCCAAGCAGACTACCTTGAGAGGTTTGTCGCTCCTCCCAAATGCCATGATCTAGCGGATTATATTTCACGAGCGTCCATGCAATTGCAACTGATGCAGACGAAATCTGCATTGCGGCTGTCTGTATTGGATATCTTCCAACAACTAGCAGCCGATGAAGTCATCTATGCTGAGATCCGATTTGCACCATTGCTTCACCTTGAGGAGGGATTAAGCGCACATGAAGTCGTACACTGTGTCAATGAGGCGGTCAACGAGGGAATGGAAGCAACGGATGTAGAAGGGCGGCTAATACTTTGTACACTTCGCCATTATAGCGAAGAGCAAAGCATGCAGACGGTACAACTGGTTAAGGAGTTCAGGGGATCAAACGTAGTGGGATTCGATATCGCGGCCGATGAAGCCGGTTTTCCCATCAACGCTCATATCAAGGCTTTTGCCTATGCGAAGCAGGAAGGTCTTCATGTTACAGCGCACGCAGGTGAGGCCCGTGGAAGCGACAGCGTGTGGGAGACCTTAGAACATTTCCAGCCTAGTAGGATTGGTCATGGGGTTAGAAGCATCGAAGATCCCAACCTAATCGAGCATTTGCGAAAGCACAAGATACACCTGGAAGTCTGCCCTACCAGCAATGTACAGACCAATGTAGTGGAATCCCTTATGGCTCATCCTGTGGATCAACTTCTTCATGCCGGTGTGTCTGTCGGAATAAACACTGATGCTAGAACAATTTCAAATGTCACGTTAGCGGATGAATATGCTGCACTTCATCGTCATTTTGGTTGGACTGCGAAGCATCTACTCCATTGCAATTTGGAGGCAATAAGACATGCGTTTGTGGATGAGAAGACCAAAGATCAGTTGCAAAATCGCTTGGAAAGTGGGTTTGCAGAATTTATTCAATAAGACGTAGGTCTTCTTTGGAGTACTATTCAGGCCATTATAGGCAGCATGGATTGGAGCTTTGTCATTTGTAATCAGAAGTCATAGCGGAAATTGACGGGGAGGAGCCTATTTTATTCTCCCAGATTTTTACCTTCGACGCCCACATAATCTCAACCATAATTCGATGCAAACGGACCTCTTGCGATTTCTAATTTCGCTGATTACATTTTCTGTACTACTCGGGACAACTGCCTTGTCACAGCAGCTGGAATATGTTCATCCAAAACCCACAGGTACCTATTTTAAGGATGTGACTTTTGTGCCGGATACCGATCGCGTTTTTGCGATTGCGGATAACTCTTGTCTTGTTTATCAAAGCGATGATGGAGGGACGAGCTGGTCTGAGCGATGCATACTTCCTAGTCCCAAGGCAGAAGATGGATTTGATCAGGTGTTTTTTGTGAATGCACAGATAGGGTTTTTGGTCAATAATAGCGGACACATATACCGCACAGAAGATGCAGGAGCAACGTGGACGGTTGCATATGACTCCATTGGTTGCAATATGTTTGATTTTGAGATGAACGTCAATGGCATTGGGGTAGCTGCAGTCAATGCCGGAAAGATCTTTTATAGTGATGATTTTGGCAT
>JAHQVP010000286.1 GCA_019634275.1 Saprospiraceae bacterium
AGACGTTCTCGTACTGGATATGTGTGATTACGATGGTGCGATTTAGTAGCGCTTCTTTGGGGAGTCGCGCAACACCCTTAGCATCCGAAGTTGTTCCTATGGAACTGCCTTCTATAAATAGAAACGCATCCACTACTGGTGTCTTGCTAAAAGTGTCTACCAAGACAAATTCCATATGGTCTTGTCCACTCACATGGATGGAAGTGATTCCGAAAGTCAAAACCATGAGCATTCCAAACCTCCTCGTCTGGAAGATAATTTGTAGTTGCAGGCTTAGTTGATGGCATTTCTCTTTTGCCGAAAGCATGGGCGAATCACTTTACCCGAAACTAAAGAACTCCGCTGGCTCTGTCAATGCTCCGCTTCGCGTATGCAGCCTTGTGGGGCATCCTAATTTCTTCTCTTCCTCTTCTTACTGGGACGCGTGTCCTGCCTTGACGGTCGATTTTTCGATTTCTTCTTTGATAGTTTCTTAATCAAGATATAGCGTATGTAAAGTGCAGATTCGGCAGAAAAGAACCGAGTGGCTCCACTGGTCAGATCCAATCTAGGGCGATAGTCCCAACTGATGTTGACTTTCCCTATGGTAAGTTCCGCACCGACTACAGCTGCCATTCCCCCTCCATCCATACGCTTCTTCTCTTCTGTTGCTGCCCGATTCCAACTGCGATGAATCCCTCCTCCCACAAAAAGGTTTGCATGTTTAGTAACTAAAGAATTATGCAGCTTCCCCATTAGATAGATGCTGGATTCCTTGTTTGCGAGACTTTGAGAAAGCACAAATTCCCCGGTGACTCGCTCCAATATGCGCTGTTGGACGGTTATGCCCCAGGAAGGGCCCATCCGAATCCCTCCCGCAGTGAAGTACGCCTGAGCGTGGATACTTCCTGTCCATAAGAGGAGCAGCAACGGCAAGCCCGATTGTATTGTTTTCATCTTTGCAACTGATTTATTAGAGAACTTAAAGTGAGGACTGACCGTACAAGAGAATTGTGAATTAGGAAAGGTTTAATACTTTGCTGTCATGGCGAACCTGGCTTGGAAGGCATGGGACATGATCCTTTTTTACCTCAGATCCCAGACAAAGCATCGCATAGATTCCCCTAATCTCTATGCGATTCTGGAGGCTATGCATGATGCGACATCCTTAGAGGGTAAGCGGCTAGTGGAGCTGGAACAATATCGAACGGAACTCCTGCAGAATCAGGAGGAGCTTGACATTAATGACTTGGGGGCCCCATCTCAAGTGCGCGATCGTAGTAGACGAACCCTTGGTGAGGAAGTGCGGGGCTCAGCTATTCCCACCTTTCAAGGAAAGATGCTTGCAAAGCTAGTGCATCATCAGCATGCAGAAAGAATTCTCGAACTTGGCACCTCTTTTGGGATAGGCACTTCCTTCTTGCACCTGGGATGCCCCAATGCAGCTATCGATACCATCGAAGGAAATATCAGCGTAGCGAAAATCGCCGATGGCCATCTCAGTCGGTTTGCAAATGGACATGCAAACGTCATCAACGGCATGTTTGTCGATATGCTTAAGACGGTTGATGGGCCATATGATTTCATTTTTATAGATGGAGATCATCGAAGGTCGGCTACTAGAAATCTATTATCTGATCTCCGACCGAAAATGGCACCCACGTGTATGCTGGTACTGCACGATATTCATTGGTCCAAAGGTATGGTAGGTGCTTGGAATGATCTACAAACACTGGAATGGGTCTCGGCAACACTGGACCTTTATCACTTTGGAGTGGTCCTGACGGGTTTAGATATGGACCCAAAGCATGCCATTTCAGTGGTGCCCAGATGGATGAAACCCTGGCAACTGGGGATCTTTCGTTAGACTCCTACGAATCTGAGCTGCGAAAGCCAATGGACTTTCGATTAAAGATGAATTGGTCTGGAGTGTTGGTAAATTCTTGCACATCCGCAAGGATGATGGTGTCAGGTTGGAGCCGTTCCTTCTTAGGCAGTGTTGACAACCGAAGATTTTGGTTGCGAATGATTTGATCAATGATGGTACGTACGGTACGAGCATTGCCAAAAAAACGGTCCCGGTACTTGTGCAGAAAATCAAGATGGCTCCGCAAGAAGGTGTGAGCCTCTCCATCGAGATGATATCCTTTATCCTTAAGCATTTGAATGGCTATCCCATCAAGCTCCAATGGAGAGTAGTCATCAAATCGAAGAATCTTGTCAAATCTGGAGCGGAGGCCCGGATTAGCCTTTAAGAAGGACTCCATATTGCTGGGATAACCAGCTGCAAAAACAAAGAATTCACCTCGGTGATCTTCCATTCTTTTTAAGATGGTCTGGATCACTTCATTGCCATAGTCTGCTCCCGAATGCTGCGCACTAGTAGTTAGTGCGTAGGCTTCGTCAATGAACAAAACACCACCCATGGCTTCATCAATCTTTTCGGTGGTCTTTAGGGCCGTTTGTCCAATGTATCCAGCCACAAGACCCTGGCGATCGGTTTCAATCATGTGTCCTCTTTCGAGAATGCCAAGTGCTTTGTAAATCCGAGTCAGAATCCGTGCTACGGTCGTCTTGCCAGTCCCAGGATTACCGATGAAAACCGTATGTAGATTGAAGGTATTAAGCACGTCCTTGCCTTGCGAGCGGTGGTAGGCTACCAGATCGACCAACTCCCTGATCTCCCGCTTGATGGGTTCCATTCCGATCAACTCATCAAGCTCAGCCATTGACTTCTCAAGCAGTCCTTGATCAATAGGAATATGGGGGAGATAACGCTCTCGCTGAAGCTTAATTGACTCTACATCTGCGAGGGTCAGTGTTTGCAGCGTATCCTTGCTGAGCTGATCCAAATCTCTCTTCTTAATCACACGAAGGCCCATGTTTATCTTGGCCTTTTCGATCAAATCGTAAACAAATCGAGCATTGCCGAAGGTATAGTCCCTTCTTCGATAAGCCTCTGTGATCAGCTCATCTACTTTTCGTTTTGCAGATCTGGTCAGTCTCACCCGCTTACGCGTACATGCATATTGGGCAATCTGAGCAAGCTCCTGAGGTAAAAAATCGGGAAACTCGTAGATAAGCTTGAAACGAGATTTTAATCCCGGATTGGAATTGAGGAAGTGCAACATTTCTTTGGGATAACCAGCCGCGATCACGGCGATGTCCCCTTCTCCATTGGACATCTCTTTCATCAAGATTTCGATTACCTCCCTTCCAAAATCTTTGGTGTCATCATTGGTTCTTGCCAGCGAATACGCTTCGTCGATAAAGAGGACTCCTCCCCTGGCCTTTTGAATGGCCTCCTTTACTTTCGGGGCTGTCTGTCCGATGTATTCTCCCACCAGATCTACCCTATCTACGACATGTACGTGGCCGGAACTCAAAAGGCCCATGCGTTGGTAAATCCGTCCCATCATTTCCGCAACGGTGGTCTTGCCAGTCCCTGGATTGCCAATAAAGGCAGAATGTATGTTGATGGGCTCTTCTTCGGGAAAACCTTTCTCTCTACGCAGGTGGAGAAACTTAATGTATTGCGCATGATCACGCACCTGTTGCTTTATCTCACGAAGTCCGATCAATTCGTCGAGTCGCGACAGTGTGGTTTCGAGGGTTTCGTCTTGTTCATCGTCTGGAGCAAGGATGAGCGGGAGCCTGACGTTGGGAAGTCGGACCTGAGGAAAGCCCTCTTGAAACTCGCTCGCAACCGTAAACGGAATGACTGCTAGCAAGCGATCCATAAACACCAACTCCAGCGTGTAAGCACCCATTCTCCAGGATCCCTGGTGATTGCTTCCCCAGCCAGCGGTGATGGTGAGAAATTCCTCGTCCTTCTTCACATTTTGAAGTCGAATAACTTGGCCCTTAAGTTCTTTTGCTCCATTGTAAAATTTGCTGAAGAGCTCGCACTGCCACTTTTGTCCAACATTACCATTCTTAAAGGTGAACTCCCCGTAGATATAGCGAGTCTCCTCAGCACTAAAAGTTTTGTAATAGGCCCGATCCTCTTCGGCCATGTCGTCATAGGGCCCTTCGTACAGTCGCAAGGAACGTAGCTCCAAGTAGGGGTTATGCTCCTCTGTGATCGCCTCACCTGCATCTTCGACATAGAAGTACTTGGTGGCTTCCTTTTGACCTTCGATGTATGCCTCCCAGTAGTATGTTCCCTTCTTCCAAAAAGAACCTTCGTTTTTGTTGCCCCAGCCTTCACGAAGGAAAACAGTACTGTCGTACTTGCTGACCTTCTTGTTTAGATCCAGCTTACAGAGCTCCTTACGTTTTCCCTGAACGACGGAAAAGCATTTTAGAGTGATCGATATATCCCAGTCTTCTTCGTCAAATAACTTATTGTAAAATGAAAGCTCCGCGTAGACATAGGATATTTCAAAGCGATCAAATACCTGACGGTACTTTTTCTTATTGTCCGCAAGCCATTCTGTAGAGGAATATACCTTGAGCTCCTTGAACTTATAAGGAACCGGCTCCTTCTCTAGCATTTGTGAAAAATCCTCCAAAACGATGAATCAATTGCTTGTTGACATTGGTCCAAAGGTAAGCAAGAATGAGGGAGAACGCATCCCTATTTTGCGGGGTGGAATCTTTGTTCTGCTTTTGTGGTTCTCCTTTTAAAATTGCAATTGTATTTTTTAACCAATCCGAGTAGCTTTGTCGCCCATTATGGCTAAAGTCAAATTTACCTTCGAAGACAAGGACATTGCGGAAGTGAACACCGAAGCAGAGGCAGGGTACTCTATTTTGGAAGTAGCAGAAGATAATGATGTGCATCTCAATCACAATTGTGGAGGGGTTTGTGCCTGCAGCACTTGCCATGTTTATGTAGAGCTGGGTGAAGATGATCTGGAAGAGATCTCGGATAAGGAAGAGGACTTTATTGATCGCGCAATCAATCCAAGACTGGAAAGTCGTCTGGGTTGTCAATGCATCATCCTCAACGAAGATGCCGTCATAGAGATCAAGATTCCCGACCAGCGAAAAATAATTGGTCACGAACATTAGTACTATGCCGTTTGAAGACATTGATGATCTCCCAATCAGCTGGAAGGATCACGAAGACATTGCCATGAAACTTTATGATCGATTTGGCGACGATTTTAGTGAGAGCAAAATATATCGCATTCGCTTTACAGAGTTGATCGAATGGGTCCTGGAGATTGCATCTTTTGAGGGCAAGCGAGAAGACTGCTCCGAAGCCCATCTAGAGCAAATCCAAGCCAAGTGGGTCTATGAGTGGCGGGATAATCAGTAGTCCCATGAATCTGCTTACCCGATTTGGGAAGATTACCACTTTTATACTGGACATTGACGGAGTCATGACGGATGGCAAGCTCTACCTATCCCCTAACGGTGATCTGACTCGAACATTTTCTGTCAAAGATGGGTATGCGATGAAAACCGCTACAAATCTGGGATATCGGATATGGGTTTGCAGTGGTGGCTACACCGAGGGAGCAAAAGACCGATTTGCAAAACTGGGCATATCGGAAGTCGAAATGCGGGTCACTGACAAGGCAAATTGCATCAGTACCTGGATTGAGCGATACGGGCTTTCCCGCGAAGAGTTGGTTTATCTCGGAGACGATGTACCAGATATCGAAGCGATGAAATTATGTGGACTATCCTGCTGTCCCAGTGACGCTGCACAGGATGTCCGGGATATCTGTCATTTTGTTTCCGCTGTCCGGGGAGGTGAAGGCTTCGTAAGAGAGATCATCGAGAATGTGCTGAAGGTGCGGGGAGACTGGCCTGTGTAGAATACCTCTCTGATGGCAACATTTAAATTGATTCGCATTTCCAATGTGCTGCTAATTGCTTGCATCGCTACCTTGCAGGATTGGATTTTGATACGCTCGGTGCTTCCCATGGAGAATGGCCTCCAAATCCTTTCCTTTGCTATGGTTCTTCTTGCCATATGCTTGACTGCTGCAGCTGGATATGCCATTAACAATGTGGTGGATGCTCCCTTTGACATCTATAAACGAAGAAGCAAGAATCCCATTCCCAAAACAATGACGGCATCTGCAGGGCAGAGCATATATTGGTTGATGGCAGGATGTAGTGTGATCGCCAGCTTGGCCCACTATCTGATTACCGCATCGTGGAACATCGTGGTACTGGTCTTTCTGACGCATGGGCTGCTTTATTTATACAGTACAAGGTGGCAAGCTAAACGGGCTCTTGGGAACGTCGTGGTGGCGATCTGCACTGGCCTGATGATTTTGGCTGTTCCACTTGGACATCCAGGGTTATGGAATTCTACCGGACAGGCCTATGAGTGGCTTTGGCAAACACAACTGGTTTTGGCTTGTATGGCCATGGCCTTTACTTTTTGCCGGGAGATGGTGAAAGACATGGAAGACATCGAAGGAGATGGCAAAGCGGGGCATAAAACATGGGCCATTCAAAACTTAGAGCAGGCAAAAAAAGTAGTCAACTGGTGCAGCATTTTGGCTACCATCGGACTGGTGATGTGGTCCCTGCAACACATTGAAATGATAGGCACCAAGGCCCGGCTACTACTTGGAGTATTCGTTGTTTTAAGTATACTGGTAGCACGCCGCCTATCGCAGAGCCATACCCCCGTGGCCTTTGGATTAGTGAGTCTTTGGTTTAAAGGGCTCATGGTACTTGGTGTGACCTATATGCTAATTTGGAATTTATGATGGACCTTCCGAAGATTGTCTTGGCCAGCAAATCTCCTCGACGCAAAATGCTGCTGGAGCGAGCGGGATTTTCTGTTGAGGTTATGGAGATCAATTGTGATGAGACCTTTCCCATTGAGATGCCTGCGGAGCAGGTGGCTTTGCATATTGCAGGCCTCAAAGCTGAGGTTGCGAAGCCTCTATGGTCAGGCGATGGCATCCTGATTACAGCCGACACCGTCGTAGATCTTGATGGAGCGATACTGGAGAAGCCTGTTGATAAGTCGATGGCCGAAGCAATGCTCGCTCAGCTCAGCGGGGCACGACATATTGTGCATACTGGAGTGGTTCTCTTGCGAGGGGAAGATGAATTCAGGTTTACGGATCACTCGGAAGTACAGATGGCTGAAATAGCCCCGATGGAAATAGAATACTACCTGGAGCAGTATCAGCCTTATGACAAGGCAGGGTCCTATGGAATTCAGGATTGGATCGGCTGGACAAAGGTCATGTCCATTACAGGAAGCTATGCAAACATTATGGGGCTTCCAATCGAGAGAATCTATCGGTACATATTGGGTTAGACATCGTAAGACAGCGTCGGCAGGTTCACGGGCGTTGATATCTCAAAGCATCTACCATGACTTTCCGTCAATTGTTCTTTTTGATGGCCAGTCTGTCCCTTATCGCATGCGATAAAGAGGATGGTCCATCTGGCCCCTCCAGTTTAGAGATTTCACATAACTCGGTATACGAATTACTTCCTGCTAAGACAGTAGTCGCTACGCTTTCATCCCAAACCCCAAACGCCAGCTTTCGACTGATTGCCGGTGATGGTGACGCTCATAATTCCGATTTCGAAATACTCGGAAGTATTTTGAGGACTACCAAACGGTTTGAAGAAGATGGAGGAGGAGTGAAGTCCATTAGAATAAGCGTTAGCGATGGCACGGGTTCATTCGAGAAGCAGTTCGATATAGAGGTAAAAGATTTTGTTGGAACCTATCCGACATTGAGCTCTAAGAGTTTCGAGGATGGAGATGAGATGCCAAGGGAATTTGGCGCTGACAATGGCAATGTGTCTCCGGATCTGGATGTATCGAATATACCGACGGAGACGCAGTCCATGGTACTGATCATGACGGATCTTGATGATGGCAATTCCATTCATTGGACCGTTTGGAACATACCCAGCAGCAAGTCACGGATCAGTAAGAATGAATCTTGGCAGGCGGGAATAATCGAAGGAAATAACAACTTTGGAGAAGGGTATACCGGTCCGTTTCCACCATCCAAGCATCGGTACGAAATCAATTTGTATTTCCTGGAAGGCAGTCTAAATTTGACGCCAGAAGAATACGTAAAGTTGTCGACATCAATGGTCGGGAAGATCATTGCTCAAACAAGCATTATCGGCACGTACGCTCCTTAGTCCGGGACCGCTTATCTTTTCATCATTTGCAAGAATGACCACTCCCCTTTCGAGTCCTGCTTCATCGCCGTTAGGCCTAATTTTGTACCCTCGGCCAGCACCACATCTGCATCTTTCAAAACAAACCCACTGAAATTGAGGAGGCCACCGGTGGCGACAGCCTGAACAATTTCTTTGAGATAGGCCAGAATTACATTACGTGTGATATTAACCAGCATAAAGTCTACTTCCGAAGGCAAGAGCGTGTCATGCGTGTTCTCTATGACAATGGCGGTGTCAGCCGTCTCATTAAGGAGGATGTTTTCCCTGAGGTTTACACAGGCAGTAGGATCATTTTCGTAGTAGTATGTTTTAGCAGCACCCATCTTGGTAGCTAGGATACCGAGAATACCGGTGCCAGCGCCAAAATCAACCACGCACTTTCCATCAAATGGATAATCACGCATGGCTCCAATCATCAGATCAGTAGTTTCATGGTGTCCAGTGCCAAATGCCATCCTTGGATCGATCACAAGCTCATATTTATGGACAGCCGATGGAGGATGAAAACTTGCTCTGACACTGCAAAAGTCATCAAAAGAGTAGGGCTCAAAACTTTGTTCCCAAACGGCATTGTAATCTTTTGCAATTTCCTCAGAAATCCGGAGTGCGACACCAAACGCTTCTGCAACAAGACGGACCGCGAGTTCAATCTCAGTCGACCACTGTTCTGTAGGGAGCGATGTGGTCAGACCCGTGTCGTCCTCAAGAATGGTGTCAAAGGGCAAATGGTGAAGTGCGTTGCTGACTGCATCTGAGAGCGTAGCTGGAACTTCAAATCGGACAATTTTATGAGTCATTAGTAATCTTGTCGGCGATGAATTTTCGTTGATGCAAGGCTCAAAATACTGCTTATATCCTATGCCCTTATGCAATCGTAGTTATTGGCTACTTTTGTTCCTTACACATTATAGATTTTCTTCCTATGAAAGTATTGGATGGCAAGGGTTTGGCCGAGATCATTAAGCAGGAAATTGCAGAAAAGGTCGCCGAGATTAAGGCTCGAAATGGTAACGTACCTCACCTTGCAGCCGTGTTGGTTGGCGACGATCCTGCCAGTCAATCGTACATCAGAAATAAAGTGAGATCCTGCGATCAATGTGGTTTTGAATCCACCTTGATCAAAAAGGACGATTCGATTACGGAAGAAGAACTTTTAGAGATCGTCCATGATCTTAATACCACTGAGGACATCGATGGGTTTATAGTGCAGTTGCCCCTACCCGCTCATATCGACGAGCAAAGGATCACCTTAGCGATTGATCCAGAAAAGGATGTGGATGGTTTCCATCCGGTCAACTTTGGGAAGATGGCACAGGGGCTACCCAGCTTTTTGCCTGCCACTCCTATGGGAATCTTGGAGATGTTGAAGCGTTATGAGATTGAAACATCTGGAGCGCATTGCGTAGTTGTTGGACGTTCCAATATTGTAGGTACTCCCATCAGCATACTCCTAAGCCGTAAGGCTTCGCCCGGTAATTGCACCGTGACCTTGACGCACAGCCGCACTCGAGATCTTGCGAAAGAAATTGCACGCGCCGATATTGTCATCGCCGCCATTGGGATCCCCAATTTTATTTCTGGCGACATGGTCAAACCAGGAGCTACCGTAATTGATGTTGGTATTAACAGGGTCGAAGATGCGTCGAGAAAGCGGGGCTACCGACTTGTGGGAGATGTAGACTTCGAATCGGTCAGTAAAGTGGCGGGATATTTAACACCGGTTCCAGGAGGTGTTGGCCCAATGACGGTTACTTCGCTCATGCTAAACACCTTGGAGGCTTCCGCCAAATAAAAACCCTCCATTCCACTAGAAACAGAGGGCACTACCCCATCGGGGTAACTATGGTATCTTCAGTTTTGAGCAAAGTGAAATAGGAAGTGCGTCCAGAGAAAGATACCTCAAATTTGTCATATTTGAAAATGCACATGCGTTTGCAGGCCAATTTTCCATGTCAAAAGCCGGTAAGTTCTACATAACTGTCTGGATCAGCATGTCCCGGATGCTCCTGTAAAGTGGTGTAGGCAGATCTTGTTCTTGCCATTTATCTGTAAGCCAGAGGGCCTCTTCAATGTCTTCTTCCCGCTGCAATTGGAGCTGATTCGGATGATCACAACTCATGTGAAACCAATAGGTAGTCTTGAGCACGCGTTTACCTTTCTTTGTTCGGTATGTATGCAGTGTGATGGCTGCCTCATGACCCAGCACTGCCTTCAATCCGGTTTCTTCCTGAACCTCTCTTAGGGCGGCCTGGGGAATGGTCTCGCCACGGTCTACTTTGCCTTTGGGGAGATCCCAGAACCCCCTGCGGTAGATAAAAAGCAGTTGGCCAGCAGAGTCTCGAACCAGACCACCTGCTGCGTCGATGAGCTTAAATAGACTCTGAAAGTCTGACCAAAGCACCTCTAGGTCTGTATGGTAGAGCAACATGGGAGCAAGGCCAGTTCGTTTTTCGCAGCGATCTACCAGATTCAAAATGTACTTCGGTTTTCCAAAGTAGGGTTGGCTAAAGATTTCGCCATCAGAGATTTTCGATTTGTCAGGCGAATCGGCCAACATCAGCAGATTTTCATTAATGTATATTTTGTACATTCGCGCCGTTTTAAGGGTCAGCCTTCATGAACTATAGTCGCATCATTGCCAACCATTTGCTAAATATAAAGGCAATTATAGTTAACGTCAGAGAACCCTTCACCTGGGCATCTGGACTTAAGTCTCCCATCTATTGCGACAATCGCATGTTGCTTTCTTATCCCTACATTCGACATGATCTTCTCGACGCCTTTGTCGAAGAGGTAAATGCATTCGAGCATTTTTCATGTGTTGCAGGGGTAGCAACTGCTGGGATAGCACATGGAGCACTGCTGGCAGATCGCTTGGGATTACCATTCATTTATGTTCGAAGCAAATCCAAGGGGCACGGTCGACAAAATCTGATTGAAGGTAAAGTGACCCCCAACGCCTCTGTGCTGGTAGTAGAAGATCTGATCAGCACGGGCGGCTCAAGCCTTGCGGCTGCCGATGCGCTTGAGGAACAGAGCATGCATGTCTGTGGAGTACTCTCTATCTTTACCTATCAGCTAGATCGAGCCCATGAAGCGATTGCCTCAAAAGACTACCCCGTAAGATCAATATCAACACTCGAATCCTTAATTGAAGTTGCTCAGGAGAGACAGCTTATCGATGAGGATGATATGCAATCATTGCTGGAGTGGCGAAAAGATCCTGCTTCCTGGAGCGCTAGACAGCAGTAAACTATTTGTTCATGGCTATTTCGAAAAAAGCAGAGGAGTTTCTCTTTAAGTATATCAACAATGCATCGCCAACCGGCTACGAGTCTAGTGGTCAAAAGATCTGGTTGGAGTACATAAAACCTTACGTGGACGATTGGCAGATCGATAACTATGGAACCGTCTATGGGGTCATCAATCCAGGGAAGGACTATCGTGTCGTGATTGAAGGACATGCAGATGAAATTTCCTGGTTTGTAAATTATATTTCCAAGGAAGGTTTTATCAATGTCATTCGCAATGGAGGATCTGACCATCTCATCGCGCCTTCCAAGCGGGTAAATATCCATGGATCCAAGGGACTCGTCCGAGGAGTGTTTGGTTGGCCTGCCATCCACACACGAAAGGGAAAAGATTCTTCTTTGTCTCCGTCCATTGAAAACATCTTTATTGATGTAGGAGCCTCCAGTAAAGATGAAGTATTGGAAATGGGTATTCACGTGGGTTCTGTCATCACGCACGAAGATGAATTAGAAGTCTTGAATGATCGTTTCTATGTGGGAAGAGCTTTGGACAATAGACTGGGTGGATTTTGCATTGCCGAAGTAGCCAGAATGGTGAGTGAACGAAAGAAGAAGCTTCCTTATACGCTATACGTTGTCAATGCAGTCCAGGAAGAAATTGGTTTGAGAGGAGCCCAGATGATTGCAGAAACGATCAAACCCAACGTGGCGATAGTAACGGACGTCACGCATGACACCCATACGCCGTTGGTTCGACCTAAGAAGCATGGCGATGTTAAGGCAGGCGGTGGTCCCTCGGTGACTTATGCCCCTGCAGTCCACAACATATTGCTCGATCTGATCATAGAAACGGCAGAAAAGAAGAAGATTCCAATACAACGAGAAGCGGCTTCCCGTTCTACAGGCACGGACACTGATGCATTTGCCTACAGCAACGGCGGAGTCCCCTCTGCCTTGATTAGTCTTCCTTTGCGGTATATGCACACCACAGTGGAGATGGCCCATAAGGAGGATGTGGATCATTTGATTCGTTTGATTTATGAGACGTTGACACGGATCAAGCGAAATCATAACTTTAAGTACTTCTGACCACGCGTTTTCTGTCAAGATTGCGACAAGTATCTCATTTTTCACGGCCCTTCTAACACAATCAGGCATTCTGGTAGTTTATAGAATGTGATGATTGGAGGGAGAGTTCTGGTTTTGGGGATGATTGTGCTTTGCAGCGGTCATTTTACCCTGTTGGCGCAGACATGTTGCTCGGGCGGTGTGCCAGTTTCAGC
>JAHQVP010000287.1 GCA_019634275.1 Saprospiraceae bacterium
CCCTGGACAATCTGGAGGCGGGTGGCAGCACAAATGGAGCAGGAGGTCTTAAGGCCGCATATGAATTGGCAAGCGAGCACTTTGCATATAATGGCAACAATCGCATTGTTCTTGCTACCGACGGTGATTTTAACGTGGGTATACGAAATGAGGGAGACTTATTGCGATTCATCGAAGAGAAAAGGAAGTCACAGATCTTTCTTTCAGTCCTCGGTTTTGGTACCGGCAACTACCAGGATGGAAAAATGCAAAAATTGGCAGAGCATGGGAACGGCCATCATGCGTATATAGACAATCTCCTTGAAGCTAAAAAAGTGCTGGTCAATGAGATGGGTGCAACGCTCCACACCATTGCCAAAGACTGTAAGATTCAGGTGGAATTCAATCCTGACATTGTACAACAATATCGCTTGGTGGGGTATGAGAGCAGACTTCTTGCTTCGGAGGATTTTAATAATGATCAGAAAGATGCTGGCGAGATCGGGGCAGGACATTCCGTGACTGCACTTTATGAGGTAGTACTTGCAGAAGGAGAAAGAGCCTCAAAAGATCATTTGCGGTATCAGAAGCTAAAGAACCACGAAGAGCCTTTGGAAGACGAGTTGGCTCTCGTTAAGGTCCGTCATAAAGATCCTCGGGAAAGCAACAGCAAAGAAATACGTCGGATAGTTTATAAGGAGGCTATGGGAAGTATCACAGAGAATTTCAAGTGGTCGGCGGCTGTGGCAGGATTTGGCATGATGTTGAAAGAATCCAAGTATCGTGGTGACGCAGACCATGAGCTCTTAGCTGATCTTGCTCGCAAAGGACTCGGCGAGGATGCCAACGGATACCGCCGAGAATTCATGAATCTGATGGAGCTGCATGCCCTTCGTTCAGATTGAGATCATCCTAAGTATCTTGGGGCTATGAATGAAGGTTATGTCCATGGGTACAGCGATGCCGAGCAAGAGCGATTGATCAGAATGAACGAGGCACTTAATCCTCGTTGCCTTCGGATGATCTCCTTGGAAGGGGATGAGCGGATTTTGGACCTTGGCTGTGGCTTGGGCATCTTAAGTCGCGAGTTGGCTAATCGTGTGCCAAAGGGCTCGGTAACCGGATTGGAGTTCAACCCAAAACAACTGGCACGTGCCCGACAACTGGCTGCACAAGACGGTGTTGCTGATCAGGTTCGATATGTTCAAGGGAGTGTCTACGATCTTGATCAGCTTTTCGATCAACCGTTCGATCTGATCTTTACCCGTTTTCTCCTGGAACATCTGGAAGATGTTCCCAAAGCTCTAAGTCATTGCTATTCAGCTTTGCAAACGGGCGGTCGTCTAATCATCATGGATGATGATCATGCTAATTTTCGAATTTGGCCTCATTCGAATCTCTTTCAGGAAGCATGGAGTGCCTTATGCAGCGGATTTATGCGGAGGGGCCACGATCCTTATATAGGACGTAAAATGGTGTCTCTTGTCTATGATGCAGGTTTTCGAGAGTCTAAGATTGATTGGGTACGATTTGGGGGCTGCGCCGATCAACCCGATTTTCCAATTTATGCAGACAATCTTATTGCCCTTTTTCAAGGCATAGAAAGGGATCTGGTGGATAAGGAAGAATGGAGCATTTCTAAGATCCGAAACTTGCATACTGAGCTTGCATGTTGGAAGGAAAAACCCGACGCTAGCCTCTGGTATGCAGCAAATTGGGTGGAAACGGTAAAGATTTAGTTGATATGCGATCAGATTCTGTTTAAAAGGAGGAAAAGATTTGGCTAATCGAAAGCGTACCTTGATCTTGCAGTCCGAATCATCATGGGGATGAAAGAAGAGCGCAAGGGACTTATCGAAGACTTGATCGAAAGGAGATTCTTTCGGTACCTGGGCACCTACTTAGCAGTTTCATTTGGTCTATTGCAGTTTGCAGACTTTGTGGAAGCCCGCTATCACTTGGAGGAAAATCTGGTGGAAAAGGTCGGGCTCTTTCTAGCCGTGCTCTTGCCGGCATTTGTCGTTTTTATCTACAATCATGGGCGCAAAGGTCACGATGCCTGGCGGCCATTTGAAAAGATCTTCATACCGGTCTCATTGACATTAGGCCTCGTTTTGTCCCTGGTTTGCTTTAATAACTTGTCTTCTGCCGAACTGACGGAAGAAGTATCCATTACTTCAGAGGATGGATCTGAAGAGAAGCGGGTGATTCCCAGCCTTGCAGCCACAAAGAAATTGGTCAGTTTTCCACTGAAAAACAATACCGGAAACAGCGATCTGGATTGGATCTCGTTAGCCATCCCCCTGCTCTTTGATTCGGATATTGAACAAGACATGCGCATTTCACATACCAATCCGACGAATCTTAAGTATCGGTATGAAACATATGGACAATCCTTTCCTGATCCCATATCATTTTCCAATGAAGTGCGTATTGCGCAAGACCTTTATGCCGATTACTTTTTGGCAGGAGAGATTCAAGAAGTAACCAGTGAACAAGTTACCCTGAAGGTTCAGTTGTCCGAGACTGAATCGGGAAGAACCTTTTATGAGACTACGCTGAGTGGTCCTGATATTTTCGCTGTCACTGACCAATTATCGAAGGAGTTGACCGAGCAGTTCTATCTGCCCGATGCACAAGATCCTTCACTCTCATATATTGATCTGCCCGTGCAAGACCTTATTACGGCAGATGCCGAAGCGCTAGAGTTGTACATAAAGGGTGCTCTTGCATCGGCTATGGGAGAGTCTCAACGCCAGGCCGCATATGAGTACTTAAAAGCAGCCGCAGAAAAAGATCCCAGCTGTGCCGTATGCCTGGCCAACCTATCTGCACTGCAGGTGGGCATAAATCAGTTTGAGGAAGCTAAGTCCTCGATAGATGAGGCCGCACGGCTGGCGCAAAGTCTTCCCGAGCGGACCCGATTGCTCATTCGCTTTCAGCAGCTTAGCGTCGAGAACGATGCAGGTAGCATGATCCGGTTGTTGGAGAACTGGCAGAAGTTGTACCCCAATGATGTGCGACCGTATCGATACTTGATTGATTTTTTCTCGAGAACAAATATGCTAGACAGGGCCAAGGAATATGGAGAACTGGCCATGCAGCGTGGACATCGGGGAGCATTGATGTCTAGGCTGGCAGATCTCTACATCCGCACAGACGAATTGGATCGCGCAGAATCTCTCTTGCAGGAATTTGCAGAACGTTATCCTCAGAAAGCAAAAGAGAGTACAAAACTGGCCGATGTATACATTGCCAAGGGTGAGTTGGATAAGGCCGAGCAAGTGTATGAAGATCTCTTTCTGTTAGGCGTGGACAGAATAAGCTTGTATACAGGAAACAGCGATGTGCTCGATCGTCAAGGTCGTTTTCCAGAGGCAGAAGCCATGCTTCAAGATGGACTGGCTGCGGCCAAAACCGTGCAGGATTCCATTTCAGTAATGGATCAATTGTATCTGCATTTTCGGAGGTTGGCAAAGTTCGCGGAGTTGAAAAAATCATACGAAGACAAGATCAAGTTGCTTAGAAAGATTGCACCGCCCATAGCTGAAGTAAATTATCTAAACCTTTACTTGGCGGACCTAGGTGCTTTTAATAGAGATTCGCTTGGTATTGCATTTGTGGAATACATCAAGGATTTCAGCCCTCAATATGCCGAGGCTTTTGGGTGTATTGGCGATTTTGTCTTTGCCCTCGGAAAGGATCAACTCGACCTGATACAATCTTCGCTGGGAGATGATTGCAAGAACATGCTCCTTGAAAATTCGCCGGGTGAAATGGAAACCTTACTTGATGGCTTGGTTTTGCGCTTGCAGGGAGAACATGCAAACGCGGCTTCCAAGTACCAGGCCTATATTGACTCTAGTGGACTTAATGCTCGAGAGTTTGAGGGAGATCTAGTCGACCTCTATCGCCTCTCCGGTAATCTGGAAAGGGCCAGGTCGCTGGCAAACGCTGCTCTTTTGAGTGACCCCAATAACCCCGCTATGCTATTATCTACGGCTCAGTTGGATCAAGCGGAGGGAAAAGAGGAACGAGCACGGGAACGACTGGCGATTCTTCGTGAGACATGGTCAGAGGCAGATTCTCAATACAACAAAGTAGTCCGCGCCAAGGAGTTTGCGGCTCAGATGGGGGAGGACTGGTAGGTCGATTTATTCTGCGCTCATTCGGACATAATCGAGGGAGCTAAGCATCCCCGCAATTCTACTATGTTCCAGGACCAGTAGATGATGTGTTCCATGCTCCAGCATAAGGCGTGCCGCCTCTCGTGTACTGGCGTCGGGATCAGTGACGATCACGCTTTCACTCATGATTTGACTGACAGGAATGTTATCATCAAACGCACCCACCAGATCGGTGCTGGTGACAATACCGCGTATCAAAATCGATTCACCTTTGATCTGAACAATGGGGATGGCAGAGCATCTTTTCACCTTCATCAAGTGTCTGACCTTACCTACATCAGCGTCAATGACACAAGTGACAACGGGTGACGTCATGATATCCTTTACTCTCATTCCCATAATTCCACGATCTGCAAGACGAAATATACTAAGGAAATCTCGCCGAACGATGAACATCTCGGAGAATCTTATTTTCGGATTCTAACCAGTACACCATGAGATACTTCGCGATCTGTTTTTTTTTATTCCTGTTTGCTCAGTCGGCGATAAGCCAGGACTATTTTACAAGCAAATACGGACCTTTTGATCCATCTATCCCCTCTCCTGAGTCCTTTCTAGGTTATCCCATCGGCACCCATCATACACGCTACGACCGCATGGTAGCCTACCTCACGCATCTTGCTGAGCTCTCCGACCGCGCTTCGATTCAGACTTATGGCCAAACATATGGTCACAGGCCATTGGTTCTCTTTTCGGTGGCACATCCTTCTTTGCTGGACAACATGGAATCGATCAGGGAGCAGCACTTGGCATTCATTATGGAGGGCACAGCTCCTTCAGAAAAACTTCCGCTTGTCCTCAATCTGGGCTACAACGTGCATGGCAATGAACCATCCGGAGGCGAAGCTTCTTTGTTGACCGCCTATATTCTCGTAGCATCCAGTCATCCTGAAGTGGAGAAGTTTCGCACTGAATCCATATCCTTTATCGACCCTACCATCAATCCTGATGGCCGGGATCGGCATTCGCACTGGGTTAACATGCATAAAGGCAGTCCGATGGTCAGTGATCCCCTCGATATCGAACACAACGAAGGTTGGCCTCGCGGACGGACCAATCACTATTGGTTTGACCTCAACCGCGATTGGTGGTTGGCCATACATCCAGAGAGCAGAGGGAAACTGAAATGGTACCATAGCTGGTATCCTAATGTGGTGACCGACTTTCATGAGATGGGCACGAATTCTACTTTCTTCTTCGAACCGATGAAGGCAAATGGATCGAAGGTGCCCACCATGCCCAAGGAAAATTATGGACTACTAAATGAGACTTTCGCCCATTATTTCAGCGAGTCAATGAATGAGATTGGATCCTTGTATTTCACAAAAGAAGTATTTGACGGTACCTATCCTGGTTACGGATCTTCTTATCCCGATTTGCAGGGAGGTTTGGGGCTGCTGTTTGAGCAAGCAAGTTCAAGAGGGCATGTTCAGGAGACCCCTTCGGGTGATCTTACCTTTGCTTTTACGATCCGGAACCAACTCGTTCAATCAATCGCCACGATAAGGGCGGCGGTGGAGAATGCAGAGATGTTGCAGTCCTACCAACGTGAGTTTTTTGAGTCTGCTCCTGGACTCGGCAGAAAAGATCCAGTATCAGGATATGTCTTTGGGCAAAACCATGATCCAGCGCGCATGGATGCATTCGTTGATAAGCTGCTGCTGCATGGGGTCGAGGTGTATGCTCTTACAGAGGATCTGGAAATTGATGGTCAGACTTTTTCAGCCGATGGGTCTTATGTGGTGCCTACAGCACAAAGACAGTATCGGATCGTACAGAATGTATTTGAGACATATAGTGAATATGCCGATTCAGTATTCTACGATGCTTCGGCCTGGTCCCTGGTCAATTTTTATAACATCCCATATAGGGCCTCCTTAAGAGAGGTAGCCTTGGGCAGTAAGGTGGAGTCAGTTACGACACGATCTCTGCCTGCTCCTGCAAGCTCGGACTATGCCTACCTCATTGATTGGAAGGATTATTATGCCCCGGCGGCATTGCAGCAATTGCATGATCATAGTGTTCGAGTCTCTTCTGCTTTTCGCCCATTTTCTCTTGAGATTGGAGGAACTGAAAAGTCCTTTGATCGCGGCACTTTAATAATTCACGTACAAAGGCAGGAAATGGAGGCAGCAGAGCTCCACAGGATGATGGAAGAGCTCACGTCTGACTTTGGCGTGCGGGTGACTGCTGTCGATGGAGGATACAGTAAAAGTGGTATCGACTTGGGCAGCCGCTACATGCGGATGCTAGAAGCACCTAAAGTAGTCTTGCTGGTTGGAAATTCAGTGTCCGGTTATGAAGCTGGTGAAGTATGGCATTTGTTGGATCAGCGGTTTAACCTTCCCATCACAAAATTGAGGTTGGACATGTTTGACCGCTTGGATCTCGATGGATACAATACGTTGGTCATGGTATCGGGCAGCTATCCACAATTGGACTCCAGTAGACGAAAGAAAATCGCAGATTGGGTACAGCAGGGAAATACGCTAATTACGATTAGAGGGGCAAGTGATTGGGTGATAAAAAAAGGTCTCGTAACGGAAAGGATCTACAAGGAGGAAGACAAAAAAGAAGACGAGAGGCCTAGGGCGTTGGATCGCCTGCCTTATGACCAGGCAGCGGAGTTGTTGGGTAGAACGAGAGTTGGTGGCGCTATTTTTAAGGTTGCCCTGGATTTATCCCATCCTCTTTGTTTTGGGTATCAGGATGCTGAAATTCCCGTCTACCGAAACAGTACAGTCTGGATGGCCCCAAGTAAGAATGCATACAGTACCGTGGCTAAATATACCGAGGACCCGCATGTCGATGGCTACATATCCTCATCGAATTTAGAGGAGAAACTTAAGCCATCTGCTTCATTACTCGTGAGCCGGAAGGGAGGAGGCAGGGTCGTGATGTTTGCTGATAATCCAAATTTTCGTGGATCCTGGTACGGTAC
>JAHQVP010000288.1 GCA_019634275.1 Saprospiraceae bacterium
CATGAAGCGGCCGCAACTCGCTCAGCGTTATTGAAGTACTACTATGCGGGGTTTGATGAGGAGACTCGCTTGTCCTATTTAGCAGAGATCGAATCCGAATTTGCCCGCTATTATTCCATGGTAGTGGCCCATGGGCAGCCGGATGATTATGCCATCCTTCATCAATTTCACCTGACCACCAAAGGACTCATATTAGAGTTCTCCAGCGACATTCGACGGCAGATCGACGATGCCTCCCTGCCGGATTTTAAGGCCTGGCAATTGCTGCGGGACTCCATCTCAGCGGTATTGGTCATGGACAGAAATCAACGAGCAAGTCAGAATATAGTGCTGGAAACTATGCTGTCTGAGGCGAAGGCACTTGAAAAAAGGTGGACCCGCTCTGCCAATGTTGATGGGAGGAGTGGCAAAATTGCATGGGATCTGGCTGCAGAGGAAGTCGCCATTGATTTCTTTCGGTGCAGTTGGTTTGGCCATGGTGACTCTCTTTTGTATGGCGCCTTTCTCACCCGCCCGGATGACACGATTCCCGATATAGTCACCTTTGGGATGGAACATGAATTTGAAGACGCCCTAAGCCAAGGCTTCTTTCCATTGGAGTTCTCAGACCAGGAGGAAGCCTTTACTAACTTGCTGCTTCTTCCCCTTTATCCGTATCTCGACACCTTCGAACGACTCTTAATTTCCCCCTCCGGCATTTTGCACCAAATTCCTTTCAATGCTCTCCGCTATCGTGGACATTATCTGGCTGAATCGCATGAGGTCGTGGTCAGACCAGATTTTAGATCGAGCTATGAGCCAGGTCGAGGGCTCGACTTGGGGCAAGGATTGGTGGTGGCTGATCTTACTTATGGGGTGGGTGATCGTAAGCCCTTTTTTCCATTGCCCGGCGCTGCGGCAGAGCTCGACTTGATCCAATCTATCGCACCGACTCTTGAGGTAGTTTCTGATGCAGCAGCCAAGCGCTCCTCTCTGATGTCGTTAATTTCTGTACAGCAGCCAACATTCATCCATTTTGCCACACACGGCTTCAATTTTGCCTTTAATGCTGAGCCAGGTAATGCCTTATCCGATGCACTGACTCGTATCAGCAATCCATTGGCGCGCACCGGACTGGTGCTCTCCAACGTCAATGACTATTGGTCTCAACCACATACAGAAGGCGCTTCGCAAGTGCTGTTGAGTGCCTATGACATCGCTAATTTAAGTTTGGCCCAAACGGAATTGGTGTTCTTATCCGGTTGTGAGAGCGGAATAGGGGATCTGCATACCAGCGAAGGTGTCTTTGGCCTGCCGCGATCATTTCTGCTGGCTGGTGCACGATCAATCGTTTATACAATCTGGCAGATAGATGATCATCGAACGGCACAGTTTGTCCGTACCTTTTATGAAAACGTATCCGCTGGCAAAAGGATCTCGGAGGCTTTTGCTGAGACACAAAGATCAATGATGCATTTACATCCCTTCTATTGGGCAGGATTTGTCTTGGTCGAGCGCTAGACTGTCTATTGGCACCGATGCCGACTAGCCTGTGCAGGACTTCATTAGTGCGATAACAGGTATCTCTGCTTTAATAAAACATTACTAGAAGTATCCTCCTTTTTAAGTGTAGAGCTAGAGAAATGAAAAGTAGAGACTTAAAGTGATAACCTTTCGCGAAAGGCAGTATCAAGTAGTGAATCAATTATTGACAACCTACTTAATCTACAATCATGAAAAACACGATCACTTTTTTCTTTTGCCTATTTGTAAGCGGTCTATCGCTATCTGCTCAAAGCGGATTCAAACTCATCGACATTGTCTCCGTCCCCTATGAAGCAAACTGGGTATCACGGACTCCACAATTTTTTGCTACCTCCGATGGCGGATTTTGCACCTTCGAAGTAACCTACAACTCGAGCGCAACGTGCAAAGAGCAATTCAAATTGGAGTGGTCTTTTTCTAGCAATGTGGATTGGCTCGATGAACACGAGGTGGTCAACGTGAACCTCAAAGCTGCTGCGGGAGAGGAACCCTGTGGCTATAAATGGGTACATGGAAATGCTGGTGGCTCCAACAATCTGGTCACAAAATTGCCAGGCTATGGAGATTGGGAATACAACGGAAATATATCAACCTCCGGCTTAAACAATGTGAATGGTGGCCGAGTAGCTTTTGCACCGGGGGGCATCAGCACTGCCTCCCAAGAGATTAGCGGCATCAACAAGAAAGATGTGCCATACACTGGTTTTTATATCCTCGCCGATGATCACTACGTGTGGTACATCTACCGATATTATGAGCAAAAACCAGCTGGCAGTAGTTCTTGCGAATCAGGCAATTGTGGTTCTCTGTACAACATGTCCATCAACGCTGGCGCCACGCACATTCGCCTAGGGGCAAATCATTCGAAAACGTCCGTCATCAGTAACTTAGACAATACCATCACATCAGCCAAAAGCTCGGGCTGCTTTGATACCCAGTACTTGGAAGGATTGCGAGATCGGATTGCGAGCGAAGGCCGATCCACCAGCAGTTATCGCGCAGAATTCGAATCATGGATGCACGGAATACCAGCGCAGATTGCCCAGGATTGCCCTTGCTGCCTGCCCTGTGGCTCCAGTGAAGGCACAGCTACTGCCACTTGTCCGACACCCTCTACAGCCAATTTTGAAGTGAGAAGACGCTCTGAGAGTGAGTTATACTTGGCATCCAATACCGACGGAATCGCTTGGAGGTGGGAATATACTACCAACGGCCTGACACAGACATACACCGATGACGATCCCTATTTTAATCGAGTCAACCTGCCCAGTGGTGCTTCCTTGAGCTATCGTCTGCAGGTGCAGTGCAGCAACGGCGAATGGAGCGACTGGTCTTCGACCTTTTACACCTCGACACTTGCACCAACAGCATCCTGTACCAAACCGAATATTGATGACTGGAAAGTGCTTAGGCATACATCGGATGCGATTAGGATTGATGCCAATATCGAAGCCGTGGAATATCAATGGACTTGGTACATTAATGGCAAGTTGTATGAATCTACCGACGATGACCCCATCATGGGATATATTAACATGGCACCTAACTCAGAAGTAGTCATCTACCTCACAGTCAAATGTGCGAATGGCCAGTGGAGCGAAGAATCTGACCGTTTTGTAATCTACACTAAGGGAAGTAGCAGCAGTAGAAGCAGATCCATCAAGCCCAAAGAAGTTTTTGATCCGAGCGAAGAGAAGGAGGGTGGAGTCTCAGAAAGTGTTGATCAGGGCCATCATATAGATTTGGCTGTATATCCCAATCCGGCATCGGACTTCATTAAGCTGGAAGGTCACTTCATTGAAGTAGATGTCCTGATACGAAGTGTGCAAGGAAAAGTGGTGGCCAGATATGAAAGTGTCACAAATGGAGAACTACTGGATATAACCAACTTAGCTCCGGGACCATACACTATTCAGCTTAGATCGTTGGGAGAACAACACGTTAAGAAACTGGTAGTTTCCAGATAAGATGCAATTGATTCATCATGATTGTCTCCTGATCTGCTGTACAGATCAGGAGATTTTTTTTTGAACCTATAGTTACTCAAGGCTAAAGCAATAGTAGGCATCACCAGAAGGAGTGCCCGGCTTTCCACCACCGCCTGCACCAATGATTACATACTGTCTTCCCGCAATGGAAAAAGTGCTGGGCGAACAGTATGCACCGTGAGAAAGCTGGTATTCCCAGAGGACATCTCCCGTGGCTTGATCGAAAGCGCGGAATCGCTCATCCATGGTGCTGCCAATGAAGACAAGTCCGCTGCCTGTAACCAATGGACCACCCATATTAAAGGTTCCAGTGGGAGGCAGGCCTGCGGCCTCCAAGGATGGATACGTGCCAAGGGGTTGTTGCCAGATGATGCGACCGGCATCTAAGTTTATGGCATTCAAAGTACCCCAGGGCCGGGTATTTGCGGGAAAACCAGCGGAATCAGAGAGCTCATGATGTCCAGTGGCCAACCAGGGAATGCGCTGAAGACTGGGCATCGACATGGTGTCGAGTGAGATCCTCTGATCATCCTTATCGCCCGATACAAAGTGGTATAAGGCTGAAACCTCAGCGTCACTCAAATAGGAGAAAGAGGGCATCAAGGCTTTCCCATTGTGCATCAACTGCGTAAATGCAGTTTTGTCGAGCACGTTTTCCGAGCGCATGAATGCGATTGAGGGGGCCGTACGTTGAATTCCACTATGACAGGTGGCACAATGGGATCTAAAGAGGGCGTTGCCCAGTGATTGAAGCGTCGTTTTGTTAGCCTCTTGATTGGGGACCATTTTAATCCATTCGGCGACATTGCTGCAGTTTACAAAGAGTGTACGTGAGGGAGGATGATATCCCGCACCTCCCCAATCGGTGCCACCATTAAATTGTGGCATGGTCATCGTCGGAGTTAGTCCTGGAGGCTCAAAAAGATCGCCCCACTGAAAATCCTTGGTGATTTTGGATAGGTGTTCGTGACTCTCCGATGATAGGTTGGCCAGATCCTCAGGCAGAAACCCTTGCTGGGCATAGCGAAGATTTGAAGGAGGAAAAGGTTGAGTTGGCCAGCTTTCTTCTCCCGGCACGACGCTCTTTGGGACATCACGTTCTTCCACGGGATAGATAGGATCTCCCGTCTCTCGCTCAAAGACAAACAGATGTCCCATTTTGGTGGGTTGTGCGACCGCATCAATCAGTGCTCCATTTCTTTTGACTTGTACCAAATTGGGCTGACAGGGGATGTCATAATCCCAGATGTCATGATGAACGAGTTGCTGATGCCAGTGTTTCTTACCTGTCCGTGCATCTAAAGCAAGTACACAGTTGGCGTATAGGTTGGTGCCGATGCGATTGCCTCCCCAATGATCATAACTTGCCGAACCGGTACCAGCAAAGACCAAGCCCCTTTCCAGATCGAGGGAGAACCCTCCCCAACTGTTGGCTCCGCCCATTTCGTCTAAATGTTCAACGCTCCACGTAGAAGCCTCTGGATCTGCTCTTGTAGGTATGGTCCGAAACAACCATTCAAGATCACCGGTGTGTATATTGAATGCACGTATGTGTCCGGGAATGGTGGGACCTGGCCCCTCGCCGACCCTTGATCCGATGATCAAGAGATCCTCAAAAATAACGCCGGGAGTAGTGGCCCCAATCCAAAGAGAATGATGCATAGAATCCAAACCGCTGTACAAGCTGAGCTTTCCGTTATCGGCAAATGTGGTTACCACCGTCCCATCATCAGCACGTAAGGAAAAAAGCGTACTCCCGAAGGAGTAATAAATCCGTTCATCACGTCCATCTGTCCAGTATACCACGCCACGACTGGTTCCTCCCCGTGCGCGCTCGGTACCGGGTGTAAACCTCCAAATTTCTTTTCCAGTGGCTGGGTGGAGGCAAACCAGGTCAAGACCGGGGGAGATCACAAACATCCTACTGTTTGCTATCACTGGATTGCATTGTATGGTGGTGGATGAAGTCGCGTCTCCGGAATGCCAAATCCAGGCGGGCTTGAGCATAGATACATTATCGGGTTTGATCTGGGTGAGCGGTGAATAGTGGGAGGCATGATGATCCCCATGATAAATGGACCAGGCTGTATCGGAAGACTCTCTAACAGAACATCCTAGCACGAGACATGCCGATACCCAAGCCACTGCATAAATTGTCACGTTTTGCATACTATTCTAAAATAGGCAAAGTATAGGGAGCTACGACAGCATCCTATGGCGAACAATGCAGGCCATACCTATCCATTTCGCATGGATGGAACAAGAAAGGTGTCGCCTCGAAGTTTCCCCTATTACACTTCGATCAGATCCATAAGGGCTTTGGTATAGGAGAAGTCAAACCTGCTCAACCGCAGTTCTAACTTCGAGCGTATTTGCTCGTTGCAAAGTTGACCCACACTGCCTTCGTGCGTATGTTGTAGATTTCGATCAGGTGTAAAACTACCGTCTTTAATTTCTGCTGCTACTCGGCGGTAGGCATCTCTAAAGGGAGTACCCTGCATGACCAGTTGATTGACACGTTCTACAGAAAATACTAAGTCGTATCGTGTATCAAGCATGATGTCCTCTTGTACCGTTATGTGATCGAGAGCGGCCAATAACATGTCCTGGCATGCGGTAAAGGCATCAATGGCGTCGAAGAGCAGGGGCTTCAAGAGTTGATACTCGCGATGATATCCGGAAGGCAGTGTCCCAATCATGCCACTGATCTGACCGGGAAGTTGTTGCAATTGATTGGAATGACCTCGAATCAGCTCAAAGACATCGGGGTTCTTCTTGTGCGGCATGATGCTCGACCCGGTAGTGAAGGAGTCAGAGAGCTTTATGAACCCAAAATTCTGACTGTTGTAGAGACACACATCCATGGCAAACCTACTCATCGTCATGGCCTGCCCGGCGATCGCAAAGCCTAGTGATTGTTCGGATTTACCCCTGCCCATTTGGGCATGTACTACATTGTAGTTGAGATCGGCAAATCCAAGGAGTTCGGTGGTCATTCCTCGATCGATAGGTAGTGAGGATCCGTATCCCGCTGCAGATCCAAGTGGATTTTGATTGATGATATTGAAGGCAGCTAACCATTGTTCCAGATCATCAATCAATGTTTCGGCATATGCTCCAAACCACAATCCGAAACTCGATGGCATAGCCGCCTGAAGATGGGTGTATCCTGGCAACAAGACAGTTGCATATCGATCGCTCAGCAGAAGCAATTTTTCCACTAAGGTTTGTGTATCCTCAACAATATCTTTGATCACATCCCGGAGGTAGAGACGGAGATCAAGTAGGATTTGATCGTTGCGCGACCGTGCGGCATGAATCTTCTTTCCGACATCACCCAGTTCTGTCGTCAGCATGAGCTCAACTTGTGAATGTATGTCCTCCACGTCGTCCTCAATCACAATTTTTCCCTCGCGGGCTTGCGACAGCAAGGCAGCTAGGGCTTGGCCCAGGATTTGTCCATCAGAATCACTCATGATACCGGTTTTAACCAGCATCCGACAATGGGCCATTGACCCCATTATGTCGTAGGTTGCCAATCGATGATCCAATTCAGGATCTCTCCCCACAGTAAATCTTGCCACATGCTCGTTAACGGAGATGCCTTTATCCCACAGTTTTGTCATGGCTGGTAGTTTTTCAAGAGTTTAAGATATAGTGCAATCCCTGCTTCGATCTCGTCGCGTAAGATATATTCATCTGCCGTATGTGAGCGACGAGAATCTCCTGGGCCAATCTTTACGGTGTCAAAAGGCATTAATGCCTGATCCGAAAGGGTGGGCGAACCGTAAGTCGGAATGCCATGCTGAACCAGAAGTTTGTAAAAGGGATGGTGGGAAGCGAGACGACTGGGCTGAAGACGATAGGATCTGGCAACCAAAGTACTTTCACAAACCTCCTGCAACTTCTGAAATACCTCTTCATTGGAGTATAAGTCGTTGGTGCGGACATCGATCACGAACTCACACTGGGATGGCATCTGATTGTGTTGCTGCCCGGCCTCCAGTTGACAGACGGTAGCCTTGGTGAGACCAAGTGCGGGCGAGACCCTGTGAAAAGGCATACCATGTATGCGTTCGATGTCGCGGCCGGCCATTAAGATGGCAGAATCTCCTCTATGGTGGGCTGCATGACCAGCTGTCCCCTGGGCTTTCCCATCAATCACCATAAGGCCCTTTTCGGCGACCGCTGCCTGGCCACTCGTGGGTTCACCCACCACACCAAGGTGTATGTTGGGCAGAGACGACAATACACTGCCTATCCCGTTGGCTCCACTGATTTCTTCCTCTGCCGCGGCAGCAATTCCAAGATTATAGGAGAGCTGATAGTGGCTGGTGAGTTCTCGGTAGCAATGCATCATGGCCACCATGGCCCCTCCAGCATCGTTACTGCCCAGGCCATAGATCCTTCCTTCGTCTTCTATAGCATCATGTGGGTCTCGAGTATATCCTTGATTGGGTTTGACCGTATCATGGTGCGAACAAAGTAGTACCCAAGGAGCATTCGGTTTATGCTCATACATGGCCACTACATTATTGCCGATGCGGAGGTGATCTCCCGGCAAGGTGGACAACTCGGACGCAATCAGATCTGCCGTCTGATGCTCTTCCCGGGAAGGTGAAGAGATGCTGATCAATCTCTTCAAAAGTTCTATCGCGTCCATCAGAGCAATATTTTTGTGCCGGTCTTGGCGAGATCCCGATATGATCCTATCGAAATGTGCTGAACCCCTTCTCTCCGAGCGGAGAATGCATTGGTCAGTTTTGGAATCATTCCACTGTGCACTTTTTTTTGTGCCAACAGCTCTACGAATTCTTCTTCATTCAACGAGTCGATTACCGAATCGTCTCGCGTGGGGTCTTCCAGAACCCCGGGTTTTTCAAAACAAAGTCTGAGCTTGACCTCTGTCATGGACGAGAAGGCTACGGCTAGGCTACTTGCTATAGTATCTGCATTAGTATTAAGCATCTGTCCGTTCCCATCATGGGTCAAGGGACAGACTATGGGGGCTGCACCAAGATTCATAACGGCTTGTAAGCTTTCTGTGTTGATTTCGGCAATGTCTCCTACGTAACCAAAATCGATGGGGTGAGGATCCCTTTTTGTCGATCGTATGATGTTGAGATCTGCACCGGTAAGGCCCAGGCAATCGCATCCAAGAGCCTGCAGTTGCGCTACAATATTCTTGTTGACCAGCCCACCATAGATCATCACCACGACGCCCAACATTTCTTTGTTGGTGATGCGTCTCCCCTCCATCATTTTGGATTCTATGCCTAACGATTCCGCCATTTTGGTAGCAGCACGTCCTCCTCCATGGACCAGCATTTTTGGACCTGAGATGGCTGCAAATTGATGTAAGCAGGAAGATAGGTCCTCTTCTTGATCAATTACAGCTCCGCCAATTTTTACGATATCCATAAGCGCTGCGAAAAATAAAGAAATTAGGAGCAGGGCGTAGGGTAGATTCCCGATCGTCAACTTTAGAAGGACTGTCCGACCCTCGTTTTCGTCTTCGACGCTGAGGGAGCCCTGCATGACAGAAAAAGATGGATGAGAACAGCAGAGCACGCACCTAATCCCTTACCTTAATTGCCATAGCGATCGAGTATGATCAAGGGAGGCATGATTCAGAGGATCTTATGGGGAGCAGTTCTTTCGCTGTCCATGGGCACCCTTTTTAGCCAGCGGTTGAGCGGAAGGGTAGTGGACCATCAACAAGGAAATCCGATTGAATTTGCTTCGATACTTCTCTACTCAGCGGCGGACAGTACCATGATTTCGGGAACAGTTTCTGATGCAGAAGGTGCTTTCAAGCTGGATTTTAACGTTGATTCGGCCTTCCTATCCATGCGTTTCATGGGCTTCAAGACCTATTCCTCAGCAATCCTGTTTGCAGGGTTGGACTCAGACCTTGGGGAAATTCCCTTAAGAATGGCAGGAGAAGTACTTTCTTCAGTGGAGGTAACAGGACGGAAAGTGGAATCCATTCAAAAGATTGATCGACAGGTATATGCGGCCTCTCAATTTGAGAACGCTCGGGGAGGCACCGCCTTAGATGTACTGGCCAACATTCCGTCACTTTCCATCAATAGCTTTGGAGAGATTTCGATCCGAGGTGCAAGCGGTTTCCTGGTGATGATTGATGAGACACCCTCACAGATAGATCCGTCCATCTTACTTCGTCAACTCTCGGCCAATAACATCGCTGATGTTGAAGTGATTACAGCACCATCTGCCCGCTATGACCCAGATGGGTACGCAGGCATCATCCATATTAAAACCGAAGGCGCTCGGCAAGATGGCTTGTTTAGTACGATCAGCATATTAGGAGGATTGCCGAGTATAGAGCCTTATGAAAATGGCCGATCGACACCACGATATGGGATAGACCTGATGGCCAATCTGCGCAAGCAGAATTGGGATATTGCCGCTGGGCTCAATTACCGCCGGTATGACATTTCAGGTAGAAGAGAAGGATACGTTAATACGTATCTCGACAATGTCCTGACGGAGTTTCCCTCCGATGGAGAGCGAAGTTTTGATGAAAAGACATTAGGTGCTCGTTTGTTAGTCACCCATCGGATGTCCAAGAAATCCCAAATTTCGGCTGGCGTGTATGCAGGTAAGAGAACAAAGGACAGAACGGCAGATATTCTCTACCTGGATCAGCAACATACGCGAATCCCGGCTACAGACTTTGCTGCCAGCCAGACATACTACGATCTGTACCGAGAGAGAAATCGATTGTTTGATGGAGGAACAATCGAGGGTGTTACCAGCTATTTTAATGAAAACCTTAGAGTGCGCAAGGGTGACTTCTTTATTAGTTCTCTTGATTATCGAACGGAACTTGCCGCGGATCAAAAGTTGTCAATCTCTGGACTTTACGAAAGAACTGTCTTAGGTGGACCTACAGACAATACGAACTTTGAATATCCCAGTACCGCCATCATCAGAGAACAGCAATTTAATGACAATTCAAACCCCTTGGATGGTTATCGGTTTCAAATCGACTATGAAAACGCGCGCCTTCC
>JAHQVP010000289.1 GCA_019634275.1 Saprospiraceae bacterium
CACCTGCTCAGGCCCTCGATTTTGTTTTTGAAAACGAAAGCGCACTTTTCGCCTTTCCATCTTATTGAGAAATAGGTTTTGTCCGATGGTAAAGAGATAGGACTTTGCTTTTTCAAGGGTAACCTTCGCACAGTTTTCCCATAGTTTACCGAAGGCATCCTGAACCAGGTCTTCTGAGAGCTCCAGATCCCCCGACTTGTAGTATAGAAAGTTGCGCAAGTGTTCGGCATGAGACCGAAATACGGTCTCGAAAGTCTCTTCCGCACAAATGTCTTTGGCCATACAGCTTGCAAAAGGTTTAGCTAAAGGTATCGAAGACCGGGCACATGTATGCCTTCTTTGTCCCAGTGCCCGTAGCCAGGAGCCAAATCACCTAAAATGCCCTTTAAATCCCACCGAAGTATCGAGGACCATTCCAGATGTCGGCTGGGAGTGAGCTTGCTGGCCATACTGAATCAACTCTTCCAAAACAGAAGGATATTCCACAGCGACATTATGATTTTCACCTATGTCATGCTCGAGATCATATAATTCAAAAGGAGCGTCTTGGGCTGGCTTTATCGCCTTCCAATTGTCCCTCCGTATGGCCAGATCCCCTCTGCCTTCCCAATAGAGGTATTGGTGAGACTCCTGATCTCCTCTCCCTAATAGAGTGGGTGCTATGGAATGGCCGTCTGACTTTGAAAGCAGTGGTGCTCCCGTCAGAGCAGCGATCGTCGGCATAATGTCAGGAAAGTATCCTAGGTGATCAGATTGAGATCCAGCTGCGATCTTGCCAGGCCATCTTACGATAAAGGGAATGCGCAAACCTCCCTCATAGAACTGACGCTTACCTCCCCTAAAGCGTACCCCTGTTTTGGGATTTACGTTTGGAGCAAAGAATCCATCTGGGTACTTGGCATTGGAAAAATAATCTTGCCCTCCATTGTCTCCGCTGATGAAGATGATGGTCTCCTCATCAATTTCCAATTTCTTGAGCAGGGCGAGAAGTTCGCCAATTTGGCGGTCGGCCATTTCTATCATGGCTGCGTACATCTTAGCGTCATGCTGCCCTCTTTGATTGGGTGCATCCCAGTCACGCTCTTTGTACTTTAACCAGGCCGGGTCATCCTCTGGCATGTGCCAATGTCCATGTGGGGGCGTCCAGGCCAGATAGGCATAGAAGGGTGTGTCGTGATGTTGCCTGATAAACGCCAGTCCTTCTTCATGAATCAGGGTGTGAGAGAATGTTTGACCAGCATGAGGATCTCCTGTGTTGCCCTCCAATGGCACCTGGTTGCTATTTCTAACGAGATATCGAGGGTAGTACGAGTGAGCATGTACCTGATGATAGTAACCAAAGAAAATGTCGAAACCCTGCTTTTCAGGTACTCCAGTTGAGCCGCGATCACCAATACCCCATTTGCCAAAACCACCCGTAGCATAGCCATGGTGTCGAAGCATTTCCGCAATGGTAACGTCCTCATCACGGAGTGCCTGTCCGCCACCATTGGTCCGAACGGTGGTGTGTCCCAAGTGCTGGCCAGTCATAAGTACGCTCCGAGTAGGAGCACATACACTCCCTCCAGCCAGAAACTGACTAAAGCGCATGCCCTCCCGCGCAAATTGATCTATATGAGGTGTCTCTATGATGGGATGACCCATCATAGAACTTTCAAAATAACCCCATTCATCCAGCATGATGTGAATGACATTGGGCCGGGCAGGTTCCTCTTTAAGATTGGAGCTCCCCTCGTCTTTCCATCCGCATGAGCCAAATAATAAGAGAATCATCGCGACCAATGCCCCCTGAAAGCACATGTTTTCGATTCGCATTCCATCACAATACTAATAATTGTGTTGGGAGAAGAAAAAAACTCTCGGAACGATAAAGCAACTATTCGGTCGTCGCAAAGGCCTTTCACGATGGTGCTTCTTATCTTGCGTGCCATGCGTTTGATCATCTTTTTTATGTCCTTTTTTAGCCTACTGCCCAGTTTCGCTGATACGAGTACCTGCAGGGAAAAATCGGATGCACACGCACTCAGTCTTCGCACTACCAATTATGTTATGGAATTGGACTTAGATGAATCGAAGCATCAAGTCCAAGGAAAGAGCACCATCACCTGGGTAAATCGATCACCCGATGCGGTCTCTACTTTGAGGCTCTACATGTATCTGAATGCTTTTAGCAACCGCAAGAGCAGCTATTTGCGCAATGGTCGGGGGATTGGATCAGATCAAGTAGATGATCGGCCAGCAGAAGACTGGGGCTGGGTCAAGGTCAGCCAAGCGCATCAAGAGAAGGTAGAGGAGCCATTGAAGCAATCCTATGTCTCCCCTACGGATGGCAATCCAGAGGATCAGACCGTTTTGGAGATCGCGTTGTGGGAGCCCGTGGACGCGGGCGACACCTTGCGGCTTGAGCTCGAGTTCGAATCCAAACTACCCAGAATATTCGGCCGATCCGGTTTCGCAGAATTCAGTTTCATGCATTGGGTGCACTGGTATCCAAAACTGGGTGTATACGAAGAAGATCTAGATGGAACCTGGGGATGGAATTGTCATCAGTTTCTGCCCCAGATGGAATTTTATGGCAATCACGGTAATTATGAGGTGCTGATTAATGCTCCGAGCCACTGGACACTTGGAGGGTCTGGATGTATGGGAGTTTCGGTTTTGGACGACTCTCGATCCCGGTTCCATTTTGTGGCACATGACGTCATCGATTTTGCATGGGTTGCATCTCCCCACTTGCAGGTCATCGAGGAGCAATGGAATGATGTACATCTACGCTATCTATATCCCTCATCTCATGCTGGACATGCCGATCGCCTTGTTCAGGCTGCTACATTCGGATTGGAATACATGACACAGTATGTGGGTGATTACCCTTATACCACTTTGACCGTTTTGGATCCACCCGTGTATGGACTCCGCAGTGGATTCATGGAATACCCTACGTACATTACAGGTGGATCATTCTATGCATGGCCACGGCAGATCAGGACCATAGAATCTTTGGTGCTGCATGAATTTGCCCATCAGTACTTTATGCAATTGCTGGCTAACAATGAAAAAGAGGAAGCATGGCTAGATGAGGGGTTTGCCACCTATTACGAGGATCGGATCATGGAAGCCATGTTAGGTGAGCGCTCGTCATTATTCGATGTGTTTGGATACCATGTGTCCAACAGTGCATTTACCCGAAACGAATATGTCAGCATTGCTGAAGGGAAGACCGATCCTATTGGTACCAAGAGTTGGGAGATAGAGGGCCCCTACAAAGCCATTATCTATTCTAAGACGGCGACATTCCTGAAGACCTTGGAGTGTTATATGGGAAGACAGGACTTCGACGCGATGATGCGCCGCTACTTTGAAGCGCATAAGTTTACCAATCCTCGAGGGGAAGACTTCTTGAATTTGCTGCGCGCAACCTTGAAGACCCAGGATGACAATATCTTGTCCCCCCATGCCGATGCATTTATCGACGAAGCCATTTTTGGGACTAGTACATGTGACTACTTGATTAAGGATGTAAAGCAGGATGGTCAAGGAGGGATTTTTGATCACACCATCAGGTTAGAGAGAAGAGGAGATCTTAGCATTCCAGTCGAGGTAGCTGTTAAGTTTGAAGATGGCGTAGATCAGCTGTTGGTTTGGGATGGTCAAGAGCAGGCTCATGAGATGCATCTATCCGGTCCTCATCGTATTCTCTCGGTCGAGATCGATCCCCATCGCAAGAACCAGATGGACATAAATTTCAATAACAATTCTTTCGCGGCCAGGCCTGGAAAGTTAGGGAGAGCCAAATATGCCGGCAAGTTGGCTTTTTGGTTTCAGCAGATCACCAACACCCTAGCGGTATTGCTATGAGGTATGTGCAAAGCATGAAGAAGGTATTTGGGGTACACCGCAAAGTGGTGTGGATCTGTTATGTTGTTCTGCTGATCGTTTCGATTCCCTTGGCTTTCCTTTTGTATGATCTTTTTGCAAAAGTCTGGGAGGACTCTCTGAGTGTCGAACGATTGATTGGAGAATTTGACTATACCATCTGGAGGGATGCACTCAATCAAGAACAAGAGACATGGAAGTCGCTTTGGAAAATGCTTGCGGTATTGTTTCCAATTGGTCTGATGCTGATGAGTCTCTCTTCAGCAGGCGTGTATTATTGTTTAGATAAAAAGAGCGTCAGAGTCGGTGATTTCCTCAAGGGCATAAGGACATTGGGATGGCGATATTTAGCCATTGCTTTAGTCATGATCTGTCTGTTGGCGTTGTGGTCACTTGCCATCTGGACCTATTATCTATCCCACCTTTTTGAGTTTCTGGAATTCTGGAAGGATGATCGATACATTGTGTGGTTGGGAGCTGGACTATTGGCGATATGGGGTGTAGGGGCATATGTTCTGTTTATGATCGGCAATGTTGCTAAGGTGGAACAGTTGCAGTGTCGAGGAAATGTGCTTCGAAGTTTCTTTACCGGATGGCGAAACAAATGGAATGCGTGTATCCGGTTGGCGCCATCGATCTTGCTTATCATATCAATTGGAATTGCCATTACGGTCCTTTATTTGGGACTCTCTTCCACCTTTAAACCCAGTGCGGTCCTCGTCCTATTGCTGTTTCAGCAGCTGGTGACCTGGGGTAAGGTTGGTCTTCGCATATCTGCATATGAAACGGTGAGGAGTTTTGTGGTAGGGACATCTTGAGTTCCACGACTCCGCAGGACGGAGGTCTGTATGTGTCGTCCCCCAGTGTCTATTGGCGGGCTGTTTTGAAAGATTGTACCTCCGACCAGTTTGACCAATTTAGAAATTGATCGCGATAACGAACACGCCAGTAATACAATGTATTCGGTTGCAGTAAACGATAGATTTTTTCATCGGTCAGGTCATCTGCTGCTTGTCTGTTTTCCTCATAATACCAGTTTTCATGTTGCTTCCAGCTGTCCACCAGAGGCTTTTCAAAGTCTTCATTTAAACTCAATTGCCACTGGGAGGCCGCATGGAATGCACTTGCTCTTTTGCCGATAAAGGGAGAGGCGGTCAGGACTATCGAACGTAGATTTATGTCACTGCCGTTGGGACTAAGGGCAGTGGGGGCTGCTGGAGGAGATTTGTGCTTCCATACGGTGATGCTGTCGGTGATTTCATTGGATCTGGACACGTCTTGGTCGCCTCTGCTTATTCTCTTTAGGGAGAATTTGGGGTCTTGCGGATTAGGGTCGATCTCAACCAATACAAAGCCATACTCGTCTTGCGTGACTGAAAATTCTTCATAGTCGCGCCCTTCAAATTCACCCCAATTATCAATTGCTCCACCTGCCGATGCCACATTTACCCACAAGTGCTGATGATCCCTTGATTGCCCACGAGAATAGCCATGTGTATGACCAAAGAAGTGGATACTGGGTTTTCCCGATACCTCTGTAAAGGACTCCAGTCTTTTGACCACTTCTCCACTGAAATCGGTTTCCCCTGGTATCCATAGTTCAGACTTGTGCGGGTGGTGCATCTGAGCAAAGACAAAATCAATGTTCGGATTGGAGGCTGCCGATGATAAGGCGCTGTCTAGCCAGTTGATTTGATGGGATAAGTTTCGGTAGCCTTCATTGGAATCCAGTCCGAGAACGCGGACGTTTCCATAGTCTTTGTACCACCAGTGCTCTGCATAAGCGGCAGTGCCATTTCTTGGCAGCATAAAGTATTGGAAGAAGAAGTCTGAATTGCGCTCATGATTTCCTGGTACTGGATAGACGGGCACTCTCGAAAACAATGCTTGGCCTGGATTAAAAAAGTGATTCTGCCACTGTTGGAACGTTGTTCCAGTGGTGACGAGATCCCCGGGCACAAGGAGTAAAGCCAGCTCATCCGACAAGGATGGACCATACGCATCATGAAAAAACTTGACTACCCCTTCATTTACTATTTCTGAAAATTGCCAGGGGCGGTTTCTGTCGTACTGCATATCACTCATGGCCACCATCCGAAAAGGCGTATGATCTGATGGGAATGGGGCGGTCTTAAAGGTAAAGACGTCAGATCTCACAGCACCTGTACGGATGCGATAGTAGTACTTCGTAAATCGTTGCAGATCGGTTAGTCGCACCATGTGTAGTCGAACATTATCGAAGTTAATGTCCAGGCTGTTGCCTGTGGACTCTTGCCCCAATGCTGGGGTTGGCCCGTATTCGACAATGCTTTCGTCACCCCAATCGGTTTGCCACATGATAGCAGCCGAGTGGGGAGTGATTTCTTGCAGATACGGTTGAATCTGCAGTACCTGAGCCGATAGGGTTACCATCATGATAGCCTGTAAGCCCAAACCGAGTACCAGCCTCCTCATTAGTTTAAAGTATTGATTCGACGGAGAAGGTATTGATTATGTTGGATCTTTCTTGAGCAACAGGGATACTTGTTGTCCATGGATTTGGAAGATGCAATTAGATTGCTTGGAGATTCCTTTTGGATAACGATGTCCGAACTTTAGCTTTAGGCTTTGGAATGACTTACTAAAGAAACCCTGATCGTGAAGCTCCTTGGTTTTGATCGCCGATTTGTATCCCTGGTTCTTAAGATCCGCAGACGTGATGTCCATAATAGTAGAATCTTCTACGATAATGTGCAGGGAAAACGTGCAGCTGCGATTTTGCAATCTGCAGCACGTGACGTACCATTTCATGGCGAACGTTTGAAGGGCATCACCTGGGAGCATCTCCACGAAGTCCCCGTCACTGATAAGAAGGCTATGATGGCTGCACTGTCAGATACCGTCTCGCGCAAAGAACTGGAGTCTATAGGTTGTACGCTGGAAGAGCTGCAGGATTTTTGTGACCATTCCCTGGAGCGAAATCAACACTGGCTCAGAGACTATGCCCTGCTTTCGCAAACCCATGGCACCACAGGGGTTCCCAGTCGTCTTTTTAGGACGCGAAGGGAAATGCAGGTGCAAAGTGCACTAAACATATTGCGGGCTGGATACAGCAAAAGACCGATAAAATCAGCAATAACTTCTGGCCGTCGCAAGGTGGCATCCATCCTCTTTGACAATCCTTGGACTACTTCCAATCAAGGACTCCGGCACTACAGCAAAGTCTATAGCAGATTCGCTGATTTCAAAGGTTTTCTTATGGCGGAGGAACCTCATGTTTTGGCGTCTCAGTTAAATGAATATCAGCCAGACGAGGTGAGGACCTATCCCGTATATCACGTCATGCTGGCAAAATTGCAAATGCAAGGAGTGCTGCAGATCGATCCACAATACATCTGCACCGGAGCGGATCTCATGACAGCGCAAGATCGTAAGATGATCCTAACGGCTTTTCCCAATGCCAAGATATTGGATGTGTATGCGGCCACTGAATGTCATCCGATGGCGGCTCGCTGCGAGCATGGGAATTTCCACATCAACTCCGATTACGTGATTTTCCAGCCATTGGACAAAGAAGACAACTTGGTTGAACCCGATGTCTGGTCTGATTCCGTCGCCGTCACTTGTTTGATGCGAAGCTTCCAGCCAACGATACGGTATCGTATAACGGATTCAGTGCGGCTGCTTTCTCAACCATGCCCATGTGGTCGCGTACTACCCGTCATGGAGATTCGGGGCCGACGGTTCCCGGCATTGCCAATTGTTGACAATCAGGGTAATGAAACGGATTTGTCTTCCGTGGACATTCGTCGTGTACTGAAACCCCTAAGACTCGGAGGAGCCTTTATCTTAAGAGTCGACAAACGGAGCCATTTTGATTTCTCGATCATTGTTTCTGAGGATCATCCCGAAGTCTCTCGCTATCAAGAAGAAATGGAGCCCCAAATCCGAAAACTATTGGTTGACTTCTTTCAAAAGCGAAATTGTGAAAACTCCATTAAGTTGAAGTTTGACTTTATCCGAGCTACTCTAAAACCGGGTGATGTCAAGCATCGCAGATTTAGAGTCTCCGTCTAGCTGCCAATCATAAATCATTGGTTTGTGACGGGGGAGCGGCATCGTAGGCTGAGCCCCATTCCTTATTGGGAGTATCCGACATGGACAATTCCAATTTGCCCCCATCAATGAGGTCACGGTGATGGAACCAGGGGCGATTGATTGTTGTCCCATCAAGTTTTGCAGCATCTATATAGAGGTTTTCTTTGGAGGCATTGCTGGCAATAATGGAAAACTGACCACCGGGGTAGTAGTCTGGATCAAGTGTGATCGTTGTTTTTTCAAAAATGGGACTCCCAATCTCGTAGACTGGAGCCACTGCCGCTCCACCACGAGTGGAAAAAAGACCGATTTTCATCAAGACGGCCAAAGAACCCATAAGGCCCTGGTCTTCATCGCCACTATACCCGTATTCCGGGGATACTCCACTATATACGGCCTCAATCACCTGACGCGTCCAGAATTGAGTGAGCCAAGGAGATCCAGCATAGTTAAAGAGATACGCCATGTGCATGCAGGGCTGATTCCCGTAGTTGATGTATACCCTGCGATTTTCACGTTGCTCACCTGCCTGATGACTTTTGGCGGCTGTGAAATCATGAGCTACTCCTCCTTCAAATACGGTATTGAGCTTGTCGGTAAAATGTTGTCTGCTTCCCATCAGCTTGATTAGACCTTCGACATCTTGCGGAACCCACCATGTGAATTGTGCGGCATTGCCTTCGACCCATCCTTCAGCATAGTCAAGCAGATCAATCGGCTCCCTCCATGATCCGTCTAGGTTGCGGATCCACATCCAATCCAGGTCATCTTTCCATAGATTCTTGTAGTTCTGGGCACGAGCGGCGTATCGCTTGGCATCATCGTCCTTACCCAGAGCACTCGCCAGTTCGCTAAGCGTCCAATCCTGGTAGGCGTTTTCTAAAGTTTGCCCAGATCCATCTTCATGAAATCCCTTGGCAGGACGATCGAGTGGAAATGGAATGTATCCTTCATTTAGGTAATATTTCATGCCTCCTCCACTCCAGGATTGATGTTCGTATCCCGCTTTGGCCATGATGCCGTTTTCACTGTGATTCTTTACTAAGCCTTCGTAAGCGAGATCTACATCAAAACCGCGGATGCCTTTTTGGTAAGCACTAACAATAAA
>JAHQVP010000290.1 GCA_019634275.1 Saprospiraceae bacterium
AGTTGTTTGTGAATAACTAGCGATGCCACCATAAGTGGGATTGTAATGGCAAACTGCAACACTACAAGCACGTTACGCAGTCTGTAGCGACTGCTACCATTTTCAGTGATGTACTCTAGAGCACTGTTTTGCCTGGTCATCTGCACAGCGGGATATATCGACGCCAACAGTCCCGCACCTATTCCCAATAAGGCAAACAGCGGGAATAAATTATGCTGCTGCAGGAAGTCTATGCCCACCTCTCTATTCGTGAGCTGATTGAGAACGGGCAGCGTAAGAACCGTGCATAATAATGCGAACATCGTGGCCAATAAAGCGGGAAAGAGCGCTTCCCCCACAAGCTGCCAAACCAACTGTTTTCGTCCGGCTCCAATCACCTTTCGCACCCCCATTTCTTGCATGCGAAGACGTGTCTTTGCCGTAGTAAGATTAATGAAGTTAATGCATGCAATCAGTAAAATGAGTACTGCCACAGTGGCAAATAGCTTGACATATCGAATGTCTCCCTTGGTACCGAATTCGAAATTGATATTTGACCGCAGGTGTATGTCGCTAAGTGGCTGCGGGATATACTTACTTACTTCTGCAGGGTTCTTCTTATAATAATCATACTATAGTAGCTTGTCCCTAGCAAGCGCCACTAATTTTTGCGAGAGAGCGCTAAGGGAGTGATCAGATCTCAGGACAGCATACGTCAAATAACTGCTGCTGTCCCAATTGTCCATGTTCCTTCTGTAGCGAGGTGCACTACTGATGGGGACGATATAATCAAACTGCAAATGGCTGTTAGTGGGAACATCCCGCATGATTGCCGCCACCGTAAATTCTATTTTCTCATTCCCTATTTCAATTCTTAGGTTCTCGCCAATTGGGTTTATATCACGAAAGTACTTCAGGGCAGTAGTCTCCGTGAGCACGATCGATTTGGGATCGCTGAGGGCGGAGTTGGGGTCTCCATGCAGTAGGGGAAAGGTAAACACTTTGAAGAAATCCTCGGTAGCATAGATCCCGTCCTGAAAAGACTTGAAGTCACTAAATTCTAAGACCAATTCACAACGCCTTATTTGTGCAGCATATTGAACTTCTGGGATTTCGAGTGGAAGTGCTGTGACAAGCGGAGCGGGTGTAACTGTAAATCGATTATTGCCCAAATAGTAGTTATCTGGGTCTTCCTTTATAATGCGATAAATTCGATCATACTGATCATGAAATGTGTCATAGCTGTACTCAAATTTGACAAAGATGGTGATCAACATAACACAGGCAAGTCCGGCTGAAAGTCCGAAAACATTGATGCTGCCATAAGCCAAATTATTCCGAAATACTCGCCAGCCGATGACTAAGTTGTGTTTCCACATAAAGAAAGGATTTAAGTAGTCCAAAATGTCGCCGCGAACGGCAAACGGTCTCATATAGTTTAGAGTCTGGTACCAGTAGTTGAGATCTGCGCGATGTTTTGATCGACTCGTGCATTGATGCAAATAGTTTTCATCCATGTCACCTTGCACCTCTTCCAAGAGGTCTGGCTTTATGAAAGACCGCAAAAGTCTCTGCGCCACCCCAGGAGGCCTATTCTGTTCCTCGCCCATTCTTAGATCAGTTGAAAAGAGCTCGTACTAAATCCAGGAAATTGATTCCAAAGCCGGAGGCGAATATCCCTGCTGATGGCAAGTGTCTGCTGTCCTGCCGCGGTAATTTCATAGATGCGCTTTCTACGTCCTCCTCGGACTGCTGAGGGCTTCCCCATCTTGCTGGTCAAAAAGCCCTTTTTGGACAAGCGTGCTAAAGTAGCGTGCACCGCTCCAATAGAGGAGGACTTACCCGTTTGAGATTTGAACTCCTGGGCAATTCTCAACGCATAGGCATCATCGTTCAATATTCCTACCAGAAGCAAGAGTACTTCTTCAAACTCTCCAAGTCGTTTATCTCCCATAATTTCATTGAATCCAAATACATCAACAAATGATTAGTTCTATTAAATAGAACTAATATATACTGCATCTTCCATATATTCTACTTATTAGTAACAAATAATGCAGTGCCGCTATATTTTATCATTTCAATTGAAGCTACCTGCAGAAGAAGTTTTCACCATTGGTGTTCGCTTCCATCGCATAGCCTAACAGAACTAATGACTAAATCGAGCGGTCTTTATTCAAGCAACATGTATCTTGACCGCCATGTTACGACTAGTGTATCTGCTATTGAGTTTGGGGCTCCTCTTCCTTTGTGCTTGCGAAAGTCTGTCCAGTGATAAAGACAAAACGAAGACACTGGCAGCAGAAGAACAGCAATCGATTCTTCCTGCTGAGCTTCGCGCTCAGACCCTTACCTGGGAGAGCCACCATGAGCATGACCAGACTGCCTATCAAGTTCTGGTGGCGAGCAGGTCAGACCTCCTTACCGAACAAGATGCAGATCTTTACAATAGTGGAATCAAGGCATCCAATCAACAGTCGCATACCTCCTTCGTCAGCGGCGGGAAGGGTAAGGCCTATTGGACGGTGCGAACTTGGCATGGAGCGGACACGGCAACCGCCTGGGCCACTGCACAAGAAGTCAAAGTCGCTCCTGCTGATGATGCGTCCCGCATCGTCTTTATCGGTGGCACCAGCATAGCGCAGATGGATGACTACCCCTACCTCGAAATGCGTCTCAGCCAACACTGGAAGGCTATGAATGTCACATTTCGTAACGTCGGCTGGCCAGCTGACGATGTCTTTGGCCTGGCTCGATCTCAGTTCGGATCTGCACAAAATACTCGATCTTGGCAGCCACCTACGGCCGAGGAGGGCTTTGGTTCTGAGGTTTTGAAAGACCACCTCGCCCTTGCCGATCCGTCTCTTCTGTTGATTGGATATGGTGGAGAGACCGCATGGCAAAAGACGGAAGAAGAATATGACATCTTTTGGAGAGGCTATCGAGATCTGGTCGAGCATGCCCAAGGTCAAGGTTATGAAGTGATTTTGCTAACCCCAACGCGACACTACCCGGGGACCAGCACTGGGCCGGACGAAATAAGACAACGCAATCAGAACTTAAAGAAAGCGAGTCGAGACATCCTCAAGCTGGCCGAAGAACAGGACCTCGCATCCGTAGATCTATTTGCTGCCTTTGATGACCCGAGCATGTGCTGGGAGAATGGCTATCAGTTGAATGCGTACGGACACCAACGCATGGCTGACGAGATTGCTCATGCTATGGGACTGGCTACAGAGGAGTCAGCCAAACTTATCTTCGATGAGGGAGCATTTCCCTCTACCACTGGAAGTGTCCAACTTTCGAATTGGAAAAGGACCATAACAGGTGTTCGATTTGACCTCAAGAACCCTACTGCTCATCCTCTTGATTTTTCTACCGTCAATCCCTTACGGATCGACAATGTCACCTTCGAAGCCGAAGAGGCGCGGGCACATTTGTTTCAGGATGACTCCGTACGCATCGCCCAGCTTCGCTCGGCCATCACTCAGAAAAACAAGTATCATCGCTACAGGATACGTCCCCTAAATGAAGCATATATTTTTCTATTTCGCCGCCACGAGATGGGACATCTCGCACATGAACTTGATCAGTTTGATGAACTAATTGCGGAGGAGGAAGGCAGAATAAAACGACTTCTTGATCCGGCACCCAAGCGGATCGAAATCACCCTAGATCGAGATTGGAAAGCACCACGAGAATACCCAGAAGACGAAGTCCCGGCCAACGTTCCTACCCCAGATATTGAGGATGAGTTAGCCTCTTTTTCACTGGCATCAGGACTAACGATGAATGCCTATGCATCCGATCCCATGATCGCCAATCCGATCGGAATGAACTGGGACCTGGAGGGACGGGCATGGGTAGCGACCAGCTCGACCTACCCGCACATACTACCCGGCAGAGAACCGAACGACCGTATTGTGATCTTAGAAGACACCAATGATGACGGTGTGGCCGATACATCTATAGTGTTTGCGGATGGCCTGCTAGTACCCCAGTCCGTAATGCCTGTCCAGGGAGGTGCATACGTCTGCAGCACCACAGAGTTCCTTTTTCTCGCAGATACAAACGGTGATGATCGGGCCGATTTGCGGCAGACGATTTACGATGGTTTTGGAAATGCCGACGTCCATCATATGATCCATGGACTACGTTGGGCACCTTGGGGTGATCTCTTCTTCACCCAATCCATTTACATCAACAGTTTTGTGGAGACTCCTCATGGCAATCGCATCCTTAATGGCAGTGGTACCTGGCAATTTCGACCAGAAGAAGAGCGACTCGAAATTTGGTCGAGGGGACTCATCAATCCGTGGGGACATGCCTTTGATCAATGGGGTCAAGCCTTTGCCACGGATGGAGCAGGATCTTCTGGCATGAACTATCAATATCCCGGGTCGGCTCACGCTACGGCCGTAGGGGCTAGCAGAGTACTCCCAGGACTCAATAGTGGCACACCTAAGAATACGGCAGCTGAAGTAATTTCCAGTAGGCATTTCCCTCCTTCCTGGCAGGGCAGCATCATAACCAACGACTTCCGAAGAAATCGCACCGTACGTTATGCTTTAACGAAACAAGGAAGTAGTTATCGCTCTGAAGAGGTCCAGACCTTGGCTCGATCCGATCATCGCTCATACCGACCTGTAGATGTAAAAATGGGGCCTGATGGAGCAATGTACATTGTGGATTGGTACAATCCAATCATTGATCATGGAGAAGTAGATTTCCATCATCCCATCCGCGATCGCTCGCATGGGCGCATCTGGAGAGCTACTATGAAAGGCCGCCCATTGTTGCCCAAGATTGACTTTACCCAACAAAGCGAGTCCGCGTTATTGGACTTACTCCGTTCGCCTGAGCAGCTTACACGCTTACAAGCCAACCGAATGCTGGTCGAACGAGGAGTCACTAAGCAAGCGATAGAAAAGTGGGTAGCACGCATACCTTTACGCTCTCAAGCTGATGACCAACATCGTCTGGAAGCACTCTGGCTATCTGTAGCTTCAGGAAATCCCATGGTCGACCTGGCTAAATCCCTACTGCGATCAGCGAATGCGCCAATCCGAGCCGCCGCCGTTCGCATGCTCCCATACTGCCAAATCGAAGAGCCGTCACTATACCAAAATCTCATCAATGATGCGGATGCCCAGGTTCGATTGGAAACAGTGAATGCATTGCGTGGAATCCATTCACTACCTGCTATACAATTGGCCACCAAAGTCATGCAGGACAGTCTGGACAGAGACCTGGACTACCTGTTGTGGCTCACTCTAAAAGATAGTAAGACAGCGTGGTTGCCTCGACTCAAAGAAGATCCGTCCCTATTTGGCGATCATCCTGACCGAGTCCTTTATGCCCTGGAAGCGGCTCAAGATTCCGCTGCTATGGTACTGCTCACCGATTTAACCAAATCGGGATATTTTGTTGATGACTTAAAAAGTCAAGCGCTGAAAGGCCTTGCTCGACACGGTGATGATCTGGCAGTCCAATTTGTTTTTGACGAAGCGGTCGCAAGCACCGACATGGAGCTCCTCGAATCCCTGGTAACCGCTCCCTCCGATCATCACAGCATGCCTGCCGACATGAGCGCACTTGGATCCATGCTTACCAGCAGTGAATCCATGATCCGAGCAATGGCGGCGAAGCTCTCGGGTAGATGGAAAGCGCAGTCACATGCCGCCGAGGTCGCAGCATTATTCAGTACTGCGGGA
>JAHQVP010000291.1 GCA_019634275.1 Saprospiraceae bacterium
AGCTTCACCTAGCACCTAGAGTAGTGAGCAACACTGGTGTCGAACAAGTATACTATGTACTCTTCTGCGGACAAGGAATGGAATTAAACAAAAGCTTCACCTGGGGCTGCAATCAATTTTTTGAGCGTCAACGTTGATGCATCCTTCAGTGCTCGCATCGAAGCACCACTTCGTCTGTCCCTTCAATGCTGGCATCCATAAGGGCATCAGCCTCATCAAAGAATAAAATCCATCCTGATCTACTGGGTTTAACCCTTGCATTCTGAAGATGCCATGCTCCTTTGTCCGCAACTTCGAGGATGGCCGTCGACATCTTAAGCTCCTTGGTATGGTCTGTCGACTTTCTACGAAAGTGCAGTTGTTTTCTAGCAGTCAAGGAGGCATGTATTTTGCTTTGGGACATACGCCTGAGCGCGATCGTTTTTCCGTCTCGCGCGATCTTTGCGTCGTGAAGTACCCATCGGCACGGACCTTGGGAACTATGCCTCGATGGGTGCATAGGTAGCTGACTCGATAAGAGCAGCCAGGTACAGATGGCAATACCAAATTGCCATTGCAGCACCAATTTAGACCGGCTGTTGGTCGCCAAATACAGGTGTCGAAAACTAGTGATCACGATCCAATAAATCTTCAAAAAGTCGAAGTAACTCCATCCTCGTCTCAGAGATACAGTCTAGAGCATGGAGTGCTTGGCATGCCCGTGCGTAATAGCTGTCCCGCAGCGCCTTGACCTGCTTATCCACCCCCAGGGAATCAAAAATCTCCAAAACCCGCGCAACGCGAATGTCCTCGTCTGACTTTTCTCCAGAGTAAAGACTAACAAGTTCTTTTGATATGCGGTCCCCACCTACTTCCAAAGCCTTGAGATAAGGCAGCGTCTTCTTTCCCTGGCGTATGTCTCCTCCTTGCACTTTTCCTGTCTTCTCTGCTAATCCAAAAACGTCTAAATAGTCATCCTGAATTTGAAAGGACAATCCCATGTCCACCCCTATCTGAAACAGCTGCTCTTGCACGGCTTCCTCCTTGCCAGCAACCAAGGACCCGAGTGCCATCGCACAGCCTAATAAAATGGCCGTTTTTCCATGGATCATCTCCAGATAGGCTTCCGTAGAAGGTCTTTCGAGCAGCTCAAAATCCAAATCATACTGCTGACCATGGCAAATGCCAATGGCGGTATCTGTAAAAACCCGAATCGCCTGCAGCGCGCGATCTGCATCTAAATCTCCGGCAAGGTATGGGTAGCAATGTATCAACATCACATCCCCGCTCAGTATCGCTGTGTTGGTATTGTACTTATGATGCACCGTGGGCATTCCCCGGCGCAAAGGTGCTTCGTCCATGATGTCATCGTGCACCAGTGTGAAATTATGGAAGAGCTCGATCGCATAGGCCTGGGGCAAGGCGTCTTCGGGTCGGTCCGAAAATAAGGCAGCGGACAACAGGCAAAGTTGGGGGCGCATTCGTTTGCCGCCGAGGCTCATAAAATAATTGATGGGGTCGTAGAGGGTGACGGGCTCGAACAGGAATTCCTGATCACTGAGGTATTGTTGAAAGGCTTGTGCGAGTCTTTGCTGCATGAGGATGCGTTGTGAGCAGCAAAGGTAGTCGATCGTCACTGAAAGTCCCTATAAAGAAGGCGTAGGCAAAGTACTTGTGTGCAAGAGCGCACGGTCGATAGCGTGAGGGAAACATCTCTTTTTAGACAGGCGATACAACCTCATGGCAAGCCTCCGTAGGCTATCCCGGTAAAATGAAGTAATACCAATGGATGAGCGTGTTTCTATCCTTCCAGATAGATGCGTTGCTCTTCAGGCTTATCGAGATCCTCGGCTGGCAAAAAGCGCAATGAAAGCGAATTGACGCAATGCCTTAGGTTCTTCTCCGTCAGGTACTCTCCTTTAAACACATGGCCCAAATGACCATTGCAGGCCGCACAAACAATCTCAGTGCGACGTCCATCGGCATCAGGAACACGTTTTACCGCATCCTTAATTTCGTCATCAAAACTGGGCCAACCACAATGGCTCAAGAACTTGTGCTCGCTGGCATAGAGAGGAGCATTGCACTGTTTACAGACGTAATAGCCCGCCGCATCGTGTTTTTCCAATTTTCCGGTACCGGGCCGTTCTGTTCCCTTTCTCAGGATCACATATTCCTCTTCGGGTGTGAGCGCCTTCTTCATTACTGTTGTTTAAGATGGTCCGCAAAAGCCGACCTGAACTTTGTCATTTTGGGGTTTATAACGGCTCTGCAATAACCATAGTTGGGATTGTTCAGATAAAAATCCTGATGGTATGCTTCTGCAGGATAAAATGTGCTGGCTTCCGCTATTTCTGTCACGATCGGATCATCCCACACTGCTGATGCCTCCTGCTTGACCGCCTCTGCAATTTGTCGCTGTTCAGGACTATGGTAAAAGACTGCGGATCGATATTGTGGGCCCCGATCTGCGCCTTGCCGATCCGGTGTGGTGGGATCATGTGTGCTCCAAAATACACGCAAAACAGTGCCGAAATCTATTTGATCGGGATCAAAAGTCACCTGGACCACTTCTGCATGGCCAGTGTTGGCTTGGCATACCTGCTCATAAGTGGGATTTACAACATGACCGCCCATGTAGCCACTTTCTACCTTTAGTACGCCCTTTAACTCTTGAAAGACTGCCTCTACGCACCAAAAGCAACCTGCACCCAGCGTAGCTTTCTCCCATATTGACGCATCCGACATTGACACTAAATTTGAATAATGAAATAATCCGAGCTGATCATTCTCCCAGAAGGTCGAGCTGCTCGATCAGGGCTTTGGCCGACTCAAGGTGCTCTTCCGGAACCATGAGGTGGACCTTTCCAAATACCAAGTAGGAAGAGTCCTGCTGATTAAATTCGACATTGATGATGCCTTCCTTATCCAGCGCAGATTTGATCAGGCTCAAGTGCACTCTATCAGAACTGCTGTACGCCGGTTGCCAGCTTACATCTGCCATTATCCCTGAAAGTTGATTTTCTTATGCTGGCCATCGCAAAAAGGTTTATTGCCACTCGCCCCACATCGACAGAAAAAGGTGGTATTTGGTCGCGTCTCTTCACGTCCGTCAGCATGGGTAATGGTACAATCGGCATCCACCTTTAGGGGCCCATCCTTAATAGCTTCTACTTTGATCATGATTCCTCTTTATTTTTGTTAAAACATCGCTATTCTGATTCTTGTTCAGTTACCAGCGGCCACTTTCAGTCTTTTTCCTTGCCAAATGGCCACCAGGCAGATGAAGATGGACAAATAGCCCACCATATTATAGCCCTGCAGTTGCTCAAGATCATCAAAAGTGACCATCAATCCGCTGATAAAAGTGGCCAATCCAATCGCAAGTTGTTGTAGTGCGGACTTAACGCTCATAAAACTGCCCCTGCTTTCGGGTCCAACAGCTCCGGTGATCATTGTTTGAGGAGCAATCATCCTGCCGCTGCCAAAAACGAAGAATAAAGAAGTGGCAACCAGGGCAATGGGTACAGACGCGTTCCCCATATGAGTGATCCAGATGACGGGTAAAAAAGAAATCAGCATCAGAACGATGAACGTAGGAAGCGGCGTAAATCGATCCGTCAATCGTCCAACCAAAGGAGCGGAAAAGACCGTCAGAGATCCTCCAATGAGATAGATTAAGGTAATCTGATTGGGAGTAAATCCAACATTCCTGCTCATATACGGCGCAATGAAAGGAATGATTAAGAAGTGACCCAATACCAGAATCATTCCCAACAGAAGCGCATTCAGTTGATTGGCATCTCCCGTAATCCGCTGAACAATGGCTAGTGGTCTCTGCGAGACCTTAGCATTAAGATGAATGGTCATCGGTGGAAAGCGCAAGACCATCACCGTCAATACCACTCCCCCTAGGGTCCCTACAAATAAGAACGGCGCATTCCAACCAAATCTGGTGGCCAGGAAAAGTCCAAGTGGCACGCCGACTGCAGCAGCAGCTGAAAAGCCGGCCGTTAACACCCCAATGGCGCGACCTCGCCGCTCGTAGGGGAACAAGTCACTCACGATGCTCAACGCCAATGCACCCAGGACACCACCAAAGAGACCCGTCACAAAGCGCACCGTCAGAAGCAACATGTAGGAGTTACTAATTCCGCACAACAAGGTGCCCACCGTAAAGCCAGTATAGAGAAAAATCAGCGCACGACGACGATCGAAACGATCCAATAGAAAGGCGGAAAGCGATGCAGAGAGAAAGGCCGCAAATGCGTAGGCGGAAACCAGGTAGCTAAATTGCGCCGGATTAATCTTAAAGAGATCCATGAACTGATCCCCCAGGGGCATCATGATCATCGAGTCCATGATGTGCGTAAAATTCATCATGGCCAGGGTGTACATTACAATCTTCTCCGCTTGACTCACAGGCTTACCGAACACAAGTTAGAATCATAGGTTGAATCCTTTAGCAACTTTCTTCCTTACCTTTATCCATGCATGTGCAAATTCATCTTCGGGTTCGCCCTATTGTTTATGGCATTGCCGCCGGCAGACGCTCAGCTGCGGGACAGTGCCACCGGGTTTTTTCTTGTGGAGGAGGAGACGTTCACCCCTCCCGAAGTTGCCATCATTGAGCATCATGAGGGCCGCTCCGCTATGGCATTCATGGCCAATGACATGAATGGCACCGAGCAATACCTCGGAGACTATGTAGGAAGCAACGTTCTATTGTGGTTTTGGAAGGCAGAGGATCAAAAATGCCTTGAATTGCTTCACCTACTAAATCAATTTGCATCACTGGACGAGACCACGCGCATCATTTCCTTCGTCGAAGAGACCAGATCTGAGATGAACTTATTTCTCAGCGAACACGAAGTAGCCTTCCCCATCATTCCCAATGCAAATGTCTTTGGAGAAATGGCTTATGCAGCAGATCTTGGCTATCCTCGATTCTTCTTAGTCAACGAGGAGGGCGTTATCGACAAGGTTCTGCCATCTTCCGCTTTTCAAGACCCTTCTGACTATGTGCAGCGACTGGAAAGCATCTTTAACCTGACCGGACAGTAGCAGCACCTCGTAGCATCACCTGCGGACCAAGTTTTTAGAATGGTACCGATCAACGAATTTCCGATAAGTAGGATCCACTCCTACTACTGAAGCATCCCCTATCACAATCATTTGCTCCCGCGCTCGAGTCAATGCAACATTAAATTTGCGATCTACTCCTAACGAAGATTTCGAGATCAGCGTCTGCATCTGAGCTGCATTCGTAACGCATAGCGATATGATAATAATGTCTCTGGCGCCGCCTTGATAGCGTTCTACGGTATCCACGGTAATGCCATCTTCATCCAAAGAGGCCTCCGACAAATGTTGCTTGATCAAAGCAATTTGCGCACGAAAAGGGGTAATAACACCAATCGATGCCGATTGAGCATGGGACAGCGTTCGCAAAGCGGAGATAATCCGAACGACCTGCTGGGCCTCCGTTTCATTCGTTTTCGCTCGATAGAGTGCTTCCGAATCCACTTGTAGGAATATGACCCTATGTTCACTAAGCAGGAGAATCAACTCGTCTCTCAGCTGGCCGGGGCTGCTCATCGAAGGCAATGGCATTTCTTGCCTTGCAATTCCCTTCATGACTTGAAGCGTGCCGCCATAAAACTGCTGGCTGGGAAATTCCATCAGTTCGCGGTGCATTCTTCCTTGCAGGGTAAGTTGATCATAAGCCCAAGTCCAATGGTGTGCACGATACCGATTCAACATTCGCTCAAAAAAGCTCACTCGTAAATCGTGAAGTCCGATTTCCTGCAAATCGCTGTCGGTGATTAGCGAATTTGATCTCTCCTGTACCACTACGGCCGCCAATTGGTGATGGTCTCCAATCAACAGTCTCTTTGGAAATCGGGGGAGTAGACCCGCCATAGTGGGTTCTAGTACTTGGGTAGCCTCATCCAAAATGACGCGGTCAAATTTGATCATCGTCAGGTATTCAATCTTGCTCATGAAGGAGGACACCGTCGCCACAACAAGGCGATGACGTGCGATCAGTTGGACTAAATCCCGCCGAGTTCCTACCCCCCTAAGCTTATAGTCAAGAAGTTGCTCGTGATAGTCCGGATCGCACCCGTGTCGCGAGCCTATCCGCACGTACTGTTCGGCGAGCTCATTCCCAAGTGTTGCAAAGGCTGCGCAGATCTCATCCACCGCTCGGTTGGTGTATGCCAATACTGCGATGGTCTCCCGAGTATGAGCGAATAGGTATCGGACCATGTGTTTCAACATGATGCTGGTCTTACCTGTACCTGGGGGGCCCCAGAGAAAAAAGTAATCTTCGGCCTGAAGCATCTTATGAAAGATCCGTCGCTGTTCTTCGGTCATCACATGACACGAATCGTCCAACTCAAGATCTGCTGTAGTGGGTGCTGCAGGAGGGGTGAGTCCCAAATACTGCGATCGTGCATCCTGTGTAAAACCCGTGAATGCATAGGTCGAGCGATACAATCCCTGGAAGCTGCTATCCAACATATCGTGCTCTACATTCCAGAATCGATGCATGAGAAAAAATGACTGATTGAACTGTCGAGCACGCAGCCGGATCCTTACCCGCGACTGATCCAATGCTGTGATCGTACCCTTAATCAATTGATTGTGGAGTGGTGATCCCTGACCGTGATCTGGGTACACAACCGCCAAGTCCCCCCGACGAAAATTAGCCAGCGCGTTGGTTCTTTCCGTTCGCTCAAACACGATATCCGGATCCGCGTTGTTGGAATTGTTCTCGACGATCGACAGTCCCGAAAGAATGGAGTACTGATCCTCTTTCTGTGCGTGGGCCTGCGTCCATAGGGCAGCCTGCCCCCCATATTCATGCCCTCCGGCATGCCCTACTTTGGCAAGCCGATGCTCGCGCGCAACGAAAGCCGTACAGGCCATGAAGAATTTCTTTTCCAAGCCACTCAGGTGCTTAAATCGGTGAGCAAGCAGATCCAGATCTCGTCGCACAAACCCAGTGGGTCTTCTCTTCTGTGCCCATAGCTTGCGAAAGGCATCAAAGTCATCCAGATCTTGATCGAGGCGCGTCAACGCCCGATCAGTGGCCAATAAAATGTTTCGCACCGCCAAAGCCTCATATTGCAGAGATCGCACTGCAGGTGCAAAACGCAATTGATCCTCTTCACTTTGAGAGTATAGAATGTAATTCGTGGGTTTGAGCCCGCCGCCGGATGCTGCCCTGATCATAAGATCATACAGCAAGGTTTGCACATAGTGAGAAGCCGTCAACCCATAGGCATTAGGCTGATATGTTTTTCCAGATTTGAGTTCAATAATGGATGCTTCGTGAGGTCTCTTAGGATGATCATAAAGCACATCTAATCGTCCCTGCAGGCCATGGGCCTCAGAGTAAAAAGAGGGCTCTAGATAACAGAACTCTGGCAGGATGCCCTCTTTGGGAAAAACCTGTTGCACCACTTTGCGCAAATGCCGAAAGTGAACTTCTGCCGCTGCAACGAGCCTTCGTGCATCTGCATCATTGAGCTGTGCCAAGCCCAAGGGATCAAGTCGAAAGGTCTGGCGAATGAGCTGACGAAAGCTTACCGTGGGATTGGCCATGAGTTCGTCTAAAAAATAATTGGCAACATTTCCCAGCATAAGGGGTATGCTGCTTGCTCGGGGTAGGAATTTGCGCAGCAAGAAAGGATAAAGACTAATGGAATGTTGATCAAAGCAGCCTGCTATGGCTGTGATGTCCAGCAGAAAGTCGGGATCAAGCACAATGGCCTTGGGCTTGAGCAAAGCATCCCGATCGATTTCGACATCAAGTAAGCTCGCCTCCAATGGCAATTGAAATGTTTGTTCCAGCGTCAGCATCACCTCCTGATATCGGGCATCTTGATCAGGAAGTCCATAAGCGATGCGAATGGGATTTCCGGGCTCATCCTTACGGAATCCAGTCAAGATTTTATCCTCAATATTGTTGCTTACTATCGCTACTCGGATATTTTTAGCAAAGCCCTGGGGTGACGCTTCCGTTTGCTCATAGATCTCGGGGGAAGGCAGTAGGGCATGAATAGACGGCGAGAACCTTGCCTGTACAATCAGTCGTAAGAAGTCAGCCACAACCCGAGCCCCCAGCTGAATAGCGTGGTCACTTTCCTTTTGTTTCTCGGCCTCTGCATACTTTCGAAAGACATGTGCGTTGTACAAAATGAGGCCGGGGATCTTGTGCTTGTGGCCTGCAAATGCGATGACTGCAAATCCGGTATGTAAATGCATTCGGCTCTCCTTTACGGAGTCCAAACACACGTCGAGTAGAAGCGAGTACATGGCTTGCAGACGATCGGCTGCTGCATGATCACTGCGAAGGATCGTTTCGAGTGCAGAAGTAAAAGAGCCCGAAGATGCCATACTAGCTCAATGCTACTGTTTTCATTACCTGATAGGTTGTTAGGAACAAATCATCCTCAGCATGAGTGAGTCCTTCGGCTATGGTTCTGCAAGAGGGCTGGATACCGTACGCTGCAGTGAGTCCGAGCTCATCTAGGGATGCTACATCCAACCCCACGCCTCCACAGAGGGCGATCACCGGTACTTTGTTAATCGAAGCACTCTCCACTACTCCTCTGATGACTTTGCCTTGTAGTGTTTGATCATCCAGAAATCCCTCACCCGTCAAAACCAGATCCGCATCTTGCATATGCCGAGCCAGATCAAGCTGTTCCGTGATAAATTGAATGCCTGAAATCAATTCCGCTCCAAGCAACGCATGCAATCCCCCAGCGATACCTCCAGCAGCACCAGCACCCGGCACTTGGCTGATGTCAGGATATCCAAATTGCTGCAGGACCGAAGCAAAATGGCGCATGCCGGATTCAAGC
>JAHQVP010000292.1 GCA_019634275.1 Saprospiraceae bacterium
ATTGGGATTCTTATCTTAAGGGGTATGGACCTACGCGTTATGTGCATTGACTTTTACAGAAAGATTCGTCAAGTCGGAATCTTATCATTTATCCTTCTTTCAACATTCTCCCAACTTAAGGCACAATCCGTTGAGCGCAATTTGCTCACCAATGCAGCGGACCTTTCAACCTTAAGTCAACATTTAATTGCAGACCAGGACTGGGTCCCCTACCCTTCTTATGATGATCGTGCTGGTTGGAATCATCTGGTTGGAGACAGTCGTGATTCTCTGCTGGTGCAAGGCGAGCGCATGCTTGATTTCGAATGGAATGTCATTCCCCTGTCCTCTTATCTTGAGTTTGAGCGAAGTGGATCGCGCACCATTATGCAGGCCCCTTTGACGGAAAACTACCTGGCCATGCGTGCGCTGGTTCTTGCAGAGCTGGCTGAAGGAGAAGGTCGATTTATAGATAAAATCATCGACGGCACCTGGCTGGCATGTGAAATGACCAGCTGGGTATTGTCTGCCCATCTTGGAGTCCACCAGGCCAATGGGCGCCCGATGCCAGACCCCAATGAGTTTACCATTGATCTTGGCGCCGGTAGATGGGGAGCGTTCTATAGCTGGGTCTACTACTTTTTTAAGGACGCATTTGATGAGGTCAGTCCGCTCATCTCTGCGCGCCTAAAGGACAATATCGAAGCGCGTATTCTTGCTCCCTTTATGGCTCGTGATGACTTCTGGTGGCAAGCCTTTGACCCCGATGTAAGCCGGGTGAATAACTGGAATCCCTGGTGCAACTTCAATGTGCTGATGTGCTTCTTACTGGTCGAGGAGGATGACGCTCGATTGGCCAAGGCCGTTTACCGTACCATGGTCTCTACAGACAAGTTCATCAATTATGTAAATGAAGATGGTGCTTGCGAGGAGGGCCCCTCCTATTGGGGCCATGCAGCTGGCAAGCTCTTCGACTACCTGGATGCGCTGGCATTAGCAACCAATGGTCACATTAACCTCTTTGATGAACCCATGATCAAGGACATGGGGGAGTACATTGCAAACTCCTACGTTGGCGATGGTTGGATGGTCAACTTTGCAGATGCGACAGCGCGGGCTCATCCTTATCCTGGACTTATTTACCGATACGGCTTGGCAGTAGATAGTGATCTACTTAAATCCTTCGCCGGATATGCCGCTGCACAAGGTCCCTTTTTCGATGCCATTGTTTCCACTGACTTAAGTCGCATTCTTGCTAATTTCTCCATCGCACCTGCACTTCATAAAGCCCCAAAACTGCTACCAGAACGCAGGAGCATATGGTATCCCCAGACTGAATTCTGCTATCTTATTTCGGACGAGGAAGTCTTCCTCGCTGCGAAAGGAGGATACAATAATGAAAGTCACAATCACAATGATGCTGGGACCTTTAGTCTATACATGGACTCAAAACCCATCTTCATAGATGTAGGCGTTGGCACCTATACCCGGCAGACGTTTAGCAGAGAACGCTATTCGATATGGACGATGCAAAGCGACTATCATAATCTTCCCATCATTGATGACAAGAGTCAAAAATTTGGAAACGTCTATAAGGCGCGCCAGGCGAATTTCGATCCTGAGAATCGCAAATTTACGCTGGACATCTCGGGAGCATATGATACAAGCGCTGTCATCAATTCGTGGGTACGGAGTTACGCCCTCTCTTCCGACTCCAGTGTCGAAATTATAGATGAATATAAAGATCGAAAGCAACCCGTCCCGTCTCAGATCAATTTTATGACCTGGACTAAGCCACAATTGCTGGAGGAAGGAAAATTGTTGATTGAAGTCGAGGGAGCCAAAGCCCTTTTTGAGTTTGAGCACCAGCACTTGGAAGTGTCGATCGAGAAAATTCCCCAAACAGACGAGCGTCTGAGGAGAGTCTGGGGAGAACAAGTTTATCGCACGACCCTCACCGAAAAGCATCCACGTCAGGAGGGTTCTTATAGATATCGCGTTCAAAAACATTCCTGATGTCTCCAGAGCAAATCACACGTAAATTAGCCAAAGGACGTACGGAATACATAATCCCATTCTGTCACTTGGAAGATTGGCAAGAGCGCCTCCATCAAGGCAGTGTGAAGCCCTTGCAATGGCTGGTTTACTACAATGATTTGACCGCTTTAAAATATGTACTGCAGCGCGGAGGGAATTTTTCCAGCATCGATCTCGATAGCGAACTCGGCAATGCTGCCTTTTTCGGTCATTGGAAAATCTGCGAGCTGTTTATTCAGATGGGAGCAAATGTGAACGCAAGGGTGGACAAGACCAACGAAACCCCACTGCATAATGCCCTGGTAAAGGCAGGTCGGCCCTACTATCTGTATACCGTGAAAATTTTGCTCCAACACGGAGCGGACCCGAACGCAAAAACAATTCCGGGGCTTGCTACTGGTGCATTCATGAGGGATGTGAGAACACGAGGAGAAACTCCCCTGCACAGGGCCGCCGCCTATGCGGATGCAGCAATCATCCATTGCCTTCTCGATCATGGTGCAGATCGAACAATGAAGGATGCGAGTGGTGCTTCTCCCTTGACCTGGGCAAGTGAACACCTTCGACCAGGAGTTATCTTATCCGCATTGGCCTTTGGAGACCACCGCATAGGCGAAGCTCACAAAGAGAAAAACACCAGCGACCATGGCTTGGGCTGGGGCAATAGCATGGATTGGAATTTGTTTGGAGACTACGAGCCTGAAAATGAGTAGAAGAGACATTCTCCTGATGATGTCGCCGATCTATCTGATTTTTGCTTGTCAGCATAGTGAACATCACATGAGTATAGACGACCGTCTACAACTCAATAATCTATTTGAGGATTGGAAAAAGAATGCCCCTGGTGGCGGTGCTCTTGTCATCAGGAATGGAGAAGTCATCTATGAAGCCTATTTCGGAATGGCCGACTTTGACAGAGGCGAAGTCTTTTCCGAAAACACAATCTCTGATCTCGGCTCAGTGTCAAAACAGTTCACCGCTTGTTTGATCGCACTGGTAGAGGAAGATGGCATGTTGAGCATTGAAGATGATATCCGAAAATTTCTCCCTGAAATTCCCTTTTACGGAGATACCATCCGGATCAAGCACTTGTTGTGGCATACCAGTGGACTAAAAGACTACGAAGCCTTGGTCATGATTAAGGAACAAAACTATTTTGACCATCACATGTCCAATGCGGTGGTGCTCGAACTCGCCTCCATGCAAAAGTCCCCCAATTTTCCTCCAGGTACAGCATATGAGTACAGCAACACGAACTACATACTACTTACAGAAATCATTGAAAGGGTAAGTGGCGCCACCCTGGAAAAATATGCCTACGAAAGAATTTTCAAGCCCTTGGCCATGGATCAAACATTTTTCCATCGCAATCAAGGGAAAGACTTTGAGAACAGAGCCATTGGATATGTATTGAATAACCTGGAATTTGAAAGACCTCTATATCGTTCCAAACTAGTCGGTGACGGTGGATTATATACAACACTAAGAGACTTGGTAAAATGGGATCAAAATTTCTATCAGAACAAATTGGGAAAAGGGAACCCTTCTCTCATCGACCGAATGACCCATAGAGAACCTCTCATAGATGGAACCCATACCCACATGGCTTTTGCACAAATCTTCACTGAACACCCCTTTGGAGCTCACAGTTGGTCTCATGGCGGCAGTGGTGGCGGCTACCGAAGTTTCTACATCCGGTTTCCCGAACTGCACTTTTCGGTAGCAGTATTGAGCAACTCCGTCAACAATAATGCTTTCGAAAAGGCCAATCAAATTGTCCAATACATGCTTGATACTACCGCCACTATTCAAGATCTATCTAATTCTGACGAGACAAATGCCTCCACTGGTTTTGTTCCTGTTCGGGATCACTTAATAGGACGATTTTCAGGTTTCTATTTTGATCAAAACTCCCTACAGGTAGTTCACATATACTATGATGACCAAAGTTCTTGCTTCATGGTGAAATGGCTTAGCAATGGTGATGACGGCTATGCTGCCTTACCGATCGATGAGCATACACTAGCAGAAAAAGAGGACGCCCGATATCGCTACCATTTGGTCAATGATGACACCTTAACCCACTACGTGGGAAAGCAGATTCAACAAAGTTGGTACAGGATCATTCCCGAACATCTATCTCTCCAAGAATTCTCGGGCACCTATTATTCAGAAGAAGTACAACATACGGTTGCATTGGAATTGGATCAAAACCATCTTCGTTCCGGAAATCCGTTTCTAGACTCCCTGATTCGGGTAGGAGATCTCACCTTCTTCAATCAAAAGGAAGCAGCAATACTTACGTTTATAATCAGTAATCAAAAAATCGACGGCTTCTCGTTAGATGCCCCCAGAGGAGATAGAAGTTTAAGGAATCTTCAATTCCAAAAAATTCAGTGATCGATAGATGTCCTGGGGATTACCAAGCAACTACATTTCCCCATTAATGGGCGAAATCATAATGTGCGCCCGATGGGTCCCAGGGTTCATTATCCAAGGATGATTAGGTTCAATGGGTCGCTCAGGAAGGCCGGTGGAAGCTGCAGTAGCCCAAGGCATGTAAACGACATATCGGTACACTGCATCCTCTACTTCATTGGTATTGGGATCATAGGAGGCACTAGGTCCGTACAGTATGTGCAGCGTTGACCCCATTCCACCCATGTCCAGTGTTCCTGCCTTCACCTCTTCTTCTCTAATGTCAAAGATCTCTTGAGCTGTTTTTCCTTGAGCCTTCAGCGCACGTCCTCTAGCCATAAAGGGTTCCAGGTTCTTATGATAACAAGCCGCGTTAAACCCCTTATTGGTAGGATCATCAGCCAAACAAATGAACTCATTGGTTCCCTCTTTCATGACCACAAATTCGCCTTCCATGTTGTATCCTATCACGGTACAATCTGCCCGGCTTGCTGCAGGTGCTGCCATCAAGGCTGTAGCCACCAAGGCTTCATTGCTATTGATGTCCACATAGTCAACTGATGCGGCTTCTTCGTCACTTACTTCAGCGGAAGCAGCATCAGTCTGTGTTTGCTGCTCCTGATTGGTGCATCCCACCACCAAAGCCAATGCCAATAGGATGATTAAGAGATTTTTCATGATTGTCATATTTCAGTTCGAACCCGATGAAAATACGATTAAAGAGCCAGTCGAGGTCTATGAGGGCTTCAAAGATCTGACAAGAGCACAATGACGATTGTGTACTGGACCTAGCGGTCGGTCACATTGTCTTTCGATTCCGAGGAGGTCCACAGTACCGATTTCGTATTGGAAGCACTACAAGTCAGTCGATAGTAAGTAAAGGGCAAGTGCCTCCTTTATATCCCCCTCCCTTATCCATTGCTGTGCTAAGCTGTCTAGTGCCATTGCATCAAGCGCTTCCCCTTTCGAGGTCAACCGCTTAATCTTGGAGGAGACCTGCTGCACAAAATCCGTGTCGGGCCAGTCCGTCAAAGCACCCAATTGACCGATGTCATTGCCCGTCAGTATACTACTGGTTCTGATGCGTTTGGGCAACGCATCTACCCCTATCCCCGGCTTTCCCGAGGGCTTAGGCACCGTAAACAAAGATTTTGAGGAAGCGTGACAATACCAATCCCCCCCCATCCGGGCCACCAGATCCAACTTATGCGGATCGGGTTGGCCCATGGCGTCCAAACGATCTGGTTGTACGTGCAGCAAAAGCACATGCGCCAAAACCAAATTGCCAGCACCACCCTGCTCACCAAGCGGTATGATGCGATCAACCCGACACTCAATCGACACAGGAGCTTCGGCTACTCTGGGTGGTCCTATCGATTTGCTTTCTAATGCG
>JAHQVP010000293.1 GCA_019634275.1 Saprospiraceae bacterium
CGATTTGAACTATCCATACAACACGGGTGCTGATGGCCCAGGAAACTGCTGCGGATTTAATCAGCCAAGTTTCGAATTGGCCAACTCCTTCCGTACCGCAAGTGGATTGCCATTGCTCGATGGGTCATACAATGATGATGCAAACGCATTGGTGCATGATTATGGCATTGAAGCAAGTGATGCATTTACACCTGATGCAGGAGAATTGGATCCTCGCATTGATCACTCAATCGGTCGTCGAGGAATTCCTTATTTGGATTGGATTGCACATCCAGGAAAAGCATGGATCCGTAATCAACCGTATGCCGGACCATACTCACCTAAGAAGTACATCTACTACAAGTCTCAGGAGAACTCATTTACGGATGGCAGCTCTTGGACTCGTGGATACGCTACGATGAACTACACGATCATCCGATTTGCGGATGTCCTGTTGATGGCTGCAGAAGCAGAAATCGAAGCTGGATCTTTGGAGCAGGCGCGCACCTACGTAAATATGGTAAGAGCACGTGCTGCCAATGCAGACACTTGGGTGAAGAATCCTGACGGTTCTAATGCCGCCAATTATGTAATCAGCGAATATGGTGCTGATCAGTTTGGTGATCAGGCTTCAGCTCGAGCTGCCGTTCGCATGGAGCGTAAATTGGAGCTTTCTGGTGAAGGTCATCGTTTCTTTGACCTCGTACGCTGGGGTGTAGCAAAAGAAGTGCTTGATACATACTTGCAACACGAAGCTAAATTCCTGGTAGAGAAGTTCGGTGGAGCTTCATTCACGTCAGGAAAAAGCGAGTACTTCCCGATTCCTCAGGACCAGATCGATATTACGGGTGCCGATATTCTTTCACAGAATCCCGGATACTAATCGTATTACGATACAACAATAATGCAAGGGCTGCTCTTTTGAGTGGCCCTTCTTAATTTTGTGCTATCGCGTATGAGAAAATTCTGCCTTCGCATCGTATTGTTGAGTGCCGTGGTGCTCTATGCATGCAGTCCCATAGAGCGTGAAGGTGCGCTTCGATTTGCCATGGTCGATGCCCAGCATAGTGGTGTTGACTTTGTCAATGCGGTTTCTATCACAGACTCGCTCAATATTTTGACCAGCGAGTTTGTATACAATGGCGGAGGTGTGGCGGTTGCGGATGTCAACGGAGACAATCTTCCCGATCTTTTTTTTTCCGGAAATCAAGTGGACAATCGATTGTACCTTAATCGAGGAGGTCTTGCTTTTGAGGACATCACGGAAGTGGCTAAAGTCACTAAACCTGCTCCTCAGTTCTGGTCATCCGGTGCTTCTATAGTGGATCTCAACGGAGATGGCCTACTGGATATTTATGTCTGTAATACCTTCGTGGAGGACGCCCACTACCGGGGCAACTTTCTTTACATCAACCAAGGAAATGACGGAGCGGGCATTCCCTCCTTTCTTGAGATGGGAAAGGCCTATGGTCTGGCCGATACCAGTCATTCGTCCCACGCTCAATTTTTGGATTATGATCGTGATGGAGATCTCGATGTCTTCATCGGAGTGAACCTCATTGAAGAGCAGTATCCTAATCAATTTATCCCCTTGAACATGGACGGAAATTCCGCCAACCGTGACATCTTGTTGCGATGTGACTACCGCGATGATCTGGATCATCCACACTTTGTGGATGTCTCAGTACAATCGGGTATAGTCCAGGATGGATATAGTCACAGTTCGTTGGTGTTTGATGTTAATGAGGACGGATGGCCAGACATCTATGTAGCCAATGATTACTTCAGTAACGATCTGTTTTTCATCAACAATCAAGATGGTACGTTCACCAATCGATCAAAAGAATTGATGAAACACGGATCTTTATCCGCCATGGGGAGTGATGCTGCGGACGTCAATGGTGATGGACGATTGGATTTTTTCACTTCAGAAATGCAGCCTTATTACAACAAGCGCAAGAAGCTCTTCCAGGGGGCCAGCAACTATCAAAACACCATTAACACCATCCGCTATAACTATGATTTTCAATATACCCGCAATACGCTGCAGCTAAATCGAGGACCCGTGGGCCAGGGTGGGTTACCGATCTTTAGTGAGGTAGGGCTATTCGCTGGTGTAATGGAGACTGACTGGAGTTGGAGTGCACTATTTGCTGATTTTGACTACGATGGGCACCAGGATCTGTTCGTGGCCAATGGGTTCCCCAAGGATGTTACAGACCGGGATTTTGCTGACTTCCGAGCGATGGCCAGTCGCCTGGTGAGTTTAGAGAAATTATATAAGGCGATTCCAGAGGTTAAGTCGCCTAATTTCCTCTTTCGGAACAATGGAGATCTTACCTTCGAGAATAGTACGAAACAGGCGGGGATGCTAATGCCGTCTTTTTCCTATGGGGCCGCTTATGCCGATCTCGATCTTGATGGCGATTTGGATCTGGTTACGAATAACCTCTTCGACCCTGCCTTTGTATTTGAAAACAGGCTTTGGGATAAAGAGGATGAAAAGGGGGCTCATCTCCGCGTCGAGCTGATTGGGCCCCAAAAGAATCGCCAGGCACTTGGATCGAGCGTGTTTGTATTTGCAGGTCAGAAGAAGTTTCGATCAGATGTGATCGCCGGCCGTGGGTATCTCTCACAGTCCGAACTGATCCGACACTTCGGAATCGATCATCAAATTGTTGACAGCATCCGAGTAGGTTGGCCGAATGGAAAACTGAGTACAATCAGAGAAATTGATAACCAGCATATCCTGATAGAATATGGCACCACGCCAAGAACATCTCAGCAACTTGGGCCACCTCAGAAGGCATTGCTCTATCCCGTTGGAGACTCCCTTGGCCTGACGCACACGGATGAAGACATTGATTTCATAGATTTTAATTTCCAACGCACCCTTCCGCATAAATTTTCGCAGTATGGACCCGCTCTTGCCGTAGGCGATGTGAACGGTGACGGGACTGACGACCTTCTGGTGGGTGGATCGCGACATCATCAGATGCGACTCTTCACTCAGACCAATGACGGATTTTTTGAAAGCCAAGAGTTTTCTCTTGGACAAGGGGAAAAACGAGAAGAAGAGACGGGAATCCTGCTCTTTGATGCCGATGGCGATGGGCATCTTGACCTTTACCTGGGTAGGGGTTCGGGCCAATATCCACCATCTGACAGCGCGTATAGGGATGTTATTGGCATCAATGATGGATCGGGAAATTTTGTCACCGATGCTTCGGCACTGCCGGCGATGTTTTCCAACACGTCCTGTGTCAAGGCTAGCGATATTGATGGGGATGGAGATCTGGATCTATTTGTGGGAAGCCGAGTCCTGCCGCATCACTACCCAAAATCCGATCGCAACTACATTTTGATTAATGAATCGCAGGATGGGAACGTGGCCTTTAGAGACGAGACCGAAAAATGGTCGAGCGTTTTGGCAGATGCTGGAATGATCAGTGATGCATTGTGGACTGATTTTGATGGAGATCGGCGACCTGATTTAGTGTTGGCCGGCGAGTGGATGCCCGTTCGCTTTTTTGCGAATAAGGGAGATCATCTTGAAGAAATTACAGAAAGAACGGGCATCGATGGTAGCAAAGGTTGGTGGAATAGCATTGCAGGTCGAGACCTAGATCGAGACGGAGATGTAGACTATGTGTTGGGCAACTTTGGAAGGAATATTTATTTCCAATGCTCCGGGGATGAACCCCTTCGTCTTTATGCGCATGATTGGGATGATAATGGCAGTATCGATCCACTGATCTCTTGTTATTGGCCAGATTCTATGGGTGTCAGGAAAGAATTTTTCTATCATCCAAGACAGGACATGTTAAAACAATTCTCTGGACTGCAGAAGAAGTTTCAAACGTATGGGGAGTTTGGCGAAGCCACGGTAGAGGAGGTCTTCTCGGCCGATGAGCTAAAAGACGCTGTAGTCCTAGAAGCGACCACCATGTCCACGGTCATTGTGGAAAATTTGGGCGGTGGAAGATTCACGCAACATGATTTGCCAATGGAGGCGCAATTTGGACCAGTCTATGGCAGTCTGATTGATGACGTGGATGGTGATGGTCACCTTGACATTTTGCTGATAGGGAATGACCATGGCATGGAGGTGCAACAAGGGCGTGCAGATGCTTTGAACGGAGTGTACCTTCGTGGGCATGGTGGATTGATGTTTGATGCGCAGGATATCGCAGCAACTGGCTTTTTTGTTCCCGGAGATGCACGTGCCTTGGTCAACATCAATGTGCGAGGACAGCTGCTGGTGGTAGCATCTCAGAACAAAGGAGCAACAATGACTTTTGCGCCCCGCATAAAAATGGAAAATAGCGTTCGTGCCATATCTCCACGTGTTAGCCATGCCACGATCACCTACCCGGATGGGTCGGAGGAGTATAGGGAATTTTACCACGGGAGTGGATTCTTTAGTCAAAGCAGTCGATCATTTCAGATGCCGGCAGACGCTCTACGAATAGACCTTTTTGCCACAGATGGAACATTGGTCAATACAATCAGACAGTTGGATCAATGAGTGAGATAAGACACTGGGCATTGATGGTCCTGCTGCTGGCTGTTGTGGGCTGTGAATTGGAGAAACCTATTCCACTGGGACAGCTTACTGATGATGCCCTTGCGCAAGAGGTGTGCAGTCGCTGCCATGATTATCCGGAACCAAATTTGCTTACCAGATCGAGTTGGGAAAAAATCCTGCCGCAGCAAAGACATTTTCTTGGCCTTGTCAGACCTGGTGAGAATCCGTACCGGTCGGCAAGGGGGCAAGAAGCCATGTACTTAGAAGTGGCCAATGTATACCCCTCCGAACCCGTGCTTGCGGACTCCCTATGGTCCAGGATCGAGCATTATTATCTGGATCATGCACTGTCAAACAAAGACAAGACCAGGCGTACTCGTATGTCGCAGACTCCCTTATTTAAGGCGGACTTGATTGCACCTGATCTGGGTGGATTTCCCGCCGTCTGTCTGCTGGACTATAGCGAGACGGAAAATTTGATTCTAGTGGGAGACATCAATGGACAGGTAGCGCAGTTGAGCAGCTCCTTTGAGGTCTTAAACTTGACTAAGCTCAATAATCCGGTCGTAGACATTCAATATGATGCTGATAAGGACCAGCTACTCATGCTCGATGTTGGCCTAATGGATGCCAAGGATCTGCCATTGGGTGCAGTAGTATCTACAGACTTGGGCAGTTTTTCACAGCGCGCATTACTCTTCGAAGAGTTGTTTCGGCCCGTAGATATGGTGCAAGTGGACTGGGATGAAGATGGGCAGCTTGACTTGATCGTGTGCGAATTTGGCAACCTGACCGGTAGGCTTTCGTGGTACCGCAGAACAGCACAAGGATATGAGCATCATATACTTCTGCAAAGGCCAGGTGCGGTACAGGCCGAGGCGGTAGACTGGGATGACGATGGAGACAAGGATCTGCTGGTGTTGTTCGCGCAGGCAAATGAGGGGCTAGTTCTGTTTGAGAACCTGAACCAAGGCCGTACGGAAGTGCATGATCTGCTCTCTTTTCACCCGCTGATGGGTTCTAGCTCTTTCGCAGTTGCAGACTTCGATGACGATGGTGATCTGGACATCATCCATACAGGGGGAGACAACAGTACGACACATTATGAACACAAAGCGTACCAAGGGGTACGCATTTATGAAAATCAGGGCGACAGACTTTTAGTAGAGCGTTACGCCCTTCCTATGCATGGTGCGTACAAGGCGGTCTCTGCAGATTTTGATCAAGATGGGGATCGTGATATTATGGTGTGCGCCTTCTATCCTGATTTCAGTCAGGTGGATCAATCCTTAATTTTTCTTGAAGCGTCTGCTCCCTTTGAATTCAGACCCCAACAGGTTGAAGGGGCAGATCAGGGGAGATGGATGGTCATGGATGTGGGAGATATCGACAGAGATGGCGATGTAGATGTGATGGTTGGATCTTTCCTTTTGGGCCCAGGAATTGTTCCCCAAGAAGTACTCCGCCCATGGATCAATGACCAAAACCACATACTGGTCTTACGCAACCAAAGCCAGGTGTCAGATTGACTGAAAAATCACGAAACAGGATTTGACTCTGGGGGACTATCTAACGAGCACCACATCCTGGGTCATAGACCCTTCTTGGGAATTCCCATCCAGATCAATATATGTGTACACAAGACGTGCTACATATACTCCGGCGGGGATAGATCCCGCTCGAGCATCTACACCGGTCCATAGGTCTTGGGTGGACCGATTTTGGAATACCTGATTGCCCCAACGATCAAAGATGCGCAAGTCGAGGGCACTTAAGGTGCATGGGCTTTGGGGCC
>JAHQVP010000294.1 GCA_019634275.1 Saprospiraceae bacterium
CAGTAATTGGATTTTAATCACCTGTTGGCCAAGAGACACGTGGACATAGTCCAAAAAAAATGCCCGCCCATTGTATTATGGCAGGCATTTTCAAAACAAAACGAAAAACCAACTTAAACCTATCTGTGACTATGACGCCTTCAGCGCAACAGTCACGTGCTGTTTTTGACCATCTCTGACCAAGGTCAATTTGACCTCGTCACCAATTTTTTTCTTGCTTAAGCGCGTGATCAGCTGATCGGGATCGGTCACCTTCTCCCCATCCATCCGGGTGATCACGTCTTCGGGTATGAGTCCAGCGTATTGTGCAGCTGATCCATCTTCCACCTCGGTAATCACGGCACCTTCGTTTACCGCCAGTTTCGTCTCCTGATACTCCTCAAAGGCACTCACGCTGGTGATGCTCACGCCCAGTCTGCCTCGAGGGCCACCAAATTCGATGATGTTGTCAACTACTCCTTCCAGCATGTTGGATGGGATGGCAAAAGAATAACCCGCGTAGTAGCCAGTAGCTGTCGCGATGGCTGTGTTGATTCCAATCAGTTCGCCATTGGTATTGACGAGGGCACCTCCGCTATTACCGGGATTGACAACAGCATCCGTTTGAATGAAATCCTCGATGGCATCCCTACGACGTATGATTTTCTCTCGCCCCTTAGCACTGACAATGCCTGCCGTTACGGTACTGGTAAGATCAAATGGATTGCCCACTGCCAGTACCCACTCCCCCACTTCTATGTCATCTGAGTCTCCAAATTTTAAAAAGGGAAGATCGTCTGCATCTACTTTAATTACGGCCAGATCGGTACGTGGATCCTTACCAATCAGCGTAGCGCCAAATTTCCGATCGTCATGCAGCGTGACCTCAAACTGATCGGCATAGTCGATCACATGATTGTTGGTCACGATGTAGCCATCCGGGCTGATAATCACTCCTGATCCTTTTCCTTCTCTCTGCCTAGGTGCTCCTCCTCCAAAAAAATCCATCATGTCATTTTCGCCAAAAAACAGATCGAATGGACTGCGGCGTTGATTGCCATAACGTTTGGCCGCCAGGTCACTGCTCTCGCTGGCTGAGATATGAACCACAGCAGGCATCGCTATATCAGCAGCGTGTTTGAATGAACTGGGGGCCGAGACAATGGCCTCAGCAGATGTCAGTCTTGCGTTATTCTGTGTTGCTTCTTCTGCATTGGGCGCGAGTAAAAGAAATCCAGCCAGCACAACCAGCCCGCCGATCACTCCGGAAGCTAAAAGGGAAAGTAGTTTCTTCATGGTTATCCGCTTAAATGTCCCCTTAGAACGGCAAATGGAAAACGGGAGTTTCGGGAAGGGAATGTCTTTAACAGTTTGTTAACCCAAGGCTTCTATTTGAGATCTCTTCCTTACATTTGAAAAGTGCGCCTCGGAATACTAAATGACTTACATATCGCACTGAATGGCGAATTTTCGCATGGTGTCGATACGTGCCAAAATACACTGGATGTACTTGCCGCGATGAAGACGGAGCGGCTTGATCGCATCTACCTGCTCGGAGATATTTGCTTGCAAGATCCCTCTATCGAAACGTATGAATGGCTGATGCCCCACCTGCATGAAGTTGGAGTCCCTTTCTGTATTGTGCCAGGCAATCACGATTCCGTTTCCCTAATCAAAGCTGCCGCTGGAGTCGACGCTACTTTCGACGAGTACCAACGCGATATCCTAGACGATCATACCATCTTATGTCTGGACAGCTCCAAGTCTCAATTGAACAATGCTCAGCTGGAATGGCTACACCAACAGCTGAATGCGGGGTCGGGTCCTGTGGTCTTGTTCATTCATCATCCTCCCACTACCCTCGCCGTGCCCTATATGGATGCCCGGCATAGTCTGTCAGGTCGAGAAGACCTGATGCGCATTTGTCTGAAAAGTGGAAGACGGATGATGGTGTTTTGTGGGCACTATCATGTGGACAAAGTGGTAATTGAGGATAACGTAACCATCTTTTCCACTCCGTCGTGTTACTGTCAGATCGCCAGTCACACCGACGAGTTTTTAGTTGACCATTATCGCATTGGATATCGGATCATCGAACTCTCGCATCGATCCCTTACCACAGAAGTGCGTTACCTCACCGGCAATAAAGTGCTGCAGATGTCTTAATGTGCTTCCTTAAAACTGATCGTGTGCATGCGCAAATCTTTTTCGCGATTGTGCTCATTGAACAGTAAGATTTGGTGTATCAAGCCGCGGTCTTCACGATAGATGGTGACCAACCTTCCATAGTGAAAATCACTGAAGCGCCGTTTGGGTACAAAGTCAGCATAAGCAGACCAATCCGCATGATAGCGCTTTTGTGATTCTTCAGGGCTAAAGAGATTTAGCTCAATATCAAAATGCTCTTCATTGACCGCAATGGAGTTCAATAAATTAAAACAATGAATATGTGGGACGGCCAGTTGATAATCTGGCTTGACGTCAAATCGCATCTCAAATGCTTTATCCTCTGATCGCAAAACCAAATCATACTCCAAGTGACGATCCGCTTTCAGCATTTTGATCTTATAGAAACCTTCCACCGGGCTGATAAAGTCAGCACCCGCAGCTTCAAGCTCCAGTGCAAAAGAACGTGTATAGATGATTTGATCTCGCTGCGCCAGACTCATCTCTGTCATGACCAGGCAAATCAAAAAAAGAACTGTCCTGCGAATCTGGGTACTCAACGTATTTTAGCTTACTTTCTCTGAAGGTATTACAAAATAAACGGAGGAGGAGCGATGAGAATACAGTTTGAAGAAATGTTGCGGGTACTCACCCAGTCCCTGATCAGCAATGGTTATGATACGGCCAAAGCGCAATTAAGCGCCCGACTTTTTACGCAAGCCAGCTGCGATGGAGTTGCTTCACACGGACTGAATCGATTTCCACAGCTGGTCGAATATGTGCAGAAGGGTTGGGTTCTTCCTCAGTATGAACCGGAGCTTATCCACCGCAAAGGCGTTTTCAGTCAGTGGGATGGTCAACGTGGACCTGGTGACTGCAATGCACACAGCATGATGGGAGAAGCATTGCAAGTAGCCAAGAAAGAGGGCATCGGTCTGGTGGCACTTCGAAATAGCAACCATTGGATGCGGCCAGGCAACTATGGCTGGCAGGCCATCGAAGCCGGATGCATCGGCATCTGCTGGAGCAATACTGCCCCCAACATGGTGGCCTGGGGCTCGCAGGCACGCATCATGGGCAATAACCCACTCGTAATTGCCATTCCTGATCCCGTTTACCCGGTGGTGCTAGACATGGCCATGTCGCAGTATTCGTATGGGAAAATGGATGTCTATAGGAAGCGCAATGAGCACATGCCTTCAGCCAGTGGTTATGATCCTGAATGGAAGCTTACCGATGACCCCGCCGCAGTTCTTGAAACGGGATATGTCATGCCTGCGGGATTTTGGAAGGGTTCTGGACTGTCGCTCATGCTGGATATGCTTGCGGCCATCATGAGCAATGGGATGACCACAAGAGAAGTGGGTGAAGGAGACTGGGAAACCGGACTTTCACAATTTTTTCTGGCGATTGATCCCCTAATCGCGACATCCGAAAAAGAAATGTCGTCTAAAATAAAGGCCACCATCGAGCAACTCATCAATGCCAGTGCCATGCCTGGAGGTTCGGTGCGTTATCCGGGACAATCTGTACTGAAAACCCGTCAGGTCAATATGGAAAAGGGCATACCGGTGGACCCCGCTATATGGTCAAGTATTACGGATTACTCAAAAAGCAATTGAGATGAAGGAAGAATCAGCATCAACCATGACCGATGTCCGCTGGGGCATGATAGGATGTGGAGATGTGACGGAAAAGAAAAGTGCTCCAGCCTTACGACTGGTGGATCACTCTGACTTAGTTGCCGTCACGAATCGAACGATCGCAAAGGCTCATGACTATGCTAGACGACATCAGGTAGATTATGTCTTTGCAACTGCCGAAGAATTGGTTGCTGACCCCCGCGTCAATGCCATCTATATAGCCACACCACCGGGATCGCACCTCGAGCTGGCACGCCTTGTGGCCGCTGCAAACAAGCCCCTATACGTAGAAAAACCCATGGCTCGATCATTTGCAGAATGTCAGGAAATGAACTCCCTGTTTGAGAATGCAGGCCTGCCTTTAGCTGTCGCCTATTATCGTCGGGCATTGCCAAATTTTCTAAAGGTGCAATCACTCCTCGAGGAAGAAAGAATAGGACCGGTTCAATCTGTTGATATAACCTTATACATGTCTGCACCAAAAGGATCAACCGCACAGCCAGAAAACAACTGGCGCGTCGACCCATCGATCGCTGGAGGGGGGCTATTCTATGATTTAGGATCTCACCAATTTGATCTACTAGAATTTTTGTTTGGTCCCATCCATGCGCTCCACGGTTATAAATCAAATTTGGGGTCCCCCTATGCAGCTGCCGATACGGTCTCGGCTTCCTGGACATTTGACAACGGCATTCTTGGGTCAGGTCGATGGAATTTTAATGCCCCAAAATCTGCTGCATGCGAACAGATTCGCATCCTGGGGACACGAGGGGAGATTGCCTTCCCGTGTTTTGCAAATGGTCTGGTAACGGTAGTGGTCGATGGCAAAAAAGAAGAGTTGGTGTTCGATCTCCCGTATCACATTCAGCAACCTCTCATCGAAAATGTTGTGAGGGCATTTCGTGGTTTGGAGCCCCTGACGAGTTCCGGTGCGAGCGCAGCGAGAGCAAATTATTGGCTGGAAAGCGTTCAAGAAGCCTTTTAGAATCACCCTGATTTGTTACCTTCCTAGCAGATGAGGTGGCGTTCACTGGGATTGGTAGTAGTTGTGTGGTTTTTGCTCTCGGCATGTGAGCAACTTAGCTCAACAACTTCTCTCAAGCTGGCTCATGGATTGGATGTTTCCCATCCGGTGCATGCAGGATTGCAATTTATGGCTGATCGTGTCGCGGCGAAGTCGGGTGGCAAACTGCTGATCGAAATCTATCCTTCTCAACAACTCGGTACCGAACGTCAGACGCTGGAGTTACTGCAAATTGGAAGTTTAGCCATGAGCAAGACTTCTTCTGCCGTCATGGAGAGTTTTTCTCCCAACATTCAAGTACTGGGTCTACCCTACATATTCCGCAGCCGTCAGCAGGCTTATAATGTTTTTGATTCGGAGATAGGAGACGAACTATTGCTACAAGGAGAAGACTATTGGCTTCGAGGACTGGCCTTCTTGGATGCAGGACAACGATCCTTTTACACGAAGGAGAAACCAATCAGTACCCCTTCTGACCTGGACGGAATGAAGATCCGCGTTCAGGAAAGCCCAACGGCAATGAATATGGTATCCACGCTCGGAGGTGCTCCCACACCGATTTCCTGGGGCGAGTTGTATACAGCACTGCAGCAAGGAGTGGTCGACGGCGCTGAGAACAATCCTCCCAGCTTTTACACTTCCCGTCACTATGAGATATGCAAATACTATGCACTCAACGAACACACTGCCGTGCCGGACATGTTGGTGATCAGCACCATTTTTTGGAATCGATTGTCAGATCAAGAGAAGCTATGGCTCACGGAAGCCGCCGATGAAGCAGTGGTAGAACAAAGACGTCTTTGGCAGGCTGCCGAACAAGAAGCCCTGGACGCCATGGAAGCAGCAGGCGTAGAGATTTCACGTCCTGACAAATCTTCTTTCATGGCCAAAACAGCCGATATCCTAACGGGATATAAGGAGCAATCTCCAGAGTTCAAAACCCTTATTGAACGCATTCAAGCCGTACCAGAATGAAAGAAAAGCTCGACAAGTGGCTTGGCCGATTTTTGGTGATCCTGATGGCGCTCATGACCATCGACGTACTATGGGGCGTCTTTACCCGGTACGTCGTGGGCAGCCAAGCGAGTTGGTCAGAGGAGTTGGCAAGGTACCTGATGATCTGGTTGGCTTTACTGGGTGCTGCTTATGCTTCTGGGCAAGGTGCGCACTTAGCCATTGACCTGCTCAAACCTCGTCTGGATACTAAAAATGTTAGCAGGGTCAACTTACTTATCTCCGTCTTAGTCTGTGCATTTTCACTTTGCGTGCTTGTGATTGGAGGAGGCCGCCTCATGTACGTGACCCATAAATTGGGTCAAATGTCACCTGCTCTTAACATTCCCAAATCATACGTCTATGTGGTCATACCGGTAGCGGGTATCCTGATCATTATCTACCAGTTTCTACGTCGCGATTTAATCACCAAACCTAGCACGGCCTAATGGAAGTCATGATCTTGGTCTTGTCTTTTATCGTGCTACTGGGCATTGGTGTGCCCATTGCCTGGAGCATTGGTTTGAGCAGTTTGGTCACGATGTTGGTGAGCATCCCGACGCTGCCGGCCTTTACGACCGTGGCACAAAGAATGACCAATGGCTTAGACAGTTTCGCATTGTTGGCCATCCCCTTTTTCATCCTGGCGGGACAAATCATGAATCGTGGCGGCATTGCGAGAAGGCTGATCAATTTTGCCAAGACCCTAGTGGGTGCTTTACCAGGTGGATTGGCTCACGTCAACATCATAGCCGCCATGTTGTTTGGAGCGATTGCCGGATCTGCCGTTGCTGCAGCATCAGCGATCGGAGGGTTTTTAGGAGAGACCATGGAGGAGGAAGGCTATGACAAAGACTACTCTGCCGCGGTCAACATCACTTCGGCCACCACAGGCCTTATCATCCCTCCTTCCAATATTCTAATTGTCTACTCACTCGCTAGTGGTGGTGTCTCCATTGCAGCTTTGTTTTTAGCCGGCTATATCCCTGGCATCCTGGTGGGCTTATTTTTGATGGTGGTGGCTGCGATAATGGCCAAGCGCAGAGATTACCCCGTCGGAAAACGCGCCACCATGGGTGAAGTAGGGCGTACTTTCATAGATGCACTTCCTTCTTTGTTCTTGCTAATTGTCGTCATTGGCGGAATCGTCTGGGGCATTTTCACGGCTACCGAGGCATCGGCGATCGCCGTCTTATACTGTCTTGTACTCACCTTTATATACCGTGAAGTGTCATGGAAAGATCTTCCTGACATCTTCTTGCATTCTGTCAATACTACAGCCATCGTGCTCTTGCTGGTAGGAACCTCCATGAGCATGTCCTGGATCATGGCATATGAAAACATTCCGCAAGACATCACCAGCCTATTGCTCGAGTTAAGTGATAGCAAGGTTGTCTTGTTGATCATCATCAACCTGATCCTATTGTTTGTCGGCATCTTCATGGATTTGACTCCTGCTGTGCTGATTTTTACGCCAATCTTCCTACCCGTCGTCACGGAATTGGGCATGGATCCTACTCACTTTGGCATCATGATGGTGTTGAATTTGTGCATTGGCCTTTGCACTCCTCCTGTGGGATCGGTGCTCTTTGTCGGGGTTGGTGTCGCAGGTACTACCATTCAAAGAGTGATCAGACCGCTCCTGCCCTTGTTCATTGCAATGCTATTGGCCCTCATTCTTGTGACGTATATCCCATGGCTGAGCTTAGCGCTGCCAAAAGCTTTCGGATTTTAAATCAGTCGATTTTTTCCCACTTTTCTGGAGGATAGATGGCAATGCGATGGGTCCGCACCATGACCGGCGCTTCCCCTATATGATCCAATCGTACCGTCATGGTTTGGGAAGGAAAATTGGGCATGTGGCACGATACGCAATTGCCTTTTCTCTCTTGTTGAATGGAGGCATCCGCTTTGCATTCGGCGTCAGGAGAAACATGGCATTGCTTACACTTGTCGACAAATGTAGCACGTAGGCCTCGCTCGTTTTTGTGTGGATCATGGCAAGATCCACAGTCCATCTCCGAATTCACAAAGCAGGCACTGCTGGACAACAAGCCATATTGATTTCCATGCACGTCCAATTCTGCATCGGAAACTCCAGTATGGAAATTCCGAGAGTATTCTGACAAAGTCTCGCCCGACAAAAAGGAAAAAGAATTGCCTTGTAAAATGCCGGCTCGGGGACCCGAATGACATTGTGCACATACGTCAATTTTCTGTTGTCGGGAAAGAGTGTCCAATTTCATAATGAAGTGCGGAGATTCGAGGTCAGGATTATTCCGATGAAAACGGACATGGTCACCGGCTGGCCGATGGCATCGTTCGCAATCGACTCCTAGGACCATCTCATCTTTTTCGTAACGATTGCCCTGTCCAGAAAAATCCTTGTTGGTGGCGAAGGTCACATGGCATTTTAAACAGCCATCTCGGATGGGTCTTCTCAGCATCTGACTCGGAAATCCGGGACTATTAATCCAGCAATCTGCAGGTGGATAATAAGATGCTTGAAGCTGAAAAAGCTGATCCTCTGACCAAGACAAATGAGATTGTCCTTTGACACCAGAACCGATGATAATGTCAATCCGCTCTTTTTCCATGGGGCCATCACCGGCACGGGGTCTTATTACTTGATAGTGTGAGTGCCCCTCCCTGACGAGTTCTACCTCTGCATTCTCAAGGAGGACCTTATTATCGTCCGGATTAAATCTTCCCAGTAGATTTCCGTCCTCCGGATAGGCAGAAGTCCCATAGTGGGCCGTCTCTACATGTGTCTTGTACACGTCAGCATGACACTCTCGACAAGTGCCAGAACCCACAAAGTCAGACCCATCAAAGAACGTTGCCAAGGCTGCTGGATCATAGTATTCAGGCCCTTTTAATGCTTGCTGACAGCACCACACGAAGGCTAGTGCGAAGAACAGCAATGTCACTTTCTGCCTGACCATTGTGGAAGATAGCAAATGAGCAATCACTGTAAAACGGAACGAAAGGGTCTCGTTAGATCAGCGTCACCTCCTTCATTAGCCTACTCAGAACCCTTGACTGAGATAGCTGCCTGCATGTTACATGGCTTCTAAAATTTCACGATATTCCGATCCATGTGTGGTAGATCATCTCTTACAAAGTCAGAAAAGGAATTGGAAGAGCGCTTCCGTTCGACTTTCTACAGTGAGGATTTAGAAAAGTATAATCCCCTTCCCAACTATAATGTTGCTCCAACCCATGTGATGCCCGTAATTGCGGACAAAGACCCTGAGCACTTCCTTCCTATGCGCTGGGGACTGATTCCATTCTGGGCCAAAGACCACCGACTGGGATATAAGATGATCAACGCAAGAGTCGAAACGATCACGGAAAAGTCCGCCTTTAAACAGGCGGTTGTCAAACGAAGGTGTCTCATCCCTATGGATGGCTACTATGAGTGGAAAAAATCAGCTTCGGGCAAGATCCCTTATCGCATTCAGGTTACGGATCAGGAGATTTTTAGCATGGCGGGCGTATGGGAAAACTGGAAGTCTCCTGAGGGAGAGTGGATACAGTCCTACACCATTATCACTCAACCTTCGAGCAGCAGCATTGCGGAGATCCACGATCGAATGCCCGCAATACTTCCGCGTGCTGTCGAAAATGATTGGCTTGATGTTGATCTTCCGGTAGAAGATGCCCTTTCCCTAATCGCTCCTTATCCTGATGAATTACTGCGTTTCTACGCGGTTGGAAATCGTGTCGGCAAAGTGAGTGAAAATGATGCTCAACTCATTGAACCTCGAGAAGAGCAGGGACTCCTTTTTTAAACACGCGTCAGATAGCATTATACCCTGCTGACGTTCCTGTGATTTCTGTCCGCTAGGGGATTATTGAACCTCTCCCATCCATTTCTTCAGGATAGGTGATGCTGCAATAAAGAACAATCCTGCGCCAACCGCTGTCATCACCATGGTCATGAAAAGATCTGGCATTTGCTGTACCTGCGAAGGATCAAAACGACTTGCCACCAGCCCTGCAATCAGATTGCCGAAGGCTGTTCCTACAAACCAGATGCCCATCATCTGTCCCACAAAACGTTTGGGCGCTAATTTCGTCGTCGTGCTAAGTCCTACCGGGCTCAAACACAGCTCCCCTGCCGTATGCAGAAAGTAGGTAAAGATCAAGAAGAACATACCTGCCTTTGTGCCTTCGGTCACAAGCTGCGCAGCATAATACATCACTAGGAATCCCAGCCCGAGGAAGATGAGTCCAAGTCCAAACTTCAGTGGTGTCCTTGGATTGAGATTTCGCTGGGCAAGTCGGATCCACAGCGCCCCAAAGAGCGGAGCAAGGGTGATGATGAAAAATGAATTGACCGACTGAAGCCATGATGCGGGCATCTCCCAAGTGCCAATAAGGCGATCCGTATAGCGCTCGGCAAAGAGGTTCAGCGCAGAGCCTGCCTGCTCAAATCCGGACCAAAATACAGCCGCACCTAAGACGAGTAAGAAGATCACAATAATGCGCTTCTTCTCATTTAAATTCAGTCCACCGGCTATCATCAGGTAAGCGAAATAAAATGCGATCACAATCGCTATGATGTAAGACACTGCCTCAGCCAAACCCTCCGCAGTCAATAGATCAATCACGCCCATAGAATGCATGACTCCGAGGGCAACCACCGTCAGTACGGCCAGTCCGATCGCCATGCCATTGTTTCCTCCTGTCGTTTGTACTTCATCGGATTTGATGTTCGGTTCCGTTCCGATTTTCCCAAGCGTGCTGGGTCCCGTCAGCTTATATTGGATAAGGCCCAAGACCATGCCGATTCCCGCCAAAGCGAAACCCAGATGCCAATTCACGTTTTCAGCGAAATAACCGCACAGTAATGGACCTAAGAATGCCCCCAAGTTGATGCCCATATAGAAGATGCTGAATCCTGCATCTCTCCGTGCTCCCTTATCTGGATAAAGTTCTCCCACAATGGTGCTGATGTTGGGTTTGAGTAATCCCGTACCCACAACAATCAAGATCAGGCCGATGTAAAAAGTCCACTCCATAGGAGCAGCCAGTACAAAGTGTCCGAGGGCAATGATGATGCCACCGTACCAAATGGCATTTCTCTGACCAACAATGCGGTCGGCAATCCATCCCCCTGGAAGGGCAAGAAGATAAACGCCACAGGTGTAGAGGCCATAGACTGCAGCAGCTTTACTATCAGAAAACCCGAGACCACCCTCCGACGCTGCAGCGGTCATAAAAAGGATCAAAAGCGCCCGCATGCCATAATAGCTAAAGCGCTCCCACATCTCGGTAAAGAATAAAGTGGTCAGTCCTTTGGGATGACCAAAAAAACCTATGCTAGTCCTCGGATCGTTGCTCATGTGCTGTATTGTGAGATTAGACCTGAAAATAGGTTTTTTGACTGGCTATTCTCACTCGATCATCCACCCAAGAATTCTCGCTATCTTATCGTCACGCTATTGACAACCTTCATTGTATAAAAGCAGAAGATGGCAGATCATTGGAAAAAAATGCTCGATCGATTTGATGAGATCGTGGGTGATATTCCCGAAATAGAGCGCAAGGGCAAGAGCGTACCCTATACCTCAGCCAACGGCCACATGTATTCTCTATTGAACAAGGAGGGAGAGTTGGGGATTCGCCTAGGCACGAAAGAAGCAATCTCGGCCTTCGCAGAGCAATATGGAGAGGAGTATGGTTTCTTAAAATCACATGGAGCATTCATGCGGGGCTATGTGAGAATTCCAGACCATGTTTTAAAAGATACCGCCCTGATGACGTCTCTGCTCCGGGAGGGCCTAGCCTACGTAAATACGCTGCCTCCAAAATAGAATTGGCGCCTAATTTAGATTGACACTGCTATCGTATTGATCAATCACCAATTCCCATCCTGCAGCGGTAGCCAAGTGATTTAAGGTAGAAACCAGGTCGTTCATGCGAGCGCTGCCTTTTTCCAGTAGATTACCTTCTAAGGCTTTACTCCGAATAAACTCCTTGGCCTTCTTGTTCAATTCTGTCAGGTCCTTTTCCGAAAACGAATTAAAAACACCCTCCTGAAGATCGTAGTAATCTAAGTCGTGATCGATCGCTAAAATTTCTGCAGGGGGAAGATTGCGAACAACCAGTTGCCCAACTTCTGGTAAGGCATCAAGTTCAATCTTTTCCAGATCAAATCCGATGGAAACATCTGCCTTTACCCGAACCATGGCCTTCTTTCGAAAGGGGCTGAAGTCATATCCATAATAGTCTTCGTAATCATACAACTCCGAGAAGGTGGCCTCTAAGGTGACCAATTTGATGGTTTCGCGAATGCTTTCAAGCAGCACTTCTCCCTCTTCCTCTGTGTGGTGCTTCACGTTTGGAAAAATGGAAGTACGTCCCAACATCGCCCCACCTACCACCAGGCCAATGGCCAATAAAATGAGCAAAATGGTCTTTATTGTCTTCATTTTTTTCCGGGTTCAAAAGGAAATTTTGCTCCTCGATATTCCCTGAGTACTGCTTTTACTGATCCTACAGAGACGGGAGATTCGATCATTAAAGGTATGCGGTTTTCGTCGTCCGATGCCCAAATCTTCATGCCTTTATCGTCTTTAAATACATCCCCTACAATCAACTGAGGCTCCAGGAGCAACGTACTGCACTTACCCAATCCTTTTACTCTCTTTTTTGTTTTGCCCCGATAGATCATGTCCAGGTTGTACACTTCCTTATCGAGATAAATGCTCAATGGAAGACGGGTCTCTCCCGGTAAATCTTGCACCGGAATGCTGCGGACGCTGTAAAGACAGGATAAGATATCATGGACGCAAGGATCAATGCTGACTTCACTTGTTTCGCGAGTGTCCATCGATTTGCCCACTTCAGAGATGGCAATGTTTCGATCAAAATCAAATTCGGTATCGTCGTATTCACGGTACTTACCTTCTTCGATGCTCCGGGAAGACCTCACTGGACGTAATGAATGTTTATCTACAAAGCACTCGTATTTATCCCGCACTTTGTAAAACCATTCGTATGATTTATACGTCCGACCCGTGGCAGACAAATAGAGCAAATCCTCCTTTTCTTCCACCTTAAACACGACTTCGCCCGCTGCCAACCAAACAAAATTCCAATTGTAAAAAAGCTTGTAAACAATCTCTTCACCAGGAGCAAATACCAGATCCTGGGGAGCACATAGATCGGGCTCTGTAGCATCATGGTCTGGTGAAATAGCTGCCAAGGTGAGCAGGCCCAACAACAACACCATGGTGCTGACTTTACCTTTCTTTAAAAATCTTCGATGCATCTGATCCAATCAACACTCCTCCGACCAACGCCGGCAGAAGTACATTTATTACCCATAGTAAATAACTGGATGAGAGCACTGCGAGTTCGTTTACTTCAAATAATTTCCAAACCAAAAGCGTGATTTCACCGCGAGCAATCAGTCCAATAAGCATGGGTACAGGTAGGACGGATTGAAACAAATAGGTGGTCAGGACTGCTGATGAAGCAACAACGAGATCAACATCAATCCCAAAAAAGGACAGTAAAAGAAGGTACTGGATTAGATAAATGCATATCCTAAAAACGGTAAGAGTCACCACCCAACTAAGGGACCGCCTTGAATAGCCATCCATAAAGCGCAATAGCTTTTCGACTTTGTTCAATTGGAAAGGTGATGGTATTCTATTTAAAAGTCTAAACAACGTCGACCTTCGACTCAGAAGGCTAAGGGCCACTAAATGGAAGAGGGCTAAGAGCACCAATTGCTCCAGAGAGACGGGTGCCAGCAATCCATGATGGTGCATGAGAAATTGCATGCCCCATGCTCCTGACAAAAACAAGATCAACAATTGCAGTAGGCTCCCCAGCGCTTGAGCAGAAACGCCTTGCCAACGCTGAGAGGGTTCCAGAGACACCACACGACCAAGGTACTCTCCGACGCGGCTGGGCGTCAAAATGGATACAGAAACACCTGACAATACCCCCTTTAAGGATTGCCGGAAAGACAAGACCTGAATGGGCCGGATGAGACGCTCCCACTTCATGGCTTCCAGCATCCAGTTTAGCGGCATGAGAAGGAGACAAAGCCCTAATAGGATACTGCTGTCCCAAGAAATCATCTGACCGAGATGCCTCGCCATTTTTGCCCAGGAATCAGCATTTTGGATCACTCCATGAAGGAAGTAGGCCAATCCCAATAAGACGGCCATGCTTAAGATGACTTTGAAAAAATCGCTCCCCTGATGGACTTTCATGGATATGCCGTAAGGTAGGGGCTAGAACAGAAAAAGGCATGCGGTGGACATGCCTCTTTCCTAATTCCGGATTTGAGTGTTGGAGCTGTTTCGCTCGCAGTGCAAAGAAGGGAAAAATATTTGGGCCCTACAAATCCTCTACATCAAATCGCATTAGGACTATATTTAATATATTGCTCCGCTATGGCTTCAAAGCGCATCATTGGGATCGATCCGGGCACAAATGTCCTGGGATTCGCGGTCATTGACACCACCGGTCAGCAGATTCAAGTGGTTACGATGGGGGTCATCCGTATGCAGCATTTTGATTCGCACCAGGACAAGCTCTTACATATTTTTCAGTCCGTGGCTAAGATGATTTTGACACATCGCCCACAGGAGATGGCCGTGGAAGCACCATTTTACGGTAAGAATGTACAATCGATGTTGAAACTAGGTCGTGCTCAAGGAGTGGCCATTGCTGCAGCACTCACGCGAGAGATCAGGGTGCACGAGTACTCGCCCAAAAAGATAAAGCAGGCCATTACCGGATCAGGAAATGCATCAAAAGAGCAAGTGGCTGCCATGCTCAAACATCTCGTACAAGGCGACATAAACTACGAAATGTTGGATGCGACTGATGCACTCGCCACGGCCATTTGTCATGCACAGCGGGGTGCACAACCGGGAGGAAAGAAGAAGCACTATGCCGACTGGAAGTCCTTTGCGCGGGAAAACCCAGATGTGGTATCTGGCCAATAATCAGAGCATTACGCCAACTACCCGTGGGCATCCAGATCGTGATCGGAATAATAATTGGTCTCGTTGCCCGAGAGCATTTTCACAATGTACGTAGCCTGCCCCACATGATAAGAGAAGTGTTCCGTAATGTGGATTAAGATTGCCATTCCTGTTTCTCGATAGCCCTGTACTCCATACTCTTTCAGAAGAGCATCAGCGGGTACGTCCATCAGAATACTTCTTAACTCTTGCTCCAATTCGAGCAGCATTTGATTCAAAGTGGTGGCCGATATGGGGCCTCGCTCGTCGAACTCCAATTGCCGCTCCCTTACGTCTTTCTGCTCTCCCAGGGTCGAGCATACCCATTGACGCAGGTTTCCATGCAAGTGGAGTGCCAGATTGCCCACACTGTTGCTAATCTGGTTGGGGCGGTACCACAGTTGCTCTTCAGTAAGTGTCGCAATGCATTGCAATAGGCGAGGAAAACACTCCTCAAATACACGGCGTCGGATCTCTACACCAAATAAAGCAGCCAGATTGGTTTCCATGGACGACGTCATCAGTTTGGATTTTGAAGGTACGCACTTAATATCGGCGGGTGTTCTTTAACTTAAGGAATATGAACATGACTCTTTTGGCCGTTCTCGCATTTCTTCCCATCCTCGCTGCAGCCGTTATGTTAGTGGGTCTGCGTATGCCCGCTCGACAAGCAATGCCGCTGGTACTGATCATCACGGCCGGTATTGCCTGGCATTTCTGGGATCTCCCGGCTACATTCATCGCCGCATCTGCGGTTCAGGGTCTCTTCATCACCTTTGATATCCTATTTATCATTTTTGGTGCCATTCTTCTGCTCAACGTCCTGCAGGAATCGGGAGCGGTAGGGGTGATTCGCGAAGGTTTTTCTAAAATCAGTACTGATCGAAGGGTTCAGGTCGTGATTGTTGCCTGGCTGTTCGGTTCATTCATTGAAGGTGCTGCCGGATTCGGAACTCCAGCCGCCATTGTTGCGCCTTTGCTGGTCGTATTGGGTTTCCCTGCGCTTGCTGCCGTGATGCTGGGAATGCTGGTACAGAGTACCGCCGTCACTTTCGGTGCTGTCGGAACCCCCATTTTAGTGGGGGCGCAAGGAGGCCTTCAAGGCGAAGAATTTACGGCTCATTTGGCAAGCAGCGGTTTGACCGCAATGGATTATTTGCAAAGCATCACCGACCATGTAGTCGTATTCCATGCGCTGGCAGGTACTTTGATGCCTACCATAATGGTCTGCATGATGACTCGATTCTTTGGACTCAATAAATCATGGCGAGATGGGCTGAGGATCTTTCCCTTTGCTCTTTTTGGTGGACTGGCCTTTACCATTCCCTATTGCATCAATGGCTGGCTGCTGGGGCCTGAGTTTCCTTCTTTGCTGGGTGCACCGATTGGATTATTTATAGTAACACTTGCTGCACGCAAAGGATTCTTGCTGCCTAGAGATTCGTGGGACTTCCCTGCTCGAAAAGCATGGCCAAAGCATTGGATGGGCGCACTGGATTTAGGAGGAAAAGAGGTACAACCTGGCAGATCTATCTCCCTTGCCAGAGCCTGGGCACCGTACGGAATTCTTGCAGGATTGTTGATTGTGAGTCGGCTTCCTGTCTTACCGCTTAAGGGCTGGCTCAGCAATCTCAAGATCACTTGGCCTGACATTTTCCAAACGGGGATCAATGGAGCAAGTGCTCCCCTCTATTTGCCGGCAACTTTCTTGGTGATCACCAGTATCGCCACCTACTTCCTTCATGGCATGAAGCCAGCAGCATTCCGCAAGGCTTTTCATACCAGCAGAAAAATGCTTTTGGGTGCAGGATTCGTACTGATTTTCACTATTCCGATGGTGCGGATCTACATCAACTCTGGCATCAACCCCAGTGGCCTTTCGGCTATGCCCATTGCGATGGCCGAGTGGGTTGCTGCATCTTTTGGTGAGGTGTATCCCCTGTTTGCCCCATCTGTTGGTGCACTCGGTGCCTTCATCGCCGGAAGCAATACGGTGAGCAATCTGATGTTTTGCTTGTTTCAATTTGGAGTCGCAGAACAGCTGGCTATGCCCACGGTGATCATGGTCTCGTTGCAAGCCGTGGGAGCAGCGGCTGGCAATATGATTGCCATCCACAACATCGTAGCCGCCTCCGCCACCGTAGGCATATTGGGTCAAGAAGGCCTGGTGTTGCGTAAAACCATTTTGCCGACCCTGTACTATGTGATCTTAACCGGCATATTGGGCATGATCTACATTCAATTCCTGATGTAGCATGCTTTGATTCCATCAATCGATCAGGTATCCAACGCCAAAACCGATAAAGAATCGATCTCCCTTGGTGGTTACGGTTGAACTCACTGCTGCCACAGGTGTTCCCAAAGGATCGATTACATTGGCCTCAATCTGCTGAGTATGCAGCGTAGGTTGGAAGCCAAATTGCATTCCAAGGTCCACACTCAAGAACCAAACCTCCCCAAGCATCCGAGAAGCCGAAATCAAGGAGCCGGCGTTAAAGTTGCTCTGACCAGACCCAAGCGAGGAGCTTTTGAAATTCAAGGTGTATCCATCGCTCCTAGGAGAAGCACTATAAAAGACATTCGGATCAAAATGATCCCCTGATGACAACCTCATCCAACCAAGAAATATGGATGAACTCAATCCCCACCTCGGAGTCCTGAGCGCATTGAGTGTGAAGAATAGACGTCCATAATATGCTTTTGGAAAGCGTTCCAGGTATGTCCACTGTAAATCTCTCTGGCCAGTAGATCTAGAAAAGACGTATCGATAAGAAAGCCTGGTGGCCCCCGCTTCGATACCAATTGCAGCAACTCCTTTCCGGCCCAATGTCCGGTGTACATTTGCACCTAACTCCAGATCTGTGGTTGCTGCCTCTTGATGACCGAGATATCCATGATCCTGGGTGGTGGTTAGTGATCTTACAGCTGCCGATCTGATTCCTATATGCCACTTACTTGAAGGAATGCTAAGCTGTGCGGTGCAATCTATGTGGGCGAATAAAATGAAAAGAGTCCCAGGAATAAATCGGATCTCCTTTATCAAATTTAAAGACAGCAATTGGGCAATGTATTGTTACTGTGTATGGAACCCACTTCTTCCATCCATATTGCAACGGTTGTAGAAATTAACTTGGGATGGTCATCTTCAAACTTCTTGCATAAAAAAATGCACCGTTTGCATTCATCAAACAGTGCATCTTCAGAGTTGTGGTCCCACAAGGACTTGAACCTTGGACCACCTGATTATGAGTCAGGTGCTCTAACCAGCTGAGCTATGGGACCAGCGGCGCAAAGATAGATCCTTTCATCACAAAAAAAATGTCTGATGACATCAAAAGTGAAGAGGTCAGGATAGGACAGCTTTCGGCATTCGAATGAGGTGCTTATTTTTGATCAAACTCCTTAAATGGACCTGGTTGCTTTAGCTAAAATGCAGAAATACTGTGCCTACCAAGAACGCTGTCAAAAGGAGGTGAGGAGCAAATTGATTGCATTAAAAGTCTATGGGGACGACCTTGAAGAAATTATGGCTGAGCTCATCTCCAGTGGCTTTTTAAACGAGGGGCGTTTTGCAGAGGCCTATGCCAGGGGAAAATTTAAAAACAACAAGTGGGGAATGCAAAAGATTCGTCGCGAGCTAAAGTGGCGAAACATCTCGGCGTACGACATCGACCATGCCCTCGCTTCTATTCCAGAAGACGTTTATCACGCATGCCTTCGAAAACTTTTACGTGCCAAATACCAGTCGCTGCGCATCGATGATCCCTGGCAAAAAAAACAGCGTACCGTGCGCTATGCCCAAAACAAAGGCTATGAGTTGCCCCTCATCCTCACGCTGATGAGTGACCTGGAGGCGAATGAACCGTCTTGAAAAGGGTGGTATTTATTGTACCTATTCAGAATAAAATTTGCCATAGTCATTTTTTATCTTTAGAACAACCTGCCATCTCTGCAAAACGAAAAATATGAAAGCACTTCTTTGGTTCTTAACCGCATTGTGGTTTGTCGGGTCGTGGTACTGGTATGTATGTCCTCACAAGGGAGTTTGTCCGTGGGGCAAAAAAACGACCCCGGAAAAAGTCATCGAAAAAGCAAAAACCTATGCGCCTCTGGTTTTTGACTGGTCGAAGGAAGGTGCCATTACGTCAGATCGTTTTCCTGCCTTTCGCGATTCCATCATGGGGTTGTTGAGCGATCAGGATGCTCTCGAAATCACCGGGCAATACTATGCCGATGAAGAGAACCCTACGAGCTTTGAAAATCTGGGGTTGGCCCGAGCGGATGCCATCCGGCAAAAGTTCGCATCAGTGCTGGATGATGGCCGCATCGAAATGAAATCGAAATTACTGGCGGGCAGCTCGGCAAGAGCACAAGCAGAAAAATTTGTGGCCGGTGCCTTTCGGAGAATGGTCAGAAACGAGTCCGTTAGGGAAGTTGCCGGTAAGATGGTGATCAATTTTCCTCATGCCTCTGCTGACATGCTTGAAAATCAAAAGCTTATCGAATACCTGGATGATCTAGTAGCACGACTGAAGCAAACTTCAGAACGCGTCAGCCTTGTCGGGCACACGGATAGCTCAGCCGGAGCTGCACGTAACATGCGGCTAGGATCCATGCGCGCTCAGGCCATCAAAGATATTCTGGTTGCAAAAGGCCTCGAAGCTTCACGCATTGATACTTCTTCCAAGGGAGAGACACAGCCCATCGCAACAAACAATACCGAAGAGGGTAAACAAAAGAACCGTCGGGTAGAACTCACGATCATTTCATAAAAACAAAACAGCCAATTCAATGATTTTACTACAAGCCTTTGGCCAAAATGTCACCACCTATCCCGGTACGGGCACCTTTGGCTCCCATACGATTGAAGTTATCCTCATGCTCTTGGGGGCATTTCTTTTGGGATGGTTCTTACACCACGTCATTTTTTGTGCACGACACAAGGCTCGAATCGGTGAGCTGGAGGGTGAACTGCGAACCTGTCGCGGCAAACTTAAGAATGCCACGAGTGATCTCGAGGAATGCAATGCCAAAGTTGTCTCGTTGAAAGGAGATAATGCCGGACTTAGCACACGAATCAAGTCACTGGAGGCAAGCAGCAGTACAACAGTAGCTGAGCCTGAAATCATAACGCCAGCACCGGAAGTCGAGGAAGTGGCCACCGCTATTGCGGCAGACATAAGCGCTCCCGTTTCCAGTTTTGATGCAGAAGCGGCTAAGGCCATCTTCGGAAAGCGGATTAAAGAGGATGACTTGAAGATCGTAGAAGGCATCGGTCCTAAGACCGAGCAGCTGCTCAACAACTCCTCCATCAGGACATGGGGGCAACTCAGTGGCACTTCGGTACCTCAATTGCAAACCATCCTGGACGATGCCGGAGATCGCTTTCAATTGTTAAATCCAAGTACCTGGCCAAAGCAAGCGGGTATGGCTGCTGCAGGAGAGTGGTTGCAGCTTAGAGAATATCAAGATTTTTTAGTGGGCGGTGTTGAACCCGAAGGGGAAGTAATGCCATCCAGCAGTACCGCAGCCAATGTCCAGTACATTATGGGCAAGCGGATCGTCCAAGATGATCTGACCGTGGTCGAAGGCATTGGACCCAAAATCTCCGAGTTGCTCAACAACAGTGGCATTACTACCTGGCGGGGCCTTTCTGAAACTCCGACCGAGCGGCTACAAGAAATTTTGAATGCCGCAGGAGACCGCTATCGCATACACAATCCTTCTACCTGGGCCCAGCAGGCAGGCATGGCTGCTGACGGGAAGTGGGATGACTTGCAAGAGTATCAGGACTTTCTTGATGGTGGAGTAACCCCATCATAAGCCAAGGCCGTCCATATAAAACAAAAAAGCCGAAGTCTCTCTACAGGAACTTCGGCTTTTTTGATTTGATGAAGGATGTTCGTCCAACTATCCTTTTCTAGACACCTGATGCACCATCTTGCATTTGGGAGCCTATTCTGAGATTATAGAATGGTTACATCCAAGAAGTCCAATTGATCTGGATAGTCTGTGGTATAGTGCAGTCCCCTACTTTCCTTGCGCATACCGGCAAATTTGGTGACCAGATACCCGGCGGTGATTAGATTTCGAAGTTCCAGTAATTGAGGTGACAAGGTGGTAGTGCGATACAGCTCTTCGGTTTCCTCGTACAGCAGATGAAGACGCGCACTGGCTCTCTTTAATCTGACATCATTGCGCACGATGCCCACATAGCTGCTCATGATGTCGCGAAGCTCCTTTAAGCTCTGCGTAATCAGAACCATTTCTTTAGGATCCATCGTTCCTTTAGCATCCCATTCTGGAATCCCATCTCGATGGGAAACCTGATCAACCGTCTTCGCGATATCGTGTGCAATCCGCTTTGCGTAGACCAGGCCTTCCAGGAGCGAATTAGAAGCCAAACGATTGGCTCCATGCAATCCCGACGAAGTGCACTCCCCTCCAGCCGAAAGGTTATGAATAGAAGTCCTGCCCCATTGATCCACTTTGACTCCACCACACATGTAATGACAAGCAGGCACCACCGGAATAAAGTCCTTCATTGGGTCGATGCCAAGTGAGAGGCACTTATGATATATCGTGGGAAAGTGAGCAGTAAATGCGTCTTTATCAATGTGTCTGCAGTCCAGGTAGACAAAGTCATCGCCTCGCTTTTTCATTTCATTGTCGATGGCCCTGGCCACAATATCACGGGGAGCAAGCGACAATCGATCGTCATAGAGGTGCATGAATTCTTCGCCATCACGGGTCTTTAGAATCGCACCAAAGCCTCTGACCGCTTCAGATACCAGGAAGTCAGGATTTTCTCCTGCCGGATTATAAAGGGCAGTAGGATGGAATTGGACAAATTCCATGTTTTCGATGCGGCCCTTGGCTCTATAGACGATAGCAATGCCATCTCCGGTTGCAATGACGGGATTGGTCGTATTGCGATAGACTTGTCCGTTACCCCCTGTGGCGAGTACGGTGTGTTTTGCACAAATGGTCTCTGTATCCTGTTCGTCGCGGTTAAAAACGTAGGCACCGTAGCAGGTAATGTCCGGTGTCCCTCTTGTGACACTGTACCCCAGATGATGCTGAGTGAGCAGATCAACAGCCTGAATGCCCGATCGGATTTCGATATTCTTAAACTCCTTGGCCTTCTTTAACAATCCGCGTTGAATTTCTGCACCCGTCAGATCTTTGAAATGAAGAATCCGATTCGCCGAATGCCCTCCTTCCATCGCCAGGTCGTACTTTCCATCTACCTTGTCAAACTTTGTCCCCCAGGATATGATCTCTCGAACACAGTCAGGTCCCTCCTCCACCACGATGCGTACCACTTCCGGATCGCACAGATCATCCCCAGCATCCATGGTGTCTTCAAAATGTGCGTCATAAGAGTCCTTGTCCAGATCCCAAACCGCAGCAATCCCTCCTTGCGCATAGCGGGTGTTGGTCTCAAAGACCTGGGCGGCTTTGGTGATGACTAGAATGCGCAAATCGGATCTTTGCTCAGCAAGTTTAATCGCTGTAGTCATGCCTGCAATGCCGCTGCCAATGATCAGTACGTCTGTGGTTTCCAATGCCCTAAAGTATAAGGTGTAAAAGTAGAAAATCCAGGTACGAAAGTCATGCGCTGTATAATCCCTAAGTTTGTCTAAGTGCGACTCCTAGTCAATACGCGGTTCCTCCTTCCTGGCAAGCTAGAAGGCATCGGACTCTACAGCCGTGAGGTGCTGTCGCGACTGGTACGTCAGCATCCAGAACACACTTTCTATTTTGCCTTTGATCGGCCTTTTGATGAGTCGTTTATATTCAGTGATAACGTGGTGCCATTGGTGCTCACCCCGCCCGCACGTCATCCCCTTCTCTTTTATTGGTGGTTTGAGATGGCGATACCAAGGGCTTATCAAAAGCATCAGTGCGATGCGTTTATCTCTCCAGATGGTTTCACTTCTCTTTCTCCTGCAATCAGCAAAAATCTTCTGATCATCCATGATCTCGCCTACTTGCATTATCCACTGCATATCCCGGTGGTAATGCGGTGGTACTATCGCCGATTCGTGCCTAAATTCATGGCAGCAGCCCACCATGTCATCACGATTTCACACACCAGCTTTCTGGATATCCATCAGCATTTCCCTGAGGCAATTGCTAAGACTCATTGGGCGCACAATGGCTTAAGGACCGGTTTTGAGCACACCGATGAGCAAAGTTCTATCTCTGTGACAAAGAACGCTTGGGCTGATGGCGACGATTTTATTCTACTACTGGGAGCACTGCATCCAAGAAAAAATATAGTGAGAGCACTGAAGGCATTTGATCAAGCCTGTAGCAACTTAGCTACCCCCTTGAAGTTGCTTGTGGTAGGCCGGTCAGCCTGGCAAACGGGTGCGATCCGCAAAACATTCCAATCTATGGAACATAAGAGCGCCGTCCGCATGACTGGCTATGTGGAAGACAATACCTTGCTGCAGCTCCTGTCTGCCTCCACAGCCCTGCTCTATGTCTCTTTATGGGAGGGTTTTGGATTGCCCATTCTTGAAGCCATGTCCTGCGGTGTTCCGGTAATCACCTCCGACCGTTCATCAATGAAGGAGGTAGCGGGCGATGCAGCATTGTTGGTAGACCCAGAGAATATTGATGCCATTGCCAACGGGATCAAGCGCCTTGCATCTGATCCATTGTATCGGGAAAACCTAATCAGAAGAGGACATGAACGGATAAAGAAATTCGACTGGCAAGATCAAGTAGACCTCATCAGCTTGCTTTTGCAGGCTGATTGATTGGAATCGTCTTTACCTTCTTAAAGTGTAAGAGAAACATCCCCACGATTCCCAAGATGACCATGATCACCGAGATGATTTCGGCTTGCGTCACTTCCATTCCAAACATGGGGATCTTGTCATTTACCCGAATCTTCTCAATGTAGAATCGCTCTACTCCGCTTAGCACGAGATAAATGCAGAAGATCATTCCTGCCACTTTAACCCGCTTTCTCCAGATCCAAAGCAGTCCAAAAATAAGGAGGGAAACCACCGTCTCGTATACCGGGGTGGGATAGACGGGCTCTCTGAGTCGATTGCAATAGATGCCTTCGCACCCCGCTATTGGAATGCCTTTTTCGAGAACGTTTCGAGGATAGTCGAATGCCCAAAGCCATTCTGGGAAAAACCACCAAGCTGGGGGCGGTGCTGTATTGACAATGCCCCAATCTCCATCACCGGAAAGCTGGCACCCAATACGTCCTACAGCATATCCCATCATAAAGGAAGGCGCAAACGCATCCATCACATGGATTGGCGTGATCCCTTTGCTGCTGATCCACCAGTAGCAGTATCCGAAGGCCACAATAAGTCCTCCCAATACGGCCAATCCGCTGCCAGAGAAGAATTGGCCAATAGGGTCACTCAAAAATGCTTTTACGTTCTCTACGCTCTCAAAAATGGCAAAGATCTTTGCTCCAATTATGCTGCTAATGGCAGCGCGCACCGTGATGTCGAATGACCGATCAGAGGGCATCACCATGACCTCCTTGACCTGAGGCTTATCGAGTTTTTCTTTGTTTTTGTTGTACCAATACAACCCTCCGAACAAGAGCGCGAGCAAAATACCCGCTGGCCAGTTGCCCCGAGCAGAGGCCAAAAACGGAAATATTTCGGTTCCGATTTCGCTATGATTCTGCACCAGATATACAGCTTTGAAGCCCATGATGAAACCAATCAGCGCATTGATGATGGTATCCAGGACAGTGGGAGGAAATCCGATTTTAAATTTTTCCAAACTTCCTGTCAATAACCCTTGCTCTTCCTTGCGTAGCAGTTCCTTTCTAAAGAAATAGTGGCTCGCCAAAAAGGCAAATACCAACAGGAACCCAAACATCTTGATAACAGAGGTCCAATTGTCAACCGGAGTGCCAATCAAGTCATGGAGGAGATACGATAAGTCAGGATACACAGAAAAGCAGAATTAGTGCTGGGTCAAAAATAGGCTATTCCACGACATCCAACGTTCATTACTGTTTGTCCAGGTTGGAGAGTTTCTCATCCAGCATCATTCTCGAATGCAGTTTTCCGTTTTTGATCACAGCCTCGATGTCCTGTGTGTTAGCAATGTCTACTAATGGGTTTGAATTGAGAACCACCAAATCGGCAATCATGCCCACTCGTACTCTTCCTAGCTCATCATCCAAGCCAAAGTATCGGGCAGGATTCAAGGTGGCAGCCTTCAGCACTTCTTGTTCACTCAATCCCGCACTGGTCAAAACGGACAATTCCTCATGCAGACTCCGTCCCGGAGTCAAAAAGAAAATGGGGCAGTCCGTGCCCGCCATGATCTCTATACCATGTTCGTGAATTCTGCCTACCATGTCTACTAACCACTTAGCATATTCGATCTGAAAATCGGTAGGATCCTCAAGTATGACCCCTTCGATTTGTTCTTTCCATTCTCCCTCCATAGCGGAAGGCAAAAAACGGAAGGATTGCTGAAAGTCTTCTCGGGCAAAGGGTCGCTTGACACTGGCAGTGGAGAGGGCGGAAGTTGGAACCTGCCAGGTCTCATTCGTGGCCAACACGTCCAAGACTTCTTTGGTGCGCTCTGACGAAAAGTGTTCTACGGCGGCTTTGCGCTGTGCATCATGCAATCGGGATCGCAAAATACTGCCCGGATCTCCTTTGCCATCGGCCAGCATTTGCAGTCGCTGCGCCAGCAAATCATCAGATAGGCTGGCACATGAAAGCTCCAAATTCCGCAAATGCTCCATGCTGTTTAGTCCCAAGCTGGATGCTTGAATCACATCCATCGAAAGAGGGACATGGCCGGTCACAGGCAGGCCGTGCTCCTTTCCCAGGCGTATCACTTCTGCAAACTGCTCTGGAGTCAACATCTCGTAAGCTTTTAGCAAATCTACTCCCGCATCAATAAGGGTAGAGACTGCCTCTCGAACGTCCTGCACAGTGGCCAGTCCTACAGACAAGGCGGGGGTAAAAGGTGTCGATCCATCATAGACATTCGGCATTCCATCCAGGAGAGGACCTGCCATCATCACTCGTGGTGCATCATCAGGATTGGCCATGGCTTCATCCTTCCACTTCTTGACAAAGTCCAATCTTCCTCCAATGTCTCGAACGCTGGTGATGCCATAGCACAGAAACAGATCCAACATACGAGGGGCCAATTCCTCCAGAAATGCAAAATGGACATGTGCGTCCCAAAGCCCGGGCATCACAAATTTGCCAGTGCCATCAATGATGGTGTTCTTATTACTCAATCGAAGTTCAGCACTGGGTGCAATTTCGGAGATGCGATTCCCTTCAATAATCACCGTCTGATTAAGCATTGGCGCATCCAAGGGATCCAGTACAGTGACGTTCTCTAGGCAATATCCGTTCTCTACCAATCGTCCTTGCTGGCAGCTGAGCAGCAACCCTATATTGGCGATCAGCAGTAATGATGATAGGTTCCCTAATGTCATATGATGCCTTATTTGTGGGTAGAAGATACCGAACTCCACACTGCCTTTGTGATCGGGAACTGCCAAAAAGGATTGAGGATGATTCAAAGGCCAATTGATTTGCTTTTTGTGGAGGTACCAAAGAACCGCTTAACAAGCCCCCATGAATATGGGGTTTAGCGATCGCGATAATTGAGAAACCTTTACGTTTAGTATTCAAGAGATTAAAAACAGGGTTTTAGCCGATTAAGGCACTAGACTCATTGTAATTAAATTTTGTTGTAAGGGTGATGAGCGCCGATTCTGACATGAAATTCGGCGCTTATTTTTTGCGTTGTACTGTCAAATGAGACCCTTCTACGTCTTCCTGACTTTTGTTGCTTTCGGCTGCGTGCCCGCTTTTGCGCAAAGCGGAGGTGTGCTTAAAGCAGGCGTTTTATGGAAAGACTTCGAGCGGGACGGCAAGTCAATCCTGTCTCAAAGTGCTGTAGGATTTACCGTGGGCATCGAAGTGCGTCTCGCCGCTGAGGAAAGAACGTATTTCAAACCAGCCGCCTACGCTTCCAGAATTCAAGCCGTATCCCAATCCCATTTTGCAGAAACTCAATTTCTAAAGGTTACGGATGGCTATGATGTACTGACTGCAGTCATGGGTCTTGAAACCAGATTGATTGATGCAGGGCCCTTTCATTGGAGAGCAGGTATCGGTGGTGTAATAGACTATATAGCAAACGTGCGAGGAGCCGTAGCATTCGAAGACCTAACAGAAATTGTTTTCGGGGTTCAGTTGAGTTCAGGTTTTGATCTGGGTATTTTTGCCGTTGACATCAACGTGCAACGAGGTTTCAATGATCTTTTGCCCAATGACTCAGACAGTCACCCTGTGCTGGTAAGTCTTACCGCCGGACTCTTCTTTTGAAGCTTTCCCCGAACCGTCATATCCCCAAGAATAGTGGTCAATTCTACAGGATGGACCTGATTAAGCAGCGATTCCGCATCCGTAACCTGCACTTTTATGTAATTGTCCGTATATCCATGTTGATTGCCATCCGATCGGACGGGTTCGAAAAGCACCGGTCGGGTACTCTCGAGACATTCTTCAATGAAAGCCCTATGCTTCTTTTGGGAAAGAAGACGAAGGACGGCATTGCGGTCTCTCCGGACTCGTAAGGGTACCTGATCTGTCCGATCGGCAGCCAAGGTATCCGTTCTTTGTGAATAGGTGAAGACATGCAGATAGGACAGGGGCAGTTCTTGAAGAAATGATAAGGTCTCCTCAAAATCTTCCTCCCGCTCTCCTGGAAAACCCACGATTACGTCTGCTCCAATGCATGCATGAGGCATCAGTTCTTTAATATATAGGACTCGATCGCGATAGTGCTCTTTGCGATAGCGTCTACGCATCTGGGCCAGAATCGCGTTGCTTCCAGACTGCAACGGCATGTGGAAGTGAGGCATAAATCGGGTAGATGAGGACACAAATTTGATGATCTCATCGGAGCATAGGTTGGGTTCGATGGAAGAAATTCGAAATCGCTTAATGCTACTGCTGACTTCCACCTCACGGATAAGATCAAGGAAACTCGCTTGTTCATCCAGGCCTTTTCCATAGTCACCAATGTTTACACCCGTCAGCACTACCTCCCCGACATCTTTGGCTTCAAGTTCTTTGATTTGAGACATGATGCGATTCATGGAGCCGCTCCGGCTCTTCCCCCTGGCCAGGGGAATGGTACAGAAGCTGCAATTGTAGTCGCAGCCATCTTGAACTTTTAGAAAGGAGCGTGTGCGATCCCCAAAGGAAAAGGCTTCCTCGAAAGAATTTATGGTCTGAATGTCCGTGTTGTGGACCAGTCCCTTGCCTGTCTGTTGACTGAGGGTTTCGACGTAATTGACTACGTTAAACTTTTCAGCTGCTCCTAGGACCAGATCCACTCCCTCAATAGAGGCGATTTCTTGAGGCTTGAGTTGTGCATAGCACCCGATGACAATTACTCGGGCACTGGGATTTTGGCGTAATGCCTTCCGAACCGCCGATCTGCATTTGCGATCAGCAAATTCCGTCACACTACAGGTGTTAATCACATATACGTCTGATGCTTCACTGAAATCATGGATGATAAAGCCTCGGTCTTCAAAACGTTGACGGATGGAGGAGGACTCCGAGAAGTTTAGTTTACATCCTAAAGTATGTAAGGCTACTGATGACTGTGCACTCATGTCTAAAAGTGGCCAGTAAAGGTACAAGCTTTATCCAACGTGCATATAGAAAGACCATCTTATCCACACTGTATCTTAGCGCCTTTGCATCTATAAAATGCCCTGCGTTTTGCATCTTAGGCACACATGAAAGAATATGCAATCTCTCGACCAACCCTGCTTCTAGATGAAGAGAAATGCCGCTCAAACATCAGACGCATGGCGCAAAAGTGCATGGAGAGTAACATGCACCTGCGACCTCATTTTAAAACACATCAATCGGTTGAAGTCGGCAACTGGATGAAAGAAGAAGGTATCGATCGTTGTACCGTGTCCTCGGTTTCCATGGCAAAATATTTTGTCCAGGGGGGATGGAAGGACATCACGATTGCTTTTCCAGTCAATCCGCGTGAGTGGTCGACCATTGAGGAGCTTGCAAAGCAGGCTATTGTAAACATTACCGTGACCTCCCCACATGTGGTCCCCTTCCTGCTCGAACACCCGCCAGCTGCCCCTATGGGTGTGTACATTAAAATCGATGTCGGCACCCAGCGCACCGGATTCAGATCCACTGAGGAAGCGCAAATAGAACATGTGCTGGAAAGCCTGAAGAATCATGCTCAGTATACCTTTCGAGGATTTCTTTGCCATGCTGGTCATTCCTATGCCTGTCGTTCTATCCCCGAAGTACAGGAAATACACGAGCAGACGGTGGCTTTACTTGTAAGCTTGCGCCATCGATTTGCCCAGTATGCGCCTTTTGATCTGTCTATAGGAGACACACCGACTGCTTCCGTGGCCACCGGATGGGAAGAGATTGACGAACTACGAGCCGGAAATTTTGTCTTCTATGACGTGATGCAGTGGCAAATCGGCGCGGCTGCTCTGGAAGACATTGCGGTTTGCCTGGCCTGTCCTGTGGTTGCAAAACATCCGGATCGCAAAACCATCATCCTCTATGGAGGAGGTGTACACCTGGCCAAGGACAGATTAATCTGGAATGATAAGACCATCTATGGATTCCCGGTGATGATCGATGAGAAATCCTTAATCTGGAGTTTGCCGGATGCAGAGAGTTATGTGAAAGGAATCTCTCAAGAACACGGTGTCGTGCAGGCTAGTGCTGAGCTGTTTGATCAAATTGCCGTGGGTGATCTACTGGGTGTGTTGCCTGTCCACTCGTGCATGACGGCTGACTTGATGAAGGGCTATCTCACAACGAATTCACAGGAGTTGAATATGATGCAAATACCACAGTGATGAGTGAGAAATCTTGGTGGAAAGAAGCCATCATTTACCAAATCTACCCTCGAAGTTTTCGAGACAGCAATGGAGATGGGATTGGGGACTTAGGGGGCATCTTAGAAAAATTAGATTACATCGAGCGCCTAGGCATCAATACCATTTGGCTCAATCCCATTTATCAAAGCCCAAATGACGATAACGGTTACGATATTTCCGACTACTATTCGATTCATCCCGAGTATGGGACGATGGATCAGTTTGAGGAACTCCTTGCCGCATTGCATGGACGTGGCATCAGACTGATCATGGATCTCGTGGTCAATCACAGCTCAGATGAACATGAGTGGTTCGTCAACTCAAAAGATCCACGTGAGGATAATCCATATCACGACTACTACTTTTGGAGGAAAGGAAAAAACGGAGGCCCACCTAATAATTGGCAATCCTTCTTTGGTGGACCGGCCTGGACCTATGTTGTCGAAAAAGACGCTTGGTACCTCCATCTCTTTTCGACCAAGCAACCCGATCTCAATTGGGAAAACCCCAGGGTGCGAGAAGAAGTAAAAGATGTCCTTCGATTCTGGCTGGATAAAGGCATTGACGGATTCAGAATGGACGTGATCCCATGTATCTCCAAGAATCTTGAGTTTGCCGATGCGGACAACTCCGATTTTGCTCATGTAATTGAGTATGTGTATTCCAATGGTCCTCGCGTTCATGAGTTCTTGCAAGAGATGCATAGGGACGTATTAAGCAAGTACAACATCATGACGGTCGGTGAAGGACCGGGCATCTCGCAGGAACGAGCCAATCTTTATGTGGGAAAGAGCAGGGGAGAACTTGACATGATTTTTCACCTTGAGCACATGGGGATAGACCATGGACCAGGGGGAAGATTCGATCCAAAACCCATGGATCTATCCGCTTTTAAACAGCTATGGGTTGAATGGGACAAAGCCATGGGAGACGAAGGATGGTTGAGTGTGTTCCTTGACAATCACGATTTTCCACGAATGGTCTCCAGATTTGGTGATGATCAACAATATAGAGTGGAGTCCGCCAAATTATTGGCCATGCTTATCCTGACCATGAGAGGCACCCCATGCATCTATTTTGGTTCCGAAATCGGCATGACCAATGTTTCTTTTGACTCGATAGAAGATTATCGTGACGTCGAGACACGCAACTTCTACCGCATCTTCCGCGAGAAGGGACTTTCTGAACAGGAATTTCTGCGCCTAGTGGAGCAACAAGGTCGTGATAATGTGCGCACGCCCATGCAATGGGACAATAGTACCCATGCTGGATTTACTACTGGTACCCCATGGATACAAGTCAATCCCCGGTATACCCATATCAATGTTGCACAAGATCATAAGGCTTCAGACTCCATCTTCCATTTCTATCAAGAAATGATCGCGTGGAGAAAAGCACATTCCGTTTTGGTGTATGGTTCTTTTACCGAAGTAGTGACAGACCATGAGCACCTGTTTATCTACGACCGCAAGAGCGTCGATGAGCATTATCGCATCGTCCTTAACCTGGGAAGCGAACAAGTATCCAGGCCCGAATTATCGGGGTTTGCTTTGGTATTCGGAACCCATGAAGAACAAGATCCCGATCTGGTCGGACCATGGGAAGGTTCTATTTATCAAAAAATTGAAGTGTAAGCAAGTTGCAAATCAGTACCAGTCCTGATCCAGGAGCTCTGCATAAACCTTGCGAATACCCTCAGACAATGAAATCTTTGATTGCCATCCCAGGGCATTGATCTTGCTGGAATCCATCAGCTTACGTGGTGTGCCATCCGGTTTGGTCAAATCGTGCACGATCTCGCCATCATAACCAACAATCTCTGCAATCAGACTCCCCAAGTCCTTAATGCTTATTTCCGTGGCACTGCCAATGTTGAGAAACTGTTTTTCACTATAGTGATGCATGAGGAATACGCACGCTTCTGCCAAATCGTCTACATGAAGAAACTCACGCAAAGGAGATCCCGATCCCCACATTTGCACCGAAGGAAGACCTTCCCGCTTAGCAGTGTGGAATTTTCGGAGAAGAGCAGGCAGAACATGAGAATTCTCTAAATCATAGTTGTCGTTAGGGCCATAGAGGTTGGTTGGCATGGCTGAGATGAAGTCTCTTCCATACTGATCCCGATACGCTTCGCAAAGTTTAATGCCGGCAATTTTTGCTATGGCATAGGGTTCATTGGTGGGTTCGAGAGATCCCGTTAGGAGTTGTTCTTCCGTCATGGGCTGACTGGCGTGCTTCGGATAAATGCAAGAGGAGCCCAGGAAAAGCAGCTTGTCAACGTTCCATTCATGCGAGGCATGGATGACATTGGATTCGATCATCAAATTGTCATAGAGAAAATCCGCTCGATATATATTATTGGCATGAATCCCACCGACTTTGGCGGCAGCCAAGAAGACGTATTTTGGCTGTTCGCGCTCAAAAAACAGCTGTACCTGTCGTTGATCTCTGAGATCAACTTCTTGACTTGATGCCGTGATGATATGTTGATGCCCCTCTGCGCGTAGTTTACGCATGATGGCACTCCCAACCATGCCTCGATGACCCGCTACATAGACCCTATCGTTGAGATTCATCTCTTTTTTTGCTTGCTTGTTTCAAGTCATAGTGTACCATCTCTTTGACCAGATCAGACAATTCATATTGTCTTGTCCAACCCAGTTCACGTTTTGCTTTAGATGGATCACCAATCAAAAGATCAACCTCTGTGGGTCGGAAATAGTTTGGATCAACCTTGATGATGGTCTGACCTACCTCGAGATGTTCCATCTCATGAGGGAGAGATGCAATACGACCTACCTCCTGCTGGCCAGTACCTTCATACGTGACTTCGATGCCCAGCACAGCGAATGCTTGGGTAGCAAAATCGCGGACCTTAGTGGTTATGCCCGTCGCAATAACATAGTCTTCAGGTTTCTCCTGTTGCAGCATTAACCACATGGCCTGGACATAGTCCTTCGCATGCCCCCAATCCCGCTCTGCGTCCAGGTTGCCCAGATAGAGCATCGCTTGTTGCCCCGTAAAGATGTTGGCAGCAGCCCGGGTAATTTTGCGGGTTACGAAGGTCTCCCCTCGGATGGGACTTTCGTGATTGAAGAGGATGCCATTGACCGCAAACATGTTGTAGGCCTCCCGATAGTTCTTGATGATCCAGTATGCATAAAGTTTGGCCACTCCATAGGGCGAACGAGGATAAAATGGGGTGTCTTCATTTTGCGGAATTGCCTGTACCAGGCCGTATAACTCACTGGTACTGGCCTGATAGATGCGCGTTTCCTCTACGCGATCCAGCAAGCGAACCGCCTCCAAGATTCTCAGAGTCCCTAAAGCATCCACGTTGGCGGTGTACTCAGGTTGTTCAAAGCTCACTTTGACGTGCGACATGGCGCCGAGATTGTAAATCTCACCGGGTCGTATCCGTTGAATCAATCCAATGATGTTGGATGCATCGGTAAGATCTCCATAGTGCAGCATCAATTTTTGGCTGTCGACGTGAGGGTCTTCGTAGATGTGATCGATTCTCCCTGTATTAAAACTGGAACTCCTACGCTTTATTCCGTGGACCTCGTAGCCTTTATTGAGGAGCAGCTCTGCCAGATATGCTCCGTCCTGACCTGTGATCCCAGTAATCAATGCTACCTTATTCATGTGCTGCACTTTACTTGGTCTCAAAGCTATGTAAATCAATAATGAAAACATTCCTAAAAACCTATATTTGAGCGACAAACTCGGACCGCCATGGCCAAGAAAAAGGCCGGAAAAAAACGCATATCAAAACCGAAGACCAAGGCTAAGGACAAGCCTAAATCGCTGTCCCGAAGCGGTCAATTGATATTGGCGATGCTCATTATCGGAATAGGGGCCCTTTTTTGTCTCTTGTTGTTCGAAGCCAAAATTGGTCTGGCAGGGGATGACTCAACCACCATCTACACTGCATTGAGGGTGCTGGAAGATGGCGTTTATCCCACCTTCCATGGACCGCTGTATCCACTCTTTCTTGCCACTATCATAGGAACATTTGGCTTCAACATTTTGCTGCTGAAGTTTCTTTCTTTTGTCTTCCTTATTGGATCCTTTGTTCTCTTCTATTTCAGTTACCGTGATGAGGTTCCTTTTCTCGCTTTGCTCACGTTGTTGCCACTCTTTGCCTGGAACAGCTATTTCCTGTACTACGGCAGCATGACTTTTGCGGAAGCGTTTTTCATGGTATTGCAGATTGGACTCGTCTTCTATTTCTATCGTCATTGGAACCGGCTGATCGAATGCTCCATGGAGCGTGACTCCTTGATCAAATGGGCTGGATTAGGACTCGGCATCTTCTTAATTGGTCTTAGCCGTAATGCAGGTGTTGCTTGTATCGGAGCTTTTGTTCTCTTTTGGCTAATCTATAAGGAGTGGAAACCATTGGGTTTTACCCTTGCGGCCTACGCTGCATTTCGAATACCATATGAGGTCATTATGAAAGTAGCGGGAGTCGGACAGCAATTTTCAACCCAAGGCAAAATCTTTTTATACAAAGATCCTTATGATTTCAACGCAGGACGAGAAGATTTTATGGGATACATCAATCGCTTTACGGGCAACATTGATCTCTATATCTCGAAACAAACTCCCAAAGTGTTGGGACTTCGCCCCGAAAATACCACCGACACCAGTACACTGGTCTCGCTCCTCATTGTTGCTGCTGCGGTAGCGGCGTTTGTATACCTCTATAAGCGGAACCGAAAACTGGTGTTCGCATTAACTCTTTTCGTGGCTTATACCGGAGTCTCCTTTCTCACCTTACATAAGCGATGGGACCAGGATCGACTCATCATTCCCTATATCCCTTACCTCCTTGTAGTGTTTGTAGGTGCCTTGGCATTATGGGGCAAAGCCAAAAACCTACGGGCCATACATGTCATTCTACCTGCTCTTCTGGGGTTGATGACGTTGCCGATCTTGACGCGTACCTTCACGAAAATCAAAGCGAACTCCATCACCTTACAAAAAAATCTAGGGGGCGACCCTCTCTACGGCTACAATCAGGACTATCGCAATTACATGGAGATGAGCAAATGGGCTGCTGAGAATCTTCCCGATTCCTCGCGTGTGGCCTGTCGCAAAGGTTCGATATCTACTGTAATATCTGGATCTCGGAAATTCTCTGGGATTTCACGTGTGCCCAGTCAAGATCCGGATGAATTGCTACAATTCTTAAAAGATCGAAATATAACGCATGTATTGGTGGGAAGTCTGCGACTTAATCCTAATATTAAAAATGGTCAATTGATCACCACTGTTCATAATGTAGTCGCACTGATTGAAAGGGAGTATCGAGGTACATTTCGACTGGTTCATCAAATAGGCGCAGAAGACGATGAGCCAGCAAAACTATACGTACTGACGAGATAACTGGTGAGAAAAATAAGTTCAGAATCGGCCTTGGATTCTCCAGAACGTACCGAGGAGCATCGACAAATTATTGCTGTCAACACATACCTCAACAAGGTATATCGTTCCTGGTATGAACAGTTTGTGAGAGAGTCCCAAACACTGCCCTCTGGTTTAAAATTGGAATTGGGATCAGGTGGTGGATTTATCAAGGACATAATCCCTGATATGATAACATCTGATGTCCTAGAAATTTCAGGCATAGACAAGATTATTGACGCACGTAATCTGCCTTTTGAAAATCAGACGCTGGCTGGGATATTTATGATCAACGTCCTGCATCATATCCCTCAGATAGACTCCTTTTTTAGGGAAGCTGACCGTGTCCTAATTCCTGGTGGTAAGATCATAATGATTGAGCCTGCAAATACTGCATTAAGCAGTTTTATTTATCGTAAATACCATCATGAATTGTTTGACACTTCTCTGGATTGGAGCTTTCCCGAAAGTGGTCCTCTTTCCGGATCAAATCAGGCACTGCCTTGGATTATTTTTGAGCGGGACTACCCTATTTTTCGTAAAAAATATCCCACTCTCCATCTACTTAAACGTTGGAATCATACACCGTTTAATTATATAATCTCCGGCGGAGTAAGTCGAAGTCCACTCCTACCGTCCTCTTTATTTAATCTGGTACGCTTTGTTGAAAAATACCCCTTGCTGCCATTTAGAAATCTTTTAAGCCTATTTCAGACGATAATAGTGGAGAAAAAATGAGAAAGAAAATATTCTATGAGCATTTTGAAAAATTGGCCAATCGCCGGGGTCAGTCAAGAAGTGCGCGCAGCTACTACTGGAATAGCATTACCAAGGAATGTGCATTTTTTGTTCACGAAGATGATACCGTTCTCGAGGTAGGTTGTGGCTCAGGTGATCTACTCGCCGGATTGCAATGCTCAAAAAAAGTAGGCATAGATTTCAGCCCAGCGATGATTGAGACCGCTAAGCAACGGGGGCACGAAGGCATTGACTTTATTTGCCTGGAAGCCGAGCGCGCATCAGAATTGGAAGAAAAATTTGATGTTATTATCCTTTCCAATCTGGTTGGAGTAGTTGACGACGTACAATCGGTATTTGATCAGCTAAAATCAATTGTGAAGCCTCAGGGTAGAATTATCATTAATTATTACAGCCAGCTTTGGGAACCCATTTTAAAATTCGGGTCCTTAATCGGTCTTCGAGATCGAATTCCTAATCAGAATTGGTTGTCTGGATTTGACATTCAAAATCTTCTTTATCTATCTGGATTTGATACATATCGAAAATCCAAGAGCCTAATTTTACCCTATAATATTCCCATCATTTCCTTCTTGGTTAATAAGATTTTGGCACGCTTACCCCTTTTTCGCCAGCTCTGCCTAAATGAGTTTGTTCACGCACGCCTCCAACCTTCGGTTCCCACAAAAGAGTATAAGACTTCAGTTATCATCCCTGCAAGAAATGAAGCCGGAAACATAGAAGCTGCTATCCAACGCCTGCCTGATTTTGGCGGTGGTGTCGAAATCGTGTACGTAGAGGGTAATTCCACTGACAATACCTGGGAGGTCATTCAGGAGATGGCCAAAAAATATCAGGATTCTCACGAGATCCAAATAATGCAGCAGGATGGAAAAGGAAAAGGCGATGCAGTACGCAAGGGGTTTGCTGCTGCTACAGGAGACATATTGATGATTTTGGATGCAGATCTCACCGTCCCTCCCGAAGATATTCCAAAATTTTATGACGCACTGGTGGCCGGCAAAGGTGAATTTATAAATGGTTGTCGCCTGATCTATCCAATGGAGAGCAAAGCCATGCGATTCCTCAATATGTTGGGAAATAAGTTTTTTAGCTATCTATTTAGCTGGTTAATTGAACAACCCATCAAGGATACATTATGCGGCACCAAAGTGCTGTTTGCAGAAGACTACCAAAAATTAATTGCCAACCGTAAATACTTCGGTGAGTTTGACCCCTTTGGGGATTTCGACCTTATTTTTGGCGCATTTAAATTAAATCTAAAAATTATCGATCTGCCCATCCGCTATCGAGATCGCACATATGGTGATACCAACATTTCCAGATTTAAGCATGGCATCATCCTGCTTAGAATGTGTTGGTTTGCCGCGCGAAAATTAAAGTTTAGATCGTGAATAAAACAGCGGTTTATTCTAGATAAATTTAAGCTGTTTGCGCAAGGCAAATAGTTCGTCTCGAAGGTGCGCTGCTGTAATAAAATCGAGATCCTTCGCTGCCGCTTTCATTTTGCGCTCCGTTTCACTAATGGCACGCTCCAGTTGATCCCGACTCATGTATTGAACCACGGGATCAGCAGCGAGGTTAGGTTCCATGCTTTCCACGTACTGAGTAGGCTTGGGTTCGCGAACATCCAAAATCGACTTCACGTCCTTTGCCTTCTTTACTGACTCGGGGGTAATGCCGTGCTCTTCGTTATATGCCAGTTGCTTAGCCCGGCGTCGGTTAGTCTCATCGATGGTACGTTGCATGGAATCGGTGATCTTATCGGCATAGAAGATGACCTTGCCATTGACATTGCGCGCTGCCCTCCCTGCCGTCTGAGTCAGCGATCGCTCGTTTCTCAAAAAACCTTCTTTGTCTGCATCGATTATGGCCACCAAAGAGACCTCTGGCAAATCCAATCCTTCGCGCAGGAGATTAACGCCAATAAGCACGTCAAAGTCCCCTTCGCGTAGTTGCTGCAGAATCTCTACACGCTCCATGGTATCCACCTCAGAATGGATATAGCGACATTTGATGTCCAGTCGAGCCAGGTACTTGGATAGTTCTTCGGACATGCGCTTGGTCAACGTTGTGACCAATACACGTTCTTTGGCCTCAATGCGAAGATTGATTTCTTCCAACAAATCATCAATTTGGTTAATGCTGGGCCGTACTTCGATTGGAGGGTCCAAAAGACCAGTGGGGCGCACCACCTGCTCTACAATGAGTCCTCCGGTTTCTTCCAGTTCATAGTCTCCTGGGGTAGCGCTTACATAAATGACCTGATTCGAAAGGTTTTGGAACTCTCCAAAATCCAATGGCCGATTATCCATTGCTGAGGGTAGTCGAAAACCAAAATTGACAAGATTGAGTTTTCGAGCGCGATCACCAGCCCACATACCGCGCACTTGCGGAACCGTTACATGGCTCTCATCTATGGCGAGTATGTAGTCATCAGGAAAATAGTCCAATAGACAAAACGGACGTGTTCCTGGTTCTCGTCCATCAAAAAACCTGGAGTAGTTTTCGACTCCGTTGCAATAGCCGAGTTCACGCATCATTTCAAGATCAAAAGTGACACGTTCCTTGATTCGCTTTGCTTCTATAAATCTCAATTCGCTTTCGAAATACTTTTCCTGCTCGTGCAGTTCATTCTCAATGTCCACAAAGATTTCCTTCATCCGGTCTCGGGGTGCCACATATAGATTGGCAGGGAAGATCGCTGCATGCTGCAAATTCTCTATGCGCTTCCCGGATTCTATTTCGAGACGCTCAATGGTTTCGATTTCGTCTCCAAAGAAAATGACTCGATAGCCATATTCGACGTACGGCAGATTGATGTCCACTGTATCGCCCTTTACCCGAAAAGTGCCTCGCTCAAATCGCACCTCAGATCTTGAGTACAAGGATTCCACCAGGCTATGTAAAAATGCATTGCGCGGGATGACCTGACCTTCTTCAATCCGAATGATTCCACTTTTGTAGTCTTCTGGGTTGCCCATGCCATATATGCAGGAGACAGAAGCCACGATAATGATGTCTCGTCGACCCGACAGCAATGAAGATGTTGCCCGCAAGCGCAACTTATCTACTTCCTCATTGATGGAAAGGTCCTTCTCTATGTACAGATCGGTGGAAGGGACATAGGCCTCAGGCTGGTAGTAATCGTAGTA
>JAHQVP010000295.1 GCA_019634275.1 Saprospiraceae bacterium
CTTCATGAGGTAGGACTAAAGCAAAGACCTAACCCGCAGCATGCGTGTGCACAGCGGCTATGGAAGATAAAAGACCTTCCAATGCATATTGTGTTTTTGCCTGCCCAGATCCGGGAGTTGCACCACCTCTCTTTCCCCATTCAAGTCACGAGTCTTCAAGGCAAGTGATAAGCGGTCAGCAGTAAGCTTTGACCTGGCTATCTGAAACTCCATGGCTTTATATGGCAGGTACTGCTTTTCACGGCGATCAAAATCAATGGTATTGGAGATCCAGCTTGATGTATGACCCCAACGGAAAGCCGGAGCTGATTCAGTCCATTCTGTGCCGGACAGAAGACGCTCCCCACGCTGTTGTGAGGCATGAAGGTTAAGCAGCGTGTCGTTTCCGAGGTCGACATACAAGTCGCAATAATATCGAACATACTGGCTGGTATCATAATGGACGGAAAGGTAGAGGTAGTGCTCATCGGCAAGCGTGTAGAGGTCTATGCCATCAGTGATCATCGTTCTATTTGCCCCCCTCCATTCTCCTTGGTCGATCTGGCCATCGATAAGAATTCGCGAAGCATTCCCTTGATGGATAAAACTGGAGTCTGATTTTACTTTGGGTGTCCAATGTTGCAACAATCCGTCCTTTCCCGACATCAAAATGGAACCTCCCGTTTGCAAACTATAGTGAATGTGCGGCAAGTCTGTATCCATCTGGCGCCAGGAAGCTCCACCATCCAATGTCTCCAATATATAAGCCATGCTATTTTCATGAAAATTACCTCCCAGGACATATCCTTGGTACTTATTGATGAAGTGCATGGTGCGCAACATAAATCGATCATCGGGCATCTGTGGATGTGGATAAGACAACCACCCAGAATGATCATTGGCCTGCTTAAGGAGCGCTTGTCGGCCAATTTTATACCACTGCCCTTGTCGTTGGTAAAGACCTAAAGCGGAAGATTCTTCCCAGTGGGCGTCCTGTAAGAATGATTCTACAACCCCATCGAACGCTCCGCGACCATACTCAATTTTCTCCCAGGAATCACCGCCATCCTCGGTTTTGTAAAAGAACGAGGACTGCGATCGCCACCCCAGCGCAGGGTTCACCTCAAAACCCCATACGAGTCCTTGGTGCACATCCTTAAAGTGCATTTGGTAGTAGTAACGCTTTATGGCATTGCTGTCTCCTTCCATGGCATTGGATCGCGTGATGCGGGGGGAGTAGGATGGACCCACTTCTCTCCATGACTCACCTCCATCTATGGTTTTCATGATGATTCCATAGTCCCCACATAAATAGCCGATGTCCTCATTCAGAAACTGTATGGCTTCCAAATATTCGCCAGAAGTCTGATATTGGAGCCTCCAGCTCTGCCCTGCATCGAGACTCTTAAAGACGCGACCGTATCCATAATCTACCGACCAACATGTATTATTTATCCTTGTGAGCTTGTGAAAGATGCTGGTATCATCTGGCATCGTCGGTGCCTCAATGGACTGCCCGAAAAGGGATGTACATAGAGAACATGCCAAATAGCAGAGGAAAGCCAATTGTTTCATGAGCGTTTTCTTGAGAGATGCAATACCGGAGCAATTGGTTGTTACTCTTTTGCTTTTCTCAAAACTTAGATGTTTCAATCCACAGTGAATTGTACACATAGAGAACGGTACCGGTCATACGCAGAAGCTTGCGAAGTTATTCAATGGAGATTGACTGTGACTCGCTTTCAAGTCCAGCTGCATTCACAGCCCTAATTTCGTATGTCTTGTTAGCCATGGGTAGGTCAGAAAGGACAAGTTGCGTTCCAAAGGCGACATGTACCAATCGATCTTCGGAGTAAACATGGTATGCCACAACCCAGCTTCCTATCGTCGAATCTGTGGCCGCGTCCCAGACGATCTTGTGCTGCTGAGCGTCATACAGCAGGTGCTTGATCGCCTCTGGCGGTGTCATATCTGAGACATCTTGATCCAACATCATAAGCATTTCGATTTCAGCAGCGATGGAGTCTTTATCGCGCTTTTTTTGGATAAACCCTTGTTGACCTAATATGCTCTCATCCCAGGTACAGACGCCCTCAACTGATAAATCGATTACCCCATTTAAGTGACTCGTGTAATTGTGACCTTCCCCTCGCACAGCAAAATGCAAGGCGCATTGATCGTTGCTGTGTCGCATAATGTCGGCCGTTTCTCTTCTGGTGAGAAAATGGTATTCGTAGCTTCTTCTTAGAATGTGAGATGTGTCGAGCTGCTTCAGACCCTGTCCTGTCATGACGTTTCCATACTGAGCATTGTAATAGTCACCACAACCGACCTCCCATCCCGAGGCTATAAAAGGACTGGGGCAATGATCGATCTCATAGCGACACATGCGGTTGCGTTCTTCATTTAGGCATGACCAATCGGTGTAGGAACAGAGCACGTTTGATCCTCCCCAATTTGTGCGATCATAACCCTTCCCTTCTATAAAATTTCCTCCCATGGTCACTACCTCAGCCACTTTTTGCTCTACCAGGGCTTTTCCATCCATCGATGAGAAGGCATCTTCCTCAGACCTTAGCAGCGCATAGAAATTATGCATGGTACCTATGATGGCAATGGTGATGCTTCGATCTTCGGCGCTTGCCAGTATTTCGCGATACAGTGCAACACTTTCCTGAGCCTCTTTCCAAGAGTTGATACTGCGCGGATAGACTCTCGCTAGATGATGATCGTAATTGTTTGGAGAAGCTTCCACTTTTTGCGCGTATCCATGGTAATCACCGATGGGTATAGCTGGCCTCGAATAGAAGGTGTTTATGGCGCTGATGCTGAGTGTGGATTGCTTAAATTCTGTGGAGTTGATAATGGCCAATATTTCGCACTCCCCCAGGGTCGCCAAGTTGTGAAGCATCGCCATGCAGCCCACGTCATCTGGATCGGCTGAGGGATCGGTATCAAGGATTATCTTTTTCTGTGCCATGCACAAGGAACAGCAAAATAAGGTCATTAAGCTGATTAAAAGTAGTGTTTGCGTCTTCATGTTTTGCGTATCACAGTGGCAGCTAATGTATCACTTAGATTACGAAAGTGGCTATCTTGCAACTGCTGCACTGATGCCATCCCTGTTGGTCAATTTGATTGCAGGATTGGAGTGAAACAGTGTATAAAAAGATCTACCATGAAACAGAATACCATAGTCGGTTGGGTTATTGGTCTATGCATGTTGATGCTGGCCTTAAAGGATGGACAGGCTCAGGCTCCGCCTCTTCCCCCAAAAGAAGTTCCTGCCATTTCGATGCGAAGTGTGGGGCCAGCCTTAATGGGTGGACGCATAGCCGACATTGCGGTATCTCCAGAAGATCCGAGCACCTGGTATGTCGCGGTGGGTTCAGGAGGCGTATGGAAAACCACCAATCGGGGTACCACATGGCAGCCGATATTTGATGATCAGCCATCGTACTCCATCGGCACCCTGGCACTTGACCCCAATGACCCTTCCGTCATTTGGGTCGGCACAGGAGAGAATGTCAGCGGAAGGCACGTCGGATGGGGGGATGGCGTGTACCGATCAGGAGATGGTGGCCAGACCTGGGCGCATATGGGATTGAAAAGATCAGAACACATCGGGAGGATCCTGGTGGATCCGAGAAACAGTGATGTCGTCCTGGTGGCAGCTGAGGGCCCATTGTGGTCTTCTGGCGGGCAAAGGGGGTTGTATCGAACTGGTGACGGAGGAAAGACATGGGTGTCCGTGCTCGAAATTGACGAGCATACGGGCATCACGGATATAGAGTTCAATCCATCAAATCCGGATGTGATCTATGCCGCCGCCTATCAAAGAAGAAGGCACACGTGGTCATTGTTAGGTGGTGGGCCTTCATCGGGGATCTATCGATCAGATGATGGAGGAGAATCTTGGCACAAGATGACGACAGGATTGCCTAAGGGGGATGTAGGAAAGATTGGTCTTGCCGTGACGGAATCAGACCCTCAAAGGGTGTATGCCACGATCGAGGCAGATACTAAAGAGAAAGGATTTTATCGTTCGCTGGACGGTGGCCGTAGTTGGCAAAAGCGAAATGCCTACATTTCCGGTGGTACGGGACCTCACTACTATCAAGAAATCGAGGCATCGCCTACGAATCCTGACCTGGTTTATCAGATGGACGTTTTTCTGCATGTCACCCGGGATGGCGGAGACCATTTTGATTATCTGGGTACGGGAAGAGAAAAGCATAGTGACAATCATGCTCTATGGATTGATCCAAAGGATGGCAAACACCTGCTCGCTGGTACCGATGGCGGCCTCTATGAGACTTTTGACGAGGGAGAAAGCTGGCGCCATTTCCCTAATCTGCCCATATCCCAATTTTATAAACTTGCCCTGGACAATGCATTGCCATTCTATAACATAGTTGGTGGAGCGCAGGATCTGGGTACCCTCCTGGGGCCCTCTCGGACCGCGAATACGGAGGGCATCAGAAATCAAGACTGGTATGTTCCTTTGGGGGCGGATGGCTACGAATGTGCTTTTGATCCAACCGACCCGAATACGGTCTATATGGAAATACAGCAAGGGGTTTTATACCGTCATGATCGTCGAACCGAAGAGGGCATCAACATCAAGCCTCAACCTGCAGTCGACGATCCGCCGGAACGATGGAACTGGGACAGTCCTTTTCTGATCAGTCCGCACGATCCAGATCGACTGTATTTCGGTTCTCAACGCCTGTGGCAAAGTGATGATCAAGGCACTTCATGGAGAGCAATCAGTCATGATTTGACCACCAACACCAGTCGCTATACGCTGGAGCTTATGGACCGGGTATGGAGTGTCGACGCCCTCTACGACAATGGAGCAATGTCCAAGTATGCCACCTTAACCGCGATTGAAGAGTCTTCGCTAGCAGAGGGACTGCTTTATACCGGATCGGACGATGGATTGCTGCACATCAGCGAGAATGGCGGGGACCAATGGCGCGCAGGCGGTGATTTTCCAGGAGTTCCGACGCGATCTTTTATCAATGATGTACAAGCATCCGTGCATGATGCCAATGTGGTCTTCGTCGCTGTTGATGCGCATAAGTTTGGTGATTATTCGCCCTACCTGTTTATGAGCCAAGACCGAGGTGCTACCTGGAAGTCGATCGCAGGGGATTTGCCACAAGGCACCATTGTCTGGGTGATTAAGCAAGATCATGTGGATGAGAATTTGCTGTTTTTGGGAGCGGAGGATGGCCTCTATTTTTCTCTGAACGGTGGAGCAAATTGGCAGAAATGGAATAAAGGCGTGCCCACGATCTCCTTTCGGGACATTGAGCTGCATCAACGCGACGATGACTTGGTGGGAGCTACATTTGGTCGTGGATTCTATATCATCGATGATTATTCCTACCTACGGCATTTAGAATCCGGCGAAACTAAAGGAAACGTCCTCTTTCCAATTCGTGATTCATGGTGGTACATACCCCATGTCCCCATGCAGGCAAAGGGTATGCCCGGCCAAGGGAGCACTCGATTTAGGACAAAGAACCCTCCTTTTGGTGCACTACTGACATATCAGATTACCGAAGTGCCAAGCACAAAGAAAGAGGCTCGCATGGAAAGGGAAAAGTCATTGCGAGCTACAGAAGAAGATGTTCCCGTACCAAGTTGGGAAGCACTTGAGTTTGAGACCGAAGAGCAAGCTGCTCAAATCTTATTTCTAATTCGTGATGGCAATGAGGAGCCGATACGCTGGTTGGAAGGGTCCACACAGCAAGGCATCCATCGACTCCATTGGGATCTCCGGTATGCTGCTCCACATGCGATTTCCCTGGTCACTCCAGACTTTGTACCTCCTTGGGTAAGTGCTCCTGAGGGACCACAAGTAGGTCCCGGGACCTATTCAGCACAGATGTATCTTGCTCATGCAGGATCACTCTCTGCAATAGGTGACGCTCAAGAATTTGAAGTCAAGCCAGTGCCGAGTAAAGCAGCGCTGCCGAATCTGGAAGAAGCGGTGGCTTTTCAGAAGGAAACCGCGGAGCTTTGGCGCCTTCTTTCTGGAGCAAATCGACACCTGGAAGAAGTCGGTAGACGGTTGCAACATCTTAAGGCGGCACTGCTAAGGACGCCGGGCAGCAATGCAGCGCACCATGCGGCATTGGACAGTCTACGCATGGAGCGTGCGGCCCTTCGGTCCATTTTGACTGGCAGTAGGAGCCAACAACGGTTAAGTGAAGCGAGTAAGCCGTCTATTGCTTCCCGTGTCGGTCAGATTATGGGAGGACATTGGACCACCCATCAGTTGCCCACGCTTACCCATCGTGCAAGCTTGCAAACGGCATGGCTTGCCTATGAAGCCTTTCGGGAGCAGCTGCTTCAGTACGATCGTGATCTTGAAGCCTTCGAAGCCGACCTCGTAGAAGCCGGAGCACCATGGACTCCTGGTCGTAAGTTCTGACCAGCCATTTCGACACTCCGTGGAAGATTGGTTGTGGTTCTTGACTCCGCCAAGAAAACATGTTGGTGTGAAGGGTTGAAACTGTCGAAATCTTTCTGGAAAGCATTGCCGGTATACCCGGATTGAGGACTGATGTCAGTATTTTTAGAGAGCATGGATCCTCTATTGATCATCCTTATCGGTGCCGCTGTGGTTTTGTTCTGTATCATCAGGCTCAAGCTGCATGCGGCGATTGCACTTTTGTTGGCCGCATTGGTCACTGCCTGGATCACTCCATC
>JAHQVP010000296.1 GCA_019634275.1 Saprospiraceae bacterium
CCATTGAAAGTGCTGATACATGAGGTCACGTCGCTCTGCAGAGGTCAGCGTGTTGGAGATAAATAAGGCGGAAGTATCGTGCTGTTGCTGAAAGCGATCGAAGGCGATAAATTGGTATTGCAGGGTCCGCCCACTACTGGAATAATTGCTTCGGATAAAGGCGTGCAAGTCAGCATCGGCGGGGTCTCGAACAAAATTTACAAACTTGCCTTCAGAACGAAAATAGGCTTCATCACAGGAAGAGCAATCGAGAAAGACCTTTACCTTACCTGCGTCGTCTACCGACTGTGCGCTTACGGTCACGTGGACCATTGAAAACATCAGGAGAATTAAAACAAATGGTGAAAAGTGCATGCGTTTTCATTAGTTCAAAAAATAACGAGCAGGCAGAAGCTACCGTGTGTAGTCCTAGCCAAAGTGAGTTTTCGGATCTGTTATAAGCGAGCCACAAAGATAGAGAATTAGAAAAGCAGCATGGAGCGAAAGATGAAGATTGGGGACAACATAAAGATGTGGCTCTAACAACTGCTTGGGCTTCCCAACTGTGTGTTCGGTATTGCTTGGTCTTCCTTCTTCACATCGCTCGAAAGAAATTGCAACAAAAGCTGGCTCACCTAAACATGGCTGCGTAATCTGAGCGCAAACTTTTTCCTCTGCATTTGTGGCCAATGTCGTCAATCCCATAAGACTGTACTCAGGTATAGCGACTCTCATGTCGCCATAGCGGAAATTTGAGATGTAATACATCAGATACATCATGATTTACGCAAGCACCATATCAGAACGCGAGAAGGAAGTCATTCGATTGATTGCTTTTGAAAACACGGAGGACGAAATAGCCGCCAAACTCTACATCTCGACCAACACCGTAAAGACGCACAAAAGACGAATCCTAGATAAGTTGGCTGTACGAAATGTGGCCGGAATCGTGCGAAAAAGTTTCGAAATGGGCATCTTGAGTGCAGCAGTCGAGCATGTCGTGTACGTATGACCAACGAAGCAGAGCAAACTTCAAACATTTCGATTCTTATCGTAGAGGACGAACTCGTGGTTGCCCACGACATTGCCCGTCGATTGGGTAAGTTGGGTTATGACGTGGCGGACATCAAATCGGAGAGCACGCAAGTGATCAACTTTCTGGAAATCCATAGGCCCGATCTTATTCTCTGCGACATCATGATTGAAGGCGATAAAGATGGTGTCGAAGTGGCTGAGTTCATTCATGCCCACCATAAGATACCGCTGGTTTTTCTGACAGCGCTGTCCGATCGCACCACGTTAGACCGTGCTAAGAAGGTACTCCCCTACGGGTACATTGTTAAACCCTTTGACAATCACGACCTGCTCACGGCAATCGAACTTGCCCTGTACAAACATAGTATGGAACTCGAGAGATTGCGACTGACGCCAGAGAAGATCAACATTTTGTGCCATGATCCCGTTACCGAACGAGAATTCGAGATGCTCATGGACATCACCAAAGGACTCACCAATCAGCAGATCAGCGAATCGCGCTTTATCTCTGTGAGCACGGTCAAGTATCACATCGGGAAACTACTCGACAAGCTTGAGGTGAACAATCGAGCGGCAGCGCTTCATCGCATACTTTCCCTGCTGACGGAATCTTAAAAGTCAATCTAGCAAGCTGCAATAAGATGAAGGAGCCTTCTACAGGTGAAAACGAGACCAGGAGCAAGGAGAAAATCGCTGCCAACCTGGCCATCCTCAGTCTCTTGGAGATCGAACGAAAGATCTCGGACCATTTTTCTGCCTCGGATGAACAAGCGTATTGGAGACAATACAATCGCAATCCACCACCAGGTGATCTGGTTTGATGTCATAGTGAAGAGAGACCTCTATCTTTATTGAATGATCTCGTTTCGCATCGAATATTTGCTGCCAATTGGTCTCGCCCTGGTATTTTTTCTGGAAACCTCATCGGTATCTGGCCAAGGTTCTACCGCATATTTGCAACTGGAGAGCACCGCGCTCAAAGGAAATAGCATCGGGGACTCACCAAAGCGCTCTGTATCAGTGTATCTGCCTCCCTCTTATCAGGAGAGCAGCCATGCTTATCCCGTGCTCTATTTTCTCCATGGTTTTACGGACAGCAACGAAAAATGGTTTGGCATGGACGAGCACTGGATTGATCTGCCGGCCATCATGGATGAAGCCATGCAGGACGGATCAGAATTTATCGTCGTGATGCCAAATGCTCACAACACCTTCTTCGGGAGTATGTACACCAATTCCTCCACTACAGGCCTTTGGGAAGACTTCATCGCGGGGGACCTGGTCACCTTTATCGACAGCACATTTCGTACGATACCAGAAGCCCGATATCGGGGACTGGCCGGACACTCTATGGGAGGTTATGGAACGGCCAAGATCGGAATGAAAAATGCCGATGTTTTTTCATCACTTTACCTCATGAGTCCCTGCTGTCTTGAAAATTCCATTCCGGACAATCCGGGACTGATTAAGAATTTAGCCAAGGTGAACACCATCGAGCAAATTGCGGATCAGCCTTTCTTTGTCAAAGCCTCGCTGGCAGCTGCAGCCGCATGGGCTCCCAATCCCGATAGGCCTCCTTTGTATCTGGATCTGCCCTCGGAGGGTTCCGTGGACAGTTCTTTACATGCTCGTTTCGCTGCGCATGCCATCGTATCCAATGTGCACCAATATAGAGAGCAACTGACAGGAATGGGAGGAATCGTCATCGATGTGGGTAAGCAGGACTTTATGATCAGGCTGGGCAGCGAAGCCCTGCACCAAGAGCTCGAAGAACTGCAAATTCCACATCGGTACCATCTCTACGAGGGCGATCACACCAACAAAATTGGAGAGCGATTGGGCAGTCATGTAGTCCCATTCTTTCAACACATCTTTTCACAGGCTAAATAAAGAACCACATGCGATCAATGAAGACATAGACTCGAGCCCATGAACTAGTTCAGAATGAAACCGTCCTACCCTACCTTTCTCATGCCTGATGATGCAAACGGCCCTAAATCCATTCTCGGGCATCAGGCAAAATGGATCTATTTAGCAATCTCTTTAGCGATCTCACTGTGCTTTGCTTCTTGCCTCCAGACCATTGATTTCGAGGTGGAGAAAGACAAGCTCGAGGGCATTGCCATAGATGCTGTTCTCAATGTAGGCAGGGATGCCAGCGTAGACGTAACGCTGGCGCAGCTTTTTAATTTTAGTTTCGAATCCACCAGACCCCTTGAGGAAGCCCAAGTCACACTGGAAAATACCATTGGCCAATCAATCGAGATCCCCGCAAGCGTAATCGGTTCGTATTCTAGAAAGATCACGGATGGTGATGCATTCGAGCTTAAAGATGGAATGGGATTTCGAATACTCCTGGCCATGCAAGATGGGAGTAAAATTCAATCAGACTTTGACTACCTCTGGTCTGCAGCCTCCACCCCCTCTCTCCGCAAAAATCCCATTGAGGTCTTTATCACTCGTCGAGATCAAGTATTGACACGGGATGCATTCGAATTTTTCACTTCCTTGCATATTGAATCTACCGAGCCCAATGCAAACGGCCGGTATCGCTGGGATGTTTTGGAGACCTTCCGAGTGTTCAACGCAGATGGAGAATGCTACTTTACCAATCCACTTGACGTCAACAACGTCAAAGTATTCGATGCCAACAGCATCAGCGCTACTGGAGAGTATCGGCTTCTAAGCCGGGTGATCAATCCATTCAGGGCTGAAGGTTACTACATTCAGGTGATCCGCCGATCATTGAGCCAGGAGGCATATTCATATTGGTCAGAGGTCGATCGTACCATAACTCGAATGGGGGGCCAGTTTGAGGAGGCACCAGGTCGAGTGAGAACAAATTTCAGTTATGTCGAAGGCCAATCTCGTGACCTCTTCGGCTTCTTCTACGCAACTCATTCTGACACGACTCGCATCTACGTTTCTCCAGAAGAGGCAAAGTTTGTGCCCCCCACCTGTCTCTCCGGCCAAGGTATATCAAGCTTTTGCCAAGGATACAATAACCAGAACGGGGGCACCAAATTAAAGCCATCCTGGTGGGACGCGGACTAATTCAAGCGCTAGCGGCATCCGCTAGAATCATGTCTGCGGCTTTTTCTGCAATCATGATGGTGGGAGCATTGGTGTTGCCTCGAACGATATGAGGCATGATCGAAGCGTCCACCACCCGGAGGCCGGCAAGACCGTGCACACACAATCGGGAGTCTACTACTGCCATTTCATCCCGTCCCATCTTGCATGTTCCCACTGGATGATACACGGTTTCGCATTGTCTTCTGATGTGTTCCATCCAATCTTCATCATCCGCTTTGTGTGGCGGCATGATGATGCGGTCTCGGTGAGCGTCAAAGGCACGATCCTCCAGGACGCTCAGGGCAAGTTTGCCTGCCGCAATGAGCGTTTCCATGTCGCGCGGATCGGATAGAAAAGCAGGTTCGATGGCTGGAGCTGCAGAAGGATCGCTATGCTTCAAACGGATTCTACCCCGACTGTGTGGTTGCAGCAACGTGGGCAAAATGGTAAAGCCATCTCTCTTTGTGGGGAATGTGCTGAGGTCATATGGATCGACGGAATAGTCTTCGCCGACTTGAGTAGAGGTATAGTGAAACTGGAAGTCTGGTGTCTCTCCTCTTAAGGCTCCAAATGCAACCGCTTCCAAAGGACCATTGGTCAAGAAGCCCTTGCCACGACCTGTATAGTATTGCAATAAGTCGCGCAATTGATTAAGCGGTCTTATGTGATGATTTTGCCCGTGTCGGTCATGGGCAAGACCACTCACAGCATAAAACAAATGATCCTGCAAATTGTATCCTACCCCAGGCAAATCAATGCAACATGACATCCCAACCGCACTGAGATCTTCTCTACGGCCTATGCCCGAAAGCATCAGGAGATGGGGAGAAGATATCGAACCTGCGCTCAACACCACCTCTCTTCTGGCCCGAATCTGGACCGGGCTTTTTCCCCGCTTCGATACGGACACGCCCGTCACCCGATGCTGATCCACCTGCAATCGGTGCACTTGAGTATTCGTCCAGACGACAAGATTGGGCCTGGAAAGTGCCGGTCGTAAGAACGCCACTGCAGCACTCTGTCTCTTTCCATCCTTAGTGGTGAATTGGAATCTTCCTACCCCTTTTTGTTTGCGCCCATTGCAATCTTCGTTTTCGGCAAAGCCCTGAGCCAGGCATCCGGAGATAAAAGCATCTCGATAGGGGGAAACGAATTCGGTGGCATACTCTACATGAAGCTCACCATCCGTTCCGTGATAGTCACTCGTCAGGTCGCGATTCTGTTCAGATTTTTTAAAGTACGGCAACACATCCGCGTAAGACCAGCCCTCATTTCCGAGGGCAGCCCATCTGTCATAGTCTGCACGATTGCCTCTCACATAAGCCATTGCATTCGTGGAACTGCAGCCACCCAAGACCTTGCCACGTGGGATGTACATGCGTCGGCCCAAAACATGGTGCTGTGGTTCCGTCCAGAACGCCCAATCTATTTTAGTTCGGAACAACTTGGGATAGCCGGCTGGTATATGTACAAAAGGATTTCGATCTCTTCCTCCCGCCTCAATTAAGAGCACGGAAAGGCCCGCATCGTTAGAAAGTCGATTTGCCAGTACACATCCAGCGCTACCTGCTCCAACTATGACAAAATCGAATTCTGCCGCCATCACTCCAGATTAAATCCCTTGATGGTGTTGCGGCCCAGTTGATACATGTGCACTTCATCTGGGCCATCGGCCAATCGGATGGTGCGTGCATAGATCCAAAATCTCGCCAATGGTGTATCCTGACTGACGCCCATGCCACCATGGATTTGGATGGCTCTGTCCACTACGCGACAAGTCATCTGTGGCACCACAATTTTGATCATGCTGATGAGGTCTTTGGCAGCTTTGTTACCAAAGCGATCAATCTTATCAGCAGCCGCTAGTGTTAAGAGTCGTGCCTGCTCAATCTCACAACGGGACCTGGCTATTTCCTGGCGTATGCTGCTGTATTGGGACAGTTCTTTGCCAAAAGTCGATCGTTGTGTAACGCGCTGGCTCATCAGTTCCAGGCTTCGCTGGGCACCCCCGATCAACCTCATGCAGTGGTGAATGCGCC
>JAHQVP010000297.1 GCA_019634275.1 Saprospiraceae bacterium
AGACAAGAAATGGATGCCCCTGCCGATCGAGCAGCCAAAGCCATATTTGATGTCCACAACTTTAGAGGAGTTACTTCCTTGTTGGGACACATGGCCTTAAATGATTCGTCAACAGCCTTGGAAGTGGACGGCTTTAGTCTGCCAGAGGAAGTACAACGATATCTCAACGACAAGCGACATTTTGATTTTGACGAGGAGCAATGCGCGGTCCTCGATAGAGCATCTCAGATTTTTGCCCGACATGCACCGGTGATCACTTTCAATCTTGCTGTCCGGTCATTGCTTAAGCAATACGCTGCAGCAAAAAGTACAAATGTGCTCCGCATGACGACACTATTGGAGGAGCATACCGACCGTCGGGTGACTGAAACATTTCAGTTTGTTTTGGATGTTATGGAGGAGGGTTGGTACAAGCCCGGGAAGCGTGGTATTCGATCGATTCAGATTTTGCGCCTGATCCATGCCTTAATTCGTTTTCGAATTCTACATGGTGAGACCGCGCATGACCAAGGCAGTTGGAATCCCGCTTGGGGACAACCCATCAACCAGGAGGACATGGCTTTTGCCAACAATACCTTTAGTGTCGAGGTGCTTGCTGGATTGAGACAGGTGGGCATACAACTGAGTGAAGATGAGCAGGAGGACTATTATCAGGCTTGGGTGTTGATTGGTAAGGCGCTGGGAGTAAATCCGAACTTGCAAATGCCGGATCTGCAGCATGCGATTGTCTTGCAGAATAAGATTTATGATCGTCAGTTTGTTCCAAATTCGAACGGGCCTGCCTTGGCCGATGCACTGGTCAGCTGGTTGATCCAGGTGTTCCCCATCGAAGTCAGGCGCTCTTCTATCATCACGTTCATCAAATTCTTCAACGGAGAAGACAACTATTGGATCTTCGAGAAGATCCTGAACATGGATGTAGATCCGGGCCATCCCAACTTTCATCGGCACGTGCATCAAGATCTAGCAGCCCTCTCAGAGACAGAACGAGGACATGAGTCACTTGATAAGATGAGTTCGCAAGAGCTCAACGATGGTCAATATTCAGAATCGGCAAAACTTCACATTCTGTCATCGATAAGTCTCCGCTTATTGGAGGGACTGTTTAAACACAAAAGAGGCAGTAAGAGCACGGGATTTCAGATTAATGACGCCTTAGCGGATCGTTGGGGGCTTCCCGGAAACGAAGGAATTCCGGAGCCAAACATGCCTCCTTTGAGCAGCCCAAAGAAAAGACATCCGATTATCAGCTTCTTCTTCAACCTAGGTACCCAACTACTGAATATATTTGTAAGCATTCGGGATTACTTTCATTCAGACCCCGAGTAAGCGCAAGCACGAAAATCATGGCTGACGAGAATTTGGAAATATTGTCAGCACCCCACGCTCAAACGCTGATTGCCGTTCAGGCAGCTCAGGATGGATCGGGCAAAATGGTGTTGAAGTCCCTGCAGCAAGGATTTGTTGCGTATCGAGAAATTCAGCTCCATAACGAGTATGGTATATGCCATGGCATCGACAATCCCTCGTTGCGCAAGGCACATCGTCTGGATCGAGTCGATGGAAAACCGACCCTCTTCCTGGAGTATATACCGGGTTCGACATGGGACGAGGCATACCATAACTCAGACCAAGAAATCGAGACTTTCATAAGGTTGGCCATAGCGGTCTCAAAAGCGGTCCATGAAGTACATGGTTGTGGAATTGTACATCGGGACATTAACCCCCGTAATATTATTGTCTCGGAGGAGCTCGACCGAGCTACTGTGATTGATTTTGGTATTTCAAGAAAGATGGGCTCGAAGATTGTCCACCAAGGCAGCCCCGATCTTCTTGAAGGTACACTTTCCTACCTCAGTCCAGAACAGACGGGCAGAATGAATCGCCGGGTGGATGCGCGATCAGATCTCTATTCTCTTGGGGTCTCCTTCTTTCAATTGTTGACAGGAGCACTTCCATTTGTCGAGAAAAACAACCTTGAGATTGTGCACGCACATCTTGCTAAGGCAGCACCACATCCTCAATCGGTTGCACCATCTGTCCCGAAAGTGCTAGGTGACATCGTCATGAAGTTGATGGCTAAAGACAGTTCTGAACGTTACCAATCTGCTGCAGGCCTGGTCGAGGATCTCAATACTGCTCTCACACAATGGACAGAGACTGGAGCAATTGAAGAATTTATTCTTGGGCAAAACGATCACAGCGGTTCGTTGCATTTGCCTGAAAAACTATACGGAAGAGAGGCCGAACTGGAGGTCCTCAATACAGCGTACCAGGAGGTACTTCACGGAAGAAATCAATTGCTGCTGGTGGGGGGCTACTCAGGCATCGGTAAGACGGTCTTAGTGGAAGAAATTCATCGACCGGTGGCGAGCACGAATGGCATCTTCCTTTCTGGAAAATTTGGCCAATACCAGCGCAACATCCCTTATCATGCCATTAGAGAGTCTCTTGAAAAGTTATATCAGCTTCTATTGACAGCCTCTCCACAGGCTCGTCAAGAATTTGTTGAGGCTTTTTTGAAAGAAGTGGGGGAAGATCGAGAGGCTCTCTTCGATCTTATGCCTCAACTCGAGGCCATGGTCCCCAAAAGTGAGCAGCCATTACCGGAGCTGGATGCACAAGATGCCATTACGCGGCTGCAGGTGGTGTTTCGACGGTTTTTGAAATTCTTGAGTGGGCGGCAGCCATTGGTACTATTCCTTGACGATGTTCAGTGGGCAGATGGGGCATCGCTAGCACTATTGAAGAGCATGGTGTTAGATGAAGGCCTTACTAACGTGTTGATCGTCGCCGCATATAGAGACAATGAGGTAGGAGCGGGTCATCCCCTGCCCATGTTGGTAGAAGAGATTAAATCTCAAGGGGCATTGGTTAATAGCATCACCCTGTCACCGTTGCCGCTGGAGCAGGTAGGCGCTTTCGTGCAGGATACTTTTGAGTGGGGGCAGGAGCAGGCCCAGCCACTTACTGAGATCATCTTCAGCAAAACCCATGGCAATGCCTTTTTCGTGAAGGAGTTCATTCGCGAAATCTATGAAAAGGAACTGGTGAAGTTTGACTTCAAATCGCTGGAGTGGAAACTAGACTTGGAAGGAGTGCGAAAGCAGAAGATCACCGAAAATGTGGTGGATTTGTTGACCGCTCGCATGGAGGAGATGGACCCTGACATGCAAGAATGCCTGAAATTGGGCTCGTGTATCGGGAGCTCCTTTTCTCTAAATCAGGTGGCTCATCTACGTAAAGTGAACCGGCAGGAGGTATTCACCCAGCTATGGCCTGCGATCGAAGATGAGCTTATTCGCCTCCTGGACCATCGACATGAACTCATGTCAGGTACCCTCAACCTCAAGGACCATGAGGATATGATGTTTCGATTTGGTCATGACCGCATCCAACAGGCTGCCTATCAAGCACTGGGGGAGGACGGAAGAGTGCAAGCTCATGCAGAGATGGGACTCATGCTGATGGAACAGCGATCAGAGCCCCATGACATATTCGATGTGGTACGTCATCTAAATCAAGGGATGGAAGGCCTCCATTCCATCTCAAAGGATCAATTGTTGGCCCTCAATTTAGAAGCTGCAGAACTTGCTAGAGCAACTGCAGCGTTCGAGTCAGCTCTTGACTATGTCCATGCGATGGAAAAGATTAGAGAGACTCATCCACAGAACACTGCCAATCCTCGGGAGCAACGGGTAGCAGCCGAGGTGTACTTCTTGAATGGACAGCTTGAGCGTTCGGAAGAGCTGTTGCGGATTTGTTTGGAAACCACAGATGAGGTTACCGAACGCGTGGACCTTTACTATCTCCTCATGCTTCGTCAGTCGCTCTCCTCTCAATATGTGGAGGCAATACAAACTGCCCGGACTGCTTTGGAGCTCCTTGATTTTGACCTACCCGCAGAGGATCTTGAGACTCACATTGGTACGCATCTGGGCTGGATCATGCAGTACTTTCAAAAGCATGGCATTGAGGGCATCTTTTCTAATCAAGAGTTGACAGACCCTAGGTGGGTAGCGACGATTAAGATATTGGACAATCTGTCGATGCCGACCTATGTCTCCGGACAGGTGAACCTTTGGATTCTACATGTCTTGCTGAAAGTCAGACTCTCTATTGAGCGTGGCATAAGACCAGAATCGGGATATGCCTTCTCAGAGCTCGGACTCATTCTATGCATCCAAAATTTATTCGCTCCCGCATTTGCCAGCGCCGACTTGTCAGCCCGCATGGCAGAACATTTTGCTAGCACGAGTCTGCGGCACAAAGGGCGCTCTTTGCATCTGATTGCAAATTACATCAGTCCATGGCGGATGCATATACGTGACACCGCCCCAATTAATAATGAAAGTCATCTGGCCAGTGTGGCCAGTGGAGAGATGATTTTTACAGGGTATACCATATTCCATCCCGCTTACAATCAATTCTATGTTTCCGAGGAGTCCATGGATGTGCTCAAGGGGCGTCTGCCGGAGGCCATTGCTTTTGCAAAAGGAATAAAGCATGACCTTGCTTATAATTCCTTGCGAGGGATGGACCTACTTATTGATGCTTTACAACAGCCGAAGGCCAATGCGGTGACCTTCGGCACCAAAGAGCTCACGGAATCACAATTGTTGGCAGAAGCAAGTCAAGGCAAGGACTATTACTCGATTTGCATCTGGTATATTTTCAAGGCGAAGGTGCTCTATATGTTGGAACAATTTGAAGCCGCACGAGAAGCAATTGAAAATATCGGAGAAATGGTTGCGGTCGTATCCGGTAATTCGGTCTCCTTGTCAACCTTAAACTTCACCAAATCTTTGCTGCTGATTGAGACCCTTCGAGAAGCTCCTGACGACCAAGAGGCCATGCAGGAACTGGAGGCCAATCAGGAAGTACTTAAGGCCTGGGCAGATGTATGCCCGGCCAACATTTCACATAAGTACCTCTTGGTGGAAGCGCTCAAAGAAAGCTTAGTGGGAGATGGGGAACACGTCATCAAGATGTTTCATGACGCGGCAAAGGCTGCTGCAGATGATGGTTTCCGCATGGAAGAAGCCCTATGCCACATGAAGATGGCAGAGGAATTTGATCGGAGAGGTTTCAATGAATATGCGCAGCTGCATGGACAAAAGGCACAGGCACAATACGCATTCCTGAGTGCACACAGTCTGGTGGATCTTCTTCAAACGAAGTACAGTACCCACAGCAAAACAACTTCCTATGCGGGCAGCTCTCTGAGTGCGAATACGACGCAGATTAGCGGACTCTACGACTTAGATCTGCAAAGCATTCTGAAGGCTTCTGAGGCACTTTCATCTGAGTTAGAATTGGATCGTCTGATAGCTTCTCTGATTGAGATTGTGATGGAGAATGCCGGTGCACCGAAGGGAGGTTTGATTTTGTTGGATGATGACAAAGAATGGTCCGTGGCCGCGCTTGCCTCGATACAGGATGGTCAATTAATCTATGATGATCTAAGTGGGGCCGATAAACAGGTGCCCAAGAGTATCATACACTATGTCCTCCAGAGTGAGGCGGAGCTCGTGCTGGACCAGGCGGCTGAGGATGAACGATTTCGGAATGATCCTTACATTGAAGCAAGCAACTCTCAGTCCATCCTGTCCATTCCGCTGATCAGCAGTGG
>JAHQVP010000298.1 GCA_019634275.1 Saprospiraceae bacterium
CGTTGCCACCGGTAACTGGTGTGTCAAACCGTCGGCAGGCTTCACCCATTCCACGAATGGCTTGGGAAAACTGCCAGTACACCTCGGGACTATAGGGATTTCCAAAATTGAGGCAGTTGGTGATGGCTACAGGTGTACCTCCTGAACAAGTGATGTTTCGGGCAGCCTCTGCTACGGCAATCATCGCACCGCTGTAAGGGTCAGCATGTACATAATTGCTGTTGCAATCGGTACTGGCACACAAAGCTTTGTCTAGGCCCTTAAGTCGTATCACGGCAGCATCAGAAGGATCGTTGGTCCCTACCGTATTGGTTCGTACCATGGAGTCATATTGCTCGTATATCCATTTTCGAGAACAAAGATTAGGAGAAGACATTAACTTCTTAGCCGCATCCAGAAGCGATAGTTCATCAAGTCCATCAGTAGAGACGGATGCTAGGGAGGAGACGTAAGCGGGTTCAATGCGCTCACGCGTATACACTGGGGCCCCTCCTCCCAAGACCAGGGAGTGCGCATTCACTTCTGCCACTTGTTCTCCTTTGTGCATAAACACCAGCATCCCGGTATCGGTGACTTCACCAATTTGTGCACATTGCAAATCCCATTTGTCAAAAATGTCCTGGATAATCCTTTCCTGACCTTTGTCCACGACCACCAGCATACGTTCCTGACTTTCGGAGAGTAGGATCTCGAATGGCTCCATGTCGTCTTGCCGGGTTGGTACCAGATCTAGATTGATCTTCATGCCGACACCGCCCTTTGCACTCATCTCACTGGTAGAGCACGTGATCCCGGCAGCACCCATATCCTGCATGCCCACCAGTACGCCACTCTTGATGGCCTCTAGGGAAGCTTCGAGAAGGAGTTTCTCTTGAAAAGGATCGCCCACTTGAACCGAGGGAAGATCCTCTGCAGAATCTTCCGTTAGATCAGCTGAGGCAAAGGTAGCCCCATGGATACCATCCTTGCCGGTGCTGGATCCTACAATGAAGACCGGATTGCCCGGCCCTTCAGCAATGGCCGAAACCGTTTCCCCCACCTTTACAATGCCTACGGACATGGCATTGACCAGGATATTCTGATTGTAGCATTTGTCAAAGTAAACTTCTCCACCCACGGTTGGGACTCCCAGGCAATTGCCGTAATCACCGATGCCCTTAACCACTCCTTGCACCAGGTGTTGCATGTGACCGCTGTCAGGTTCTCCAAAGCGCAGCGAATTTAGCGCAGCGATAGGGCGTGCACCCATCGTAAATATGTCTCGATGAATGCCGCCTACTCCAGTAGCCGCACCCTGATATGGTTCAATTGCTGAGGGATGGTTGTGGGACTCGATTTTAAAGGCGCAGGCCAGCCCGTTTCCAATGTCTACCAGTCCAGCATTCTCCTCGCCTGCTTCGACCAATAGACGCTCCCCATCGCGTGGGAGTGTCTTAAGCAAACTGATCGAATTTTTGTACGAACAGTGCTCGGACCACATGACCGAATAGATGCTAAGCTCTGTGAAATTAGGGGTCCTTCCCATAATCTCTTTGATCTTCTCAAACTCCTCAGGAAGCAATCCTAAGAGCTTTGCGGTCTCTACCGTTGGAAGCGATTCTACCTCTGCCATGAACTCTTATATTAGAAAAATGCAAATATAAGCTATTGCTGCAGCTTAGCCGTCATTCACGGTACTTATCCCTTTCTTTTTCCAAGGCAGGATGGGGGCCACCGAGCAATACAGAGCAAGTGCGAAAAGATGCGACTCGCCACTGGACATATCGAATATTTCGGCATATATTAGCCGAAATATTCGTCAATGAACATTAAGGGAAGAGGTGCTCAAATCAATGTGCAAAATCGATACGAGGCTTTGACCAGGGATGAGAAGATTGACCCACTTCATCTGTCCGACAATGGGCAGATTCGAAGCCAATACTTGCCCGTGACTCCTAAAACCATTGTAAATAAAGTGGCGAGTCCCGATGTCGGCATGGCCTACTCGATAAATCCGTATCAGGGGTGTGAGCATGGTTGCGCATATTGTTATGCGCGAAACACGCATAATTATTGGGGGTATAGTGCTGGCCTGGACTTTGAGAGCAAAATTCTATACAAAGCAAATGCACCGCAGTTGTTGAAGCAATTTCTCCGCAAGCCATCATGGGAAGGTACTCCAATTGCATTATCCGGAAATACCGATTGCTACCAGCCAATTGAGCGGAAGATGAGAATCACTCGACAGCTACTGGAAGTATTTGCAGCATATGAGCATCCTACTGCGGTCATCAGCAAGAACTCGATGATCTTGAGGGATTTGGATCTCTTGAAACCTATGGCTGAGAAAAGACTCTTTAAGGCCGCGATCTCACTTAATACACTGGACGACAGCCTTCGTCGAACGTTGGAGCCAAGAACTGCTTCTGTGTCCAGTAGGATTAATACCATAAGAAGGCTGGCGGATGCCGGTATTCCGGTGAAGGTGATGATCGCACCCGTTATACCTGGTCTTAACAGCCATGACGTGATGCCGCTAGTGGAGCAAGCTGCGTCCTGGGGAGCGCATTCAGTGGGCTTCATAGTGGTGCGCTTAAACGGTGATGTGGGGGCGGTGTTTTCAGATTGGATCAGAAAGGCTTTTCCTCACCGCGCGGAGAAAGTGCTGGGCCAAATTGAGCAAATGCATGGTGGCCAGCTTAGCGACAGTAGATTTGGGACACGAATGCGCGGTGAAGGCCCGATTGCTGAAGTGTTAAAGAAACAATTTGAGGTCTCTCGTCAGCGATTCTTTGGAATGACACAGGATTATGCTTTGGACAGCAGTCTTTTTCGCAGACAAAGAAAGACGCAGCTCAGCCTATTTGGTGATTCATGAGGTGAGTGTCGATCGCCTTCCCGAGTTGAGGTACTCAGATTTCCTTTGCAAAACACACACTTTTGGACATCCCCACATACGGACCATAGTTAGGGATTTCGTGATATCCAGCACTTTGGTATAATCCGACTGCCGCCGTTTGTATTTTGCCGGTCTCTAGAATGCATCGCTTGAATCCCAATTCGACAGCCCAGCGTTCCAGTTCTTCCAGAATTTGTCTCGATTTACCTGTTCTCCGATGATCGGGTAGAACAAACATGCGTTTGATCTCTGCGGTCGCCGCATCAAGTTTCTTTAACGCACCGCAGGCTATGGGACTGTTATTCATGTAGATGACTACAACGTGATTAAGGCCTTCCGAGCCATTGTACTGTTGGTAGAAGGCATGGTCTTCACCGTCAAAAACCTCGAGCTCAGCATTGAGCATTGGAACCAATGAACTGAAATCGGGATCTTCTCCTGATGTTCGTCTTATGGCTTGTGTAGATTTCTGCTCACGATCTCCCATTTCTTTGTTGCATTTGTTAAAAATGGATCTTGACGAATGTAGGCAACCTCCGGCAAAGCCCTTGGAGAATGTTGGCACTAGAGTAGACCGTATGTGGCACTTGTTATGACGGTAGATGCTATTTTACGGCAATGATAAAATCGAATCTTAAGTCATGGAAGTCAAAATCTTCCAGAGAAGGACCCAAGCTGCCGCTATTTAAGGTAGAGCTGCGCACCATGGAGCATCCGCATAATGGGACGCACCTTGAGGCTTTGGTCCTGCATGGTCGACCAACGGTAAATGTCCTGTGCCTTACCTCACAAAAAGAGCTATTGCTCGTGGAACAGTATCGCTTTGGTTCTGCAAGGTTTCACCTCGAACTGCCAGCAGGTATGGTTGATGTGGGGGAGTCAGCGTTGGAGGCTGCGAAAAGAGAACTTTTAGAAGAGACTGGGTATCAAGGGGATAATTGGCTGTCCCTCGGGACCACGTATATTAACCCTGCTTATGTGGACAATACCTGTGAACACTTTCTGGTGTTGGACGCGGCCTTTGTCGGGCGAGCAGCACAGGACAAAACGGAAGACATCTTCGTGCAAAAAATCAGAGTCGAAGAATTTGATCAATTGATTATTGATGGCACCATTTGCGATGGCATGAGCAGATCTGCATGGGGGATGTGGAGGTATTTGCAAAGTGCTGATTTGCAATAATTAACCCATCCTAATATCAATTAATTCTGTAATCATACAGCGGACACTTCCACCCCCAACAGACTCGATGGTGGGAATGGCACTGTTGACTAAAACAGCATGGCTACTTAGCACATCTACCTGACCGGGATCAAGACTTGCTCGGGCTTGACTGGACATCACCAGACACGGCTGACCATCTCGGTTTTGTAGCAGCAACATGTTGCCGGCAAACTGAAGCATTTGTGCTCTTGAGATAGGGACGATGGTCTTTCCGGTAGACGACAGAAGCGCCTGGACTTCGGTTCGTTCCGATTCATTGTCAATACTTTCGAGGCAGATGACGGCAAAAGTATGTCCCAGGGCCATCATCACATTGGTGTGATACACTGGTACTCCGTGTGCATCGGTTGCTGTAAAAACACACCGGCGATATCCCAATAGCGTACAAAACTTATCCAGTAGCGTTGGGTCTGTCCGTGGACTAAGACATGCGTAGACAATTCGATTTTGGCGATCCAAGACCATGCTTCCAGTACCTTCCAAGTAGAGGCCTTTTTCCTCGTATTGCTCAAAACTGTAGCGTCGGGTGTAGCCATTGGCTTCCATGATCTGCTCAATAATGTCCTCCCTTCGTTCCTGTCTTCGGACTTCTGATTGCATGGGATAGGTGATAAGGGCACCATCAGAATGCAGCGTAATCCAATTATTTGGAAAGACGGCATCGGGTGTATGTGGGGAAGGATCATCATCGATCACCGTGACCATTATGCCTTCCTCCCTCAGTGTAGACACCAGCTGATCAAATTCTTTAACGGCCATGGCCTGGATGTCCGAGCCCTCTTCGGGACGTACTTGGAATACGTTAGACTCAGCGGTCTCTTCGTTGTAGTCAAATGAGGCCGGTCGGATCATTAAGACACGGGAGGCAATAGACTCTGTCATGTTGAAGCGTTCTGTAAAGGTCAAAAGTCAGTATTTTTTAGGGCAGTACCCAATGCGCGTGTATTTTATCTTCGGTAGTTTTGTCGCAAAGTTTCTACTATGATGCGTATTGTTCTCTTTGTGTTTGCGTTCGTGTCCGTACTATCCCAGGCACATGGCCAAGGCATTACATCCGAAATTCTTTATGAGCTGGCGGAAGCCCCCCAGGCAGATCGCATTCAGAAAGACATCGAGAGGTTGGTGTCCTTCGGTACCCGCAATACGCTTTCGGATACCTCCTCTTCCACAAGGGGAATCGGAGCTGCCCGCCGTTGGATAAAGGAGGAGTTCGATCGGATCTCAGAAGCCTGTGATGGATGTCTGGAGGTCTACTATGAGCGGGGATTGGCGACGAAAGAAGAATTTCGAAGATTGCCACATGATGTTTGGGTAGTCAATGTCGTCGCTATTTTGAGAGGACAAACACGACCGGATCACTATGTTATGATGTCCGGTGATATTGATTCAAGGGCCTCCTCTTCCACTGATGGAGACAGCGATGCACCTGGCGCAAATGACAATGCCTCCGGCGTGGCAGGAGTGCTCGAGGCGGCCCGTATCCTATCCCATCACCGATTTCATTCTAGTATTGTCTTTGCTGCTCTTTCTGGAGAAGAGCAAGGTCTGATGGGAGGTAAGATCATGGCACAAAATGCCAAAGCCTCAGGTTGGAACATCCAAGCAGTACTGAACAATGACATGATTGGAAACATAAAGGGCATAGATGGAGTCATTGACAATGCTTCCTTTCGTGTGTTTTCTGAGCCTACCCCCGCTACGGACGATCTCCAAAAACAGACATGGCGAAGATTTTACGGGGGGGAAGTTGATGGCCCTTCTCGTCAAATTGCGCGCTATGTGCATCGACTGACCGAGAAGTACTGTACCAATTTAAAGGCGAAAATGATCTATCGCCTGGATCGTTTTGGCAGGGGAGGGCACCATCGCCCCTTTAATGACTTGGGGTTTCCAGGGGTCCGTATTATGGAGACGCATGAGGATTACACCAGACAACATCAAGATCTTCGTACAGAAGATGGAATTGAGTATGGTGATGTTATTGAGCGGGTCGATTTTGACTATGCAGCCCGTCTTACCGCAGTCAATGTGATTACGCTGGCCTCAATGGCATGGGCTCCACTTCCTCCTGCTCAAGTCCGTATTGGCGGCATCGTTAGACCATCTACCTATTTGGAATGGGACGTTGATGCGCATCAGCAGACACCCTCCGCTCATCAAGTGCATTGGCGGGAGACGATCTCCCCGACATGGGATTATAGCAGACTCGTTCCTACAGAACACTCCTTTACCCTCAAGAACGTCATCATCGACAACTACTTATTTGGAGTGTCCGCCATCAATGATCAGGGTTTTGAAAGTGTGGTTGTTTATCCGAGCAACTTGGTACGCCGTAGATAGTGGATTGGTTGCAATAGATGCCTGGGCCTATAATTTCGCAGGGTCCATTTCTAAGGACTTGCTTCGGGACTAAATCTCTTAGCCACTTCACCGATGACCGGCTCGGCAAGGATAAATTTGATATTTCGAACTTCGGATCTAGATGGCGAATGCGAATTGGTCTTCGCTATTTTGTTCAACTAGTACATTGTCAAGCAAAATACTAACACCAATTTTAAGATCTTTTGCCCTGATTTTTCGTTCCAGAGCCTCGCCAGGGCTACGGCCCTGCCTACGTTCTGACGCTTTCGCTCGCCTCATCTCAGAGCAAAATCTTTTTAAAATTGATGGCAATATCCTACTTGACAACGTACTAGGACGAATCTGAAAAATATTGTTTTAAGAAGAGAGGTCATTTGGCCTCTCTTTTTCGTTATTCGATCCAGGACATTGAAGAATAATATCTGCTGGAGCATAAAAGCATCGGGAAAAGCATGTTTGAAGAAAAAAGAATTGGCATAACACTATCCGGAGGAGGTGCGAGAGGGATGGCCCACATTGGGGTCCTGAGCGCTCTGGAAATGCATGGAATTTATCCCGACGTGGTGTTGGGTACGTCGGCAGGCGCCATCATAGGTGTCCTGTATTGTGCGGGATATGGTCCGGCGGAGATTCTGGACATCGCTCAACGAAGCAACCTCAACAGACTGTTTCGACCGTCGATGTCTCTGCGCGGTTGGTCAGATCAGAAACATCTGAGGACTCAACTCAGCAAGTACATCGATGCTGATCGCATAGAGAACCTTAGTAAACCTTTTCGGATAGGGATTACAAACCTGAATAAGGGCAAACATGAGGTCTGGTCAGAAGGTCCATTGCAGGACTTGGTACTGGCTTCCTCAGCCGTGCCGGGAGTCTTTCAGACAGTGGACATCAATGGGGACCTCTATCTTGATGGTGGAGTGATGAACAACATGCCTGCCGAACCTATACGGCATGAATGCGATTTTCTTATCGGGTCCAATGCTGTAACCAAGGATCAGAAAAGCAATGAGGACATTAGTAACATTCGCAGCATTATGAGCCGTGTCTTTGAAGTCTCTCTTTGGTATCGATCACGCATTGACTCTGTCCATTGCGATTTCTTGATCGAACCTGTAGGCTTAAACAGGTTCCACATGTTTAACTTCAGCAAGGCGCAAGAAATGTTTGACCTGGGGCTCCGTTCCACTCTTTCAAGGATTGAAGAATTACTTCAAGCGCTGCACTCCCCGGCTGACGCTTAGAAGCTTGCGGGATCTAGTCCCAGGTCTCTGCGGAGCGACTTATCCTTGTTATTGTGCCGATTCCAATAGTCAAGCTTCATGGTATGCGTTCTGATGGCAGTGGTGGTTAGTTTTCGGGATCCTGGACCCATCGAGGTTGTTTCTTCCCAGGCAACGATAGAGAATGGGAAGCGGGTCTCATAAGTGATGCTAAGCGTGCGAGCCAGGTGCTGATAGGCAACGGTATATGTCTTTACAGGCTGGTCAGAATGTGGGCTTTTCGTCTCTGGAGAGAAAGAGGCTTGGGCGCTCTGTACCTTATGTGATTCGTGATGCAAGCGCAAGTAGCTGCCGCCAGGGATAATGTCGATCTGACCTGTTGGGAGTGACGTAGGATCCAGACGGATCTTAGTCCAAATTTCATCCTCGAGCATGGCCTGTGGCAATCTAAATTCCTGATCACCTTCGGCTTGAAAGTACGATCGCAGAACACCATGATACTGACCGCTCCGCAAGTTGAGCTGACTAAAACTGTGACCGCACCACTCTTGTGATGTGGTCGAGGTTTTTACAGTGGCTTCTCGGGGATCAAGTGGACTGAATATGGAGGACATGATCGAGTAGGGGTAGATCCCGGTAAAAAATTTCCGTGTAAGATTGAGCTTTAGGACGGACGAGACGTTGCGTTGATCGCCCCCTTCATACTTAACTTGTTTGTCCATTCTGAATGGCTCGGTGACGTAAATCAGTACTGCATCTCCGTCATGGATCTCTCCATATCGGGATTGACGCAAATCGTACCGAGTCAATTCAGCCTCACCTCCAAACCAATAGTCTTGAAAAAGAGAAGTTTGGTGTTGGGCCGAGAGCAAATGAACAGCTAGGAAGGTAAGGGTGAATAGCAGAAAACGGAAGACGGACATTATCGACATCTCAACTTGATATTTGATACACGTAAGTATAAACAGCAGGAGACCAAAATTGATCTCACCTTTGTTAAACCGAGAAATCGGAAAACCAACGATGACTTGTTTCTTACGCTATCTAAGCAGCTGTTTTTCGAGTTCTTCCAGTGGTACGCCTTTCGTTTCGGGCATTCGATAGATTACCCATAGCAGTTGTAAAACCATCATAAAGGCAAAGAATGAGAATATCGTCGCTCCACTGAAAGTTTCGATCACCACCGGTGTAACCAGCGTAATTAATGCAGCAAGAACCCAGTGCGTACCGGATCCGAGAGACATGCCTCCGTCACGGACGGAGTTTGGAAAGATCTCCGAAATAAATACCCAGATGACCGCACCTTGACCTACTGCATGCGCGCCGACAAATGCTGCAACCAAGGCCACGACGTACCATCCCTGTGCACCCGAATAAAATGCATAGGCAACTCCTAATAACGTGACGATGTATCCGATCGAACCTATCAGCATCAATTGGCGTCTGCCCAGTTGATCAATCAGGCGCAGACCGAGCAGGGTAAAGACCAGATTAACAATCCCGATGGGTATGGAAGCACCCAGTGCATTGTCTGCTGCGATGCCGGCAGATTCGAATATTCTAGGAGCATAATAAAGGACAAAGTTAATTCCCGATACCTGGTTGAAAAATGCAATGAGGAAGGCGAGGATAACGGGTTTTCGATATTTATTGCTCAGCAATTTTTCCGTTTTCACACGAGCCAGTGATTCTTTAATTTGCTGCAACGCGGTTTGGGCGGCTTCCTTTGTGCCTTGAATTTTCTCCAATAGGGAGAGCGCTTCTTCTTCATTGCCCTTGCGCATCATAACCCATCTGGGACTTCGCGGTACACCCATGACCATCACCGTATAGATGAGGGCCGGCACAGCTTCGATGCCCAGCATCCATCTCCAGGCACCTTCGCCCATGAATTTTCCAAATAGATAGTTGGAGAGAAAGGCCACGAGAATTCCAAAGACAATGTTGAACTGATACATCGCAACAAGCCGTCCTCGCTGACGGGCCGGAGCTATCTCAGAGATGTATATCGGCGCTGCTACTGAGGAAGCTCCAACTCCAACTCCCCCGATAAATCTGAATATGGAAAAGCTGTAGGGGTCAGGGGCTAAACCAGATCCGAGTGCCGAAATCGCATATAAAATACCAATCCAAAAGAGGGTTTTTTTTCGGCCGAAGATCCTGCATGGAATGCCGCCAAGCAGTGCTCCCAATACCGTTCCCCACAGGGCCATGGACATAATAAAGGTGCCATGAAATAGTGGACTGGTATTCCAAAGCTTTTGGATGGGTTGGTCAGCACCCGAGATTACGATGGTGTCAAAGCCAAACAGAAATCCTGCCAGTGCGACAGTAATCGACCAATAGAGAAGCTTGCGATCTTGCATGTCAGTAAAATAGGGAATATGAGCATACTTATGTGCGTGATGATGTGACTTCGTGGGTGATTACACATGTCCGCATAATCATCGAGGCTAGCGCTCGATTTTTTGTATTCTACCATCCATGAAAGACACCAATATGTTTGTCGGACTCAGATGGAGTTCCCTTTGGATCGCTTTGAGTGTTGCGACGTTAACCGGGGCATGTCACAAGCGTGTGCTCACCACCGATGAAGTGGCATTGATTCCAGTGCCTCAGGATGTAAACCTGCTCAGTGGAGTTTTCGAGATGGGACCCAAAGTGGCGCTCCTCGTTGCTGAAGAGGACTGGATTCCATCCACTCAGGTTTTTCGCGAGAGTCTACTAAAGACTATGGAGTGGGATATCTCCCTTGTTACAGAAGGGAGTGCAGGAATTAGAGTGATGCGGGAAGAGCAACTCACGGGAGATGCGTACACTTTATCGGTGTCAAGCGAAGGCATTGATATAGGGGCTAATGCTGCTTCTGGGGTTTTTTATGCTTTGCAGACCCTTGGTCAACTCCTCCCCATCGATCGCCTTCAGCATGGCAAGGGAAAACCGGATCTGCTCGGCGTGCCTGCCATCACGATACGAGATCAACCCCGCTTCAAATGGCGAGGGTTTATGCTGGATGTCTCTCGTCATTTCTTTGATGTGGAGGACGTCAAATTCTATCTGGATCAGATGGCTTCACTCAAATTCAATGTCTTTCATTGGCACCTGACGGACGATCAAGGATGGCGAATAGAAAGCAAGGTTTATCCAAAGCTGCATGAAGTGGGTGCCTGGCGAGTGGATTATACGGATTATGATTGGTCTCACAATCGTTGGTGGGGTCGGCCCAAGCAACAACCCGGAGATTCGACGACCTATGGAGGCTACTATACACAAGAAGACATTCGCGAGATTATTGCATATGCAGGGGATCGACATATAGAGGTGCTGCCGGAGATTGATGTTCCGGGGCATTCACAAGCCTTGATTGCCAGTTATGCGCACCTTGCTTGTCAACCGGGACCTTACACGGTGGCTACGGGAGGTGCGTACAAAGACAATACGCTCTGTCCCAGTAAGGAATCGACGTATCAATTTATGGAGCAAATCTTGAAGGAGGTGGCGGATCTATTTCCTTTTAAGTACATCCACATTGGTGGTGACGAATGCAATAAGAGCGCATGGAAGACACATAGTGGCTGTCAAGAAGCCATCCGCAGTCTCGGCCTTAGAGATGAATCAGAGCTACAAAGCTATTTCATCCAGCGCATGGAAGACATTCTTTCGGCCAATGGCAAAAAGATGATTGGCTGGGACGA
>JAHQVP010000299.1 GCA_019634275.1 Saprospiraceae bacterium
GCGATCATGGAGTCGTAAAAAGGAGGAACGCTATATCCGGCATAGACGTGGGTATCGACCCGGACACCATGCCCTTTGGAACTATGGAAAGAAGTGATCTTTCCCGGACTCGGCATGAAGTTGTTGTAAGGATCTTCTGCATTGATGCGGCATTCAATTGCATGGGCATGCGGAATATAGTTGTCTCCTGAGATCTTCATTCCGGCAGCCACTTTTATCTGCTCCTTGATCAAGTCATGATCTATGACTTCTTCGGTCACGGGATGCTCAACCTGAACACGTGTATTCATCTCCATGAAGTAGAAATTCTGGTGCTTATCGACCAGAAACTCCACTGTGCCAAGCCCCTCGTAGCGAATGGCTTTTCCTGCTCGGACCGCTGCGGTACCCATCTTTTTGCGCAAGCTCTTGGTCAGGAAGGGTGAGGGTGCCTCTTCAACGAGCTTTTGATGTCGCCGTTGGATGCTACAATCCCTTTCGGAGAGGTGGATCACTTTGCCATGCTGATCGCCGATAATTTGAAATTCAATGTGGCGTGGCTCTTCCACAAATTTTTCCAGATAGATACCATCATTAGCAAACGATGCTTTGGCCTCTGCGCGGGCAGAATCCCAGGCAGATTCAAAATCTTCGGGCTTTCTGACTATGCGCATGCCCTTGCCTCCACCTCCTGCGGTAGCCTTGAGGATGATTGGATATTTGATTTTTTCGGCAACGCGTTTTCCTTCTGCCACGTCGGTAAGCAATCCATCGGATCCCGGGATGACAGGGACCTTGGCCTTGATCATGGTTTCCTTTGCCGTCACCTTGTCTCCCATCTTGCGAATCATCTCGGGAGTAGGTCCGATAAACTTGGTGCCGTATTGCTGGCAAACTTCTGCAAAGTCTCCATTCTCGGCTAAAAACCCATATCCTGGATGGACGCCGTCCGCGTTGGTGATCTCGACGGCAGCCATGATCTTGGGAATGTTCAGATAGGACTCTGATGAAGGATGAGGTCCGATGCATACGGCTTCGTCGGCAAAGCGTACATGTAGGCTTTCTCGATCTGCAGTAGAGTAGACGGCCACGGTCTGAATGCCCATCTCCCGGCAGGTTCGTATGATCCTCAATGCGATTTCTCCTCGGTTTGCAATCAGTATTTTCTTAAACATTGATCCGTCCTCTTTGGCTTAGGTAATGGTGCAACACGTGCACATTGATCCTCCGATACTCGGGGTAGTATTTAAGGTTCTACCAGGAATAAGACCTGGTCATATTCGACTGGAGCAGCATCTTCGACTACCACCTTGGCAATTTTGCCACTGATCTCTGATTCGATCTCATTGAAAAGCTTCATGGCCTCTACAATACACACGACAGAGCCTGCCTCAATGGTATCTCCTACCTTTACAAATGGTCCTTTATCCGGCCCTGATGATCGATAAAATGTTCCCACCATGGGGGAGCGAATTTCCAGCAGACCAGTCTGTGCAGATCCCTCGTCCGCTGGCTTAGCGGAAGAATCCTCTGCGGCTGGAGCGGGAGCAAGTGGTGCAGCGACGGGAGCGACAGCCGGCATGGCGGGCTGGGCAGGGGCCAACGGTGCACTTACTACCGATACCGGTGCGGGCCTGGGGCTCGACTTCCCGTGCTTGTCCGTCTGGATGAAGAGTTCAAATTCGCCATCTTTTAGCTTAAACTCAATCAAATTGCTTTTGCTAATCTGCTTGATTAGATCACTGATTTCCTTGAATTCCATCTTTACTTTTTAACTCGCTCCATGTACGCACCAGTGGCGGTATCGACTTTAATATAATCTCCTTCGTTGATAAACAGAGGCACTCTTACTTCTGCGCCCGTTTCAATGGTTGCCGGCTTAAGTGAATTGGTCGCCGTATCTCCTTTTAGACCGGGTTCGGTGTAGGTAATCTGCACTTCGATGTGGCTGGGCATATCCACCACCAAGGGAATGTTTTCCTTCGCATGAAATAGAATCTCTACCTGTCCTCCTTCCATTAGAAATTGAGGATTTTCCAGCATGGATTCCTGGATGGCAAGCTGCTCATAGGTCTCATTATTCATAAAATGATATCCACTGTCATCCTTGTACAGAAATTGAAACTTATGGCGTTCCACGCGCACTACCTCGATCTTATGACCGGCTGGAAAAGTATTGTCGAGCACCTTCCCTGTGGTGATGCTCTTCAATTTAGTTCTTACAAAGGCATTGCCCTTACCCGGCTTAACATGCTGAAAGCTGACAATGCTAAAGATGTCATTGTTGTAGTTGATGCAAAGACCATTGCGAATGTCAGAAGTATCTGCCATAATCAGATTTATTAAAATTTACAAAAATAGCGGGAGTCAGGAATCGTAACCCCAGGTGAGATAAGATGCACCCCAAGTAAATCCTCCTCCAAATGCCGTCAGTAGAATCTTGTCTCCCTTTCGAAATTTTTGTTGTGCATCCCACAGACAGAGCGGTATGGTTGCCCCGGTGGTATTGCCATAGTTTTGAATGTTTACTATTACTTTCTCCATTGGAAATGACAATGCATTTGCAACGGATGTGATGATGCGGAGATTAGCTTGATGCGGCACCAACCAATCAATGTCATCGACGGTCAATTGGTTGCGTTGCATAACCTCGGTCACGGTATTGCTCATACCTTTTACTGCCGCCTTAAATACGGGTCTGCCATCCTGGTACACGAAATGCTCGCCATTTGCCACCGTTTCAGCCGATGCAGGACGTCTAGAACCTCCTGCTTTCATATGCAGGTACTGCCTGCCTTCTCCATCTCCCTTTAAGATCTCATCCTGCACTCCAAAACCATCCTCATTCGGTTCGAGCAGTACGGCAGCAGCACCATCGCCAAAAATGACACAAGTGCTGCGATCTTGATAGTTTACGATCGATGACATGGTATCGGCCCCGATCACCAGCACCTTCTTATGGGTACCTGTTTCGACAAATTTTGCGCCGGTCGTAAGGCCAAAAAGGAACCCCGAGCATGCTGCATTTAGGTCAAATCCCCACGCATTTACGGCACCAACACCCGCATTAATGGTATTGGCGGTATCGGGAAACAAGGAATCGGGCGTCACTGTCGCACATATAGTCAAATCGATCTCTGCGGGATCGGTATTGGTCTTCTGCAATAACCCTTCTACTGCCTTGATGGCCATGTGAGAAGTCCCTTTGTCCTCGCCCTTCAGTATATGGCGCTGCTTAATGCCTGTGCGAGATTGTATCCACTCATCGTTGGTATCGACCATGGATTCCAATTCTGCATTGGTGAGGACATAGTCAGGGACAAATCCATGTACCCCCGCAATACACGCTTTGATTTTAGTCATTCGGTGTGTTAAAAAACCGGCGCAATGTAAGAAATTGCCCTTAAAGAAGTTTTACCTTTACGAGCCATTCCTGACCGCTAAAAACGGCCCACTTTAACTATTTTCTTTATCAAATTTTAAGGATTTATGATGTGTAAAAGACACATTGATAGCCTATTGGCATAAGTTTTGCCGCTAGAAAAGAAAATACCCAACAATGAAACTTTGTGCATTTCTGGCCATTTTCATCCTTGCCCTTAACGGTGGAGATCGGTTACACTCCATTCATTTTCGTGGCGGGGATCTCCGGACCAACCTCGAATTGGCCCAAGAACAAGAAAAACTGGTCTTTGTAGACCTCACCGCTCGCTGGTGTCATTCCTGTAAGCTGATGGAAGAAACCCTCTTTCGTGATCCTCTCGTCGTCCAATTGTTAAATGAAAATTTCATTTCGCTGAAGGTCAATGCCGACCGTATCGAAGGCAAATTGCTGGCGGCTCAAGAAAACGTCAAAACACTACCCGCCCTGCTCGTCCTAAACGACGAAGGCAAGCGGTTGGACCTTATTCAGCATGCACCTTCCCAAGCCGAGCTTCTCAAGATGTTAAAGTCCAACGTGAAGCGTCATTCCAAGCAACAAACTCGCTAAGATTGCGGTCAATTTAATGGACCAGATCAAGACACCGTTAAAGTACCGAAAACGACTCCATTTTAACATAATATTCACACCCCTACATCGTTTGACTTCCGTGTTACGATCAAGCAATGATTCGGCCATAGGATTCGAATCGTTGCGACTCATTTAATGTTAGAAATTTGAATCTCGACTCACCCAAGGTTACGTGTCTTTTACTTCTGCTGATGGCATTGTTTTCGTCATCGTCTATGGCGCAGCAAGCGGAAGAGGTACAGCTTATCTCGAGCTTTGATCGAAGCATACCTTGTGATCAAAACTCCATCATCGATGCTGGTACGATTGCAAGCATCAGGGCATTCAATGCCGAAAGCAACCAGGCAGAGTCTTTCCCTCCCTTCGATGACACCATTTTTCTCTGTTATGGAGACCTCATCTTTATTGATCATGAACAAGATCAACAGTTCGATGCCCTGCCTCGTACCTCCGGCGGGGGCGTTGGATATGCCTATTACCGAGAGAAACCCGTTGTTCGTGGATTTGCGGAACAAGATTTGGTGCGAGACGGCATAGAACCTAATCCAGCTGGAAATGCCGAAAGTCCTTTTTTTGTTGCCCGAGGACAGCCTAATGGCGATGCCTATTTTCAAAACCTCGGTCAAGTGCAAGATCAATTCTTCAACGGAGCACCTGGACAGATGTGGTTTGCACCCATCACCCTCAGCCAATTTGATTCCTTAAAGGTTAACGATCAGTGTGTGGTTATCTCGCCTGGTTCTGCGTTTAGCATCGTCTACCTCAACGAAATCGTCCTCTCCAGTTTGCAAACGCCGGCAGGATCCACCTCAGGAACGTTGTCAGTCACAGGGGGGCTGCCGGAATGGAAAGCTGGAGCCAGTTACTCCATTTCCATGGTCAACACGGCCGACCCATCACTGGTCGGGCAAGTCAATGAAATTGCCACACACGATGGTACCGTTACTTTTGACGTACCAGAGCCCGGCAATTATGAGGTCACCGTCACCGATGGCATGGGATGCAGCTTTTCTACCATTCGCCGGATTCCTGCGGATGTAGACCCTGTGGTACTGTGCATGGGAGATTCTATCGTGGATGCAGGCAGTCAATTTTGTGTGCCCATTCGGGTTCGAGACTATGAAGAAATTCTCTCGTTCTCGTTTTCTATTCTCTGGGATCCAACAGTATTGACGCTTGAGAATTTCGCCAATCCTCACCCTTCCATCTCAGGGAGTGCATCGCTTGTGCTCGATCGTGCAGCCGAAGGTCGTTTTACAACGCTCTGGTTTGATCAGGGTCTTACTCCTCAAACCTTGGCGGATAACGAAATCCTATTTGAGCTCTGCTTTACCGCCATCGGCACCCCTGGCGACCGTACGGGTCTGACTTTTGCCCCGACGCTCACTAGTGACTTGACCATCACCAATGAAGTAACCGATGTACCCTTTGAAACCAAACATGGATCCATTTCCCTCACTCCTCCGCTGATTGTAGACGTGTTTGACGCCACCGCTTGTCGTGTGGGAGGTAGCATCGAAGTGTCCTTTACTACTTATGGAGGTCGAGGCCCATATCAGTTTGAAGTCATCGATCTTAACTCCGGCACCTTTGTTTCCCAGGGAACGATCACGAGTCCCGGGGAGATTATACGATTGACGAACGTAACTGCCTCGTCCATTCAGATAAATGTTCGTGATGATGCCGGAGGAAATGGAGGTACCGCCCCCATTGACCTAAGCATGATTAATCAGGTCAGCTTTGATTTGGCGACCGACGACCTTTCTTGTGTCGGCTCTAGTGATGGCATCATCAAGGTAGAAAACCTGGTCAGCAACGGCCCTGCCACTTTTCAATGGCGCAATTTAGATACCGATCTCGTCCTCTATGGAGTTGACAGCCTTGGAGAGCAAGATCCGGGGCGCTGGGAGCTTACGGTCACGGATGCCAATGGCTGTGTGGCCACAGAACGTGATAGCATCTTGGGAGGAGGAGTAGAATTGATGACGGCCCAGATCCGGGCCTTGCCTACTTGCAATGGTGCCGATGACGGAGAGCTCTTCTGGACTACTACGGTACCAGGCGCCTTTCAGTATCGATGGTTTGATGCTGAGGCCAACCCCATTGGCAATGCCGTGACCAGCAGCAATGGGAGTTCTAAACCCAATCTTGCACCCGGACAATACTTTATCGAAGTGACCGATATGGCCGGCACCTGTCCAGCTCTACGTGACTCTTTTACCCTGATCGCCGATAAGAACATCATGCTGGCTCCGTCAACAAGCAACGATGAAAACGTCAGTTGCGCCGGAAGGACTGATGCACAGGTACAGTTTACTGCAAGCGCCGATCAAAACGATTCGCAGAATTACACCTTCCGCTGGAGTGGTCTGGGATCAGGTATTCAGGCGGACGATCCCACCTCAACTACCGTCACCGGACTGTCACCGGGCACCTATCGGGTAACGGCTACCGAGGTGGCTACCGGATGCATTCAATCGGATACCATCACGATTACTGACCCCCGCCCACTAAATGTGTCTGCTGCAGTGATGCAGCCCTCCTGTCCAGATGGAATCGACGGAGAGATCGATTTTGGTTTTTTTAATGACATCGGAGGCACCCCCTTGAGTTCCTGGCCTCCCTACACCATCGATTGGAATGGCATTCAGCGTGCGGATCGAAGCAGCACGGGACCGTTTCTACCAGCGGGAGCGTATACGGTAGCCCTTACCGATGCGAATGGATGCCAAGACTCCACGGTGTTTGTACTAAGATCGGGACCGACCATCGAAATCGATGATGCTCTGGTCGACCTGACGTGTATTGGGGATATGGACGCCACGCTATCCGTCATGGGAGAAATCGGAGGAAATGAAATTCTCTGGAGCACCGGGGAGCAAACGCCGATGATTTCCGGATTGGGTGCGGGCACCTACGCCGTCACCGTCACCGAAACCATCAATGGCATGGTATGTCCTGCCATAGACAGCTTCGAAATCATGGATCCAGTGTTTCCCGTGAGCATCGGCAGGGACATGCGCTTTGATGCCTTATCCGGATGCAGCGAAACTCCATCAGGGAGAATTTTTAACATGCAGATCAACATTGGTGGACCGAAAGACTGGCAGTGGAATGGGCCCACCTTTGACACCCTTATTACCGAGAATGAACCTTTTCTACGTGTTGCCGAACCTGGGCTCTATCGCTATTCTGTCCTCAATGTGGACGATTGCATTGTATACCAGGATTCCATATCAGTGTCCTTCCCTGAGCCCATTGATGTTGATACCACTCTGCTCAGCAATCAATCTTGTCATCGGGTTGCGGACGGAGCCATTCAGCTCGCCGTGTCACGACCAAGCACGGGATCAGACCAATTTAGTTTTACCTGGTCAACAGGAGACACAGACTTTGGTGCTACCACGAGCATTGTCAATGGTCTCGATTCGGGCATGTACACGGTCGAGATCGTCGATCTGCTGGATCCGGCATGCGTAGCACAACTGGAAATACCCATTGACGATCCTCCGCCGCTCACCCTGCGTCTGGACTCGATGGCTTCGCGCCTCAACCTTTGCTTTGGCGATCAAGATGGTGCCATTGAGCTCATCTGGGAGGGAGGAAATCGGGATGCAGCTCCTATCATCAGCTGGTCTCACGATTCTGCGGTTCCGGGCTTGCTCGCAACGGATCTCGGTGCACGGCAATATGAAATTCAGCTTTCGGACAGTCGGGGATGCGCCGATACAGCCCTCGTAGAGATAACGGAGTTGACGGAGATTCTCACCATTTACGATCAACCTATAGAACCCAATTGCCACGGCGGCGCAACCAGCATTGCCGTAACCGATGCCAGTGGAGGCCTTCCCGGTTACAGCTTTAGCATCGACAATGGGCCTACACAGACGCTTGGCACCGACATTCCCATCTTCGCAGGAGAGCACATTGTCACCGTTTTTGATGCTGCAGGCTGCCGAAGGGACGACACCATCATGGTAAACCAACCTGAAGAGATTTTGGTCAATCTCGGGGGTGAGATCACCGTAGGCTTGGGAGAGAGCGTACGATTGGATCCCGATCTTAGTGGTATTGACCAGGTTGATTCCTTCCTCTGGAATCCGGGAGAGCTTCTCACCTGTTCCAATTGCGCCAATCCCATGGCTTTCCCGATAGACGACCAGCAATTTATCCTGCAGGTGGTGGACCTCAACGGCTGCTCTGCCACAGGGGAGGTCATGGTCCGCGTAGACAAAGCCCGCAACCTTTTCATTCCCAACGCTTTTACGCCTGACAATGATGGCATCAATGACAAATGGCAGATCTTTACGGGGCCCAGCGTACGGCAGATCAAGTGGACGCAGGTGTTCGATCGCTGGGGAAATCTGGTCTATGAGCATGGCGAAGAACCGCCTAATGGACTGGGTACTGAAGGATGGGATGGACGCATGGGAGCCGATATGATGGATCCTGGTGTGTACATGTATTTGGTTCAGGTGGACTTCGTTGATGGCAAAAGCTTCCTATTTAGAGGTGACATCAACTTGGTCCGATAGGGCTTATATGCATCTAGTGCCTACCCCGGTCCTTGGCCTGTATTCTTCCTAGTTGCGTGAGCAGCATCCCTTAGTTGCGTAAGAAAAAGCGCCAGTATTCGTGAACATGGTACATTTTCGTAGTAGATCTTGGCGTGCACGGGAGCATAGCTTAGGGCCAATCGGGACAGGAAATATGCTATTAGTGTAAAGATCCGCTGCAAACATGTCAATACGTGTGATTGGAGTTAGCCTGATGAGCGATAACGTTATACAAGAGATCTACTGTGTTTCCTTTGCTACCGCCCCCACCAGACTCAATACTACTTCTTTCTGCTTTGGATCGTTCGTGATCACACGTGCGGTCGCTCTCTGTTGACCTTCTTTACCAGCGCTGTTGTATGTAAGGCCAATGTGACCCTTTTCACCTGGAGCAAGCGGCAAGAAAGGATAGCTCGGAAAGGTACAACCACAGGAAACGTGTACATTCTTGATTTCCAAAGGCCCATCACCGCGATTTTCAAACTCGAATGTATGGGAGGTTTTATCGCCGGCGATCAATTGGCCAAAGTCAATGGTGGTCTCCTTGAATGCGATTTCTGGGTATTTGGGAGACGGGGCAGGCACCGGCTTCTTCTCTTGAATAGGCGGGGCATCGGTGATTGTTTCCATCACAAGTGAGTCCTTCTTCGGCTCCTCTTCTGCATGAGCGATCGTGGGAGGTCTGAGTGTATCTTCTGATGAGGCCACGGTCTTGTCTTCATGATGCTCAGCCGTCGACTTAACATCCTGCTCCGGACTGCCGCAAGACCAGCAAATTAGAAGGCAATACCACAAGAGCAAACGTACCATAAGGCTAAGTTAGCGCAGGACCATCACACTTCCCGATTTCGTAAACTCTTCACCAGCACAGCTGTAGCGAATCTTATACACAAAGAGGCCAGGATTAACCATTCGGCCCTGGTAAGAGCCATCCCAGACATCCGCCACCTGCGTCGTGCCAAACACCTTATTTCCCCACTTATCAAAGATCTCAAACCGAATCAGATCTTGTATGCTAAAAGGATTACTGATGAAAAATGCGTCGTTTCGGCCATCACCATTGGGCGTAAATGCATTGGCCATAGGTACTTCACCACAATCCACCTGACTCGGATCAATCACGTTTACCAACACACTGTCCGTGGCCGTACAGGACGGATAGAGAAACTCCAGAGCATAAGTAGCTGTCTGGGGCGGAGTGATGGTAGTGGAAAATCCCATGGGATCTGAGCCTCCAGGCACCCAATTTAATGCGGGGGCACAGCTTTGACCTGCTCTCAATGCTATGGCATCTCCTTGGTAGACGGTGGTATCTGGAGTCAGTATCTGATCCACAGGAATATAGAGGGCACGGATCTCATCATCTCGCAAGGCTCTATTGTAAATACGCAATTCGTCCAATAGTCCAGCGAATCGGCGATCGGTGGTCCCAAGGCAAGGGCTATCTGCAATCTTAAAGTTTGCCGTCGATGTCATGTCCAGATTGCCCGAAATATTGGCATCACTCACAAAGCTTCCATTGATGTAGAGTGCCTGTGAGCTCGTAGACTTTGTTATCGCTACATGAATCCAGCAAGTGGGCTGGGTCAGGCGATGAATAAATCGTGCATTGCGCTCATTGCTTTCGCTTATCTCGACGGATATGGTCTGCGAGGAGGGCGTATATCGAACGGCAAAGGCGTTGTCGGGGCTGCATGAGTTACGCTTAGACAATATGTCGTGGGTGCCAAAGGGGCTCTCGGTCTGGAAATAAAAGCTGATGGTAAACTCTCCCAATTCCCGGAAGTAATCTCCAGTCGAGACGATGCCCAGCAAGTCTACAAAGTTGTTTTCGCCATCAAATTGCAATGCATTGCCCACCACTCCGCAGCCCACCGTCGGCGCAATGTCCGATAGGATGCCATTGGAGTTTCCTGTGGGGACATCCGTTGCAGAGCCATCATCGAAGGGGTAGTATGCGATGAGGTCACTGCTTTGAGCACGGGTCATTTGCGGCATGATTCCCAAGACCAGGATCAAAACCCAACCGAGCATCCTGTTTATTTCTAAGCCTGTAGTCGTGTACTTCGCTGCCAAATGCATCAATCTTTATTCATCCCAAAAAGGCCTCCAAGACCAGGTGGAATCATGTCGCTGATCATGGATTGGGCTTCAGCCGCTTCTCTCTCGGCAGCAATCTCCAGAACCTCATTTATGGCTACCACCAATAAGTCCTGCACTCGCTCGACATCGGTCACGTCGAGCTTGTCGGAGTCGATGCTAATGTCTCGGATCTGGCGGTTGGCGCTGGCCACAACGGTTATGGCACCATCTTCTACGCTGGCTTCTACCAATTCATCTGCAAGACGAGCCTTCATTTCTTCTTGCTTTTCCGTCATGCCTCCTAGTAACTTGTCAAGCATATGCGATTGTTGATTCTTTGAACGATTCTTTTGAGGTCAGAATTGCGAAGTCCATGCCAAATCAATGCAGGGCGGTCTGCAGTGCATGTTGGAAAAAATAGACGTAAAAGATGAGGAGCATAAATCCTTCCCATTTGGTGATTCGACCACCTATCGTCATAAGAGCGAAGACCAAGGTAGCCACCAACATCACCGGCAAGGTAAAATGCAAGGTGCCCTCAGGAATGACAAGGGGCCCAAAGAAAGAAGGGATCGCCATGACGGCATAGGTATTGAAGATGTTAGAACCCAGGACGTTTCCGACGGCCAGCGCAGCTTTCCCTTTCCGTGCGGCGGTGATGCTCACTACGATCTCCGGCAGCGAGGTTCCCAGGGCCAGCAAGGTCTGTGCAATGATATCCTGATCGATCTCAAAGGAATTGGAAATGTTTCCGATGGCTTCCACGGTAAAATCAGCACCAAAGCTTACAAGAACACCTCCCACCACCAACAGAAGATAGTCCTTCCAGCCTGCCTTGATGTTGAGGTTTTTGACTTTGTCACCACTGGTCAACGTGTTGACCAAAAAGATCACGAGCGCCACCACGAATAGGATGGCTTCGGTGAGGCTAAGTACATAATCCTGCAGACAAAGCCACAAAAAGAAAGCAGAGGCCACCAGCAACGGCATGTCTACATCCATGATGTCGTAGTCCATCTTGATCACCTTGCCGTATGCGGCAACCAGACCGAGTACCAGCAATATATTGGTGATGTTTGACCCTACGACTACCCCGGTCACAATCTCTGAACTTCCATTGAGTACCGCAGCAATACCGGAGGCCAGCTCTGGCAAAGAAGTACCAAAAGCAATGATGGTGACCCCAATGATAAAAGGCGAGATACCCAGCGACAACCCAATCTTCTCGGCTGCATCAACAAACCAGTCCGACCCTTTGATCAAGGCCAAAAGCGAAAGGGCCAACATGCCCAACTCCAGTACCAATTCTCCTGCCATCGAAGTCCTAAAATCGGGTGCCAAAGTACGGAAAAGGCACTGCTTGTGGCTCTTGCCATCTCGCTGATTGGGAGCTGGTCGATTTATTTTGTCCAAATCCATGATGCTCAAAGTGCCTGGGTCATCATGCTCAATGCAAACGGTCTGAGGAGTGTGCAAATCGGACCGTTTGCCATCTCATCGCGATGCATCATCAAGATGGGAGAAAGGAAGGGTTAGGTACTCATTGGCCGCACGGGTTCGAAAGATCACTAGGCAAGTCGCTCAGGATGATCTTTCGGCTGTTGCTCAGGAGATCTTTCGGCTACCGCTCAGGAGATCTTCGGAGCTTTGCAGTCTCATTTATGCTAAATTTGTGCTCCTCATGGCAGATGCAGAACTGATCACGAAAGAAGACAAATTGTCGCAGGCAGGCGAGATGACCTTTTTGGAGCATTTAGAAGCCCTCCGCTGGCATTTGATTCGATCCGTCGCCGCCATCGTACTGTTTGCTGTCGTGATGTTCATTTCAAAAGAATTTGTTTTTGGCATCGTCATCTTTGGGCCGGTAGAAGACTTCTTTCCCACGTATCGTTTCTTCTGCAATCTTATTGGCCGCATGTGCGAAGCCCCGGAGCTGATCATCCAGTCCATTCAGGTACAAGAAAAATTTATCACGCACCTTAAGGTGTCCATCCTACTGGGCATCGTGGTCGCCTTTCCCTACATCTTTTGGGAGATGTGGCAGTTCATTAAGCCCGGCCTATACCCCAAGGAACAGAAAGCGGCTCGCGGGGTGGTAGGCATATGTTCTTTTCTCTTCTTGTTGGGTGTGTTTTTTGGGTACTACGTGATCACTCCTTTTGCATTGCACTTTTTGACTGGGTATGATATTGCAGGCTATGCCTACAACGATGTGGTTACGACCTCCACCCTGACGTCATTTGTCAACAACTTAGCGATGTACTGCATGCCTGCAGGCATCATTTTCGAATTGCCTGTTGTGGTCTACTTCTTAACCAAAGTCGGGTTGATTACTTCTGGGTTCCTGAAAAAATACCGCCGCCTTGCCTTTGTGATTATTCTGGTGCTGTCGGCCATCATTACTCCCCCTGATGTCATGACGCAATTTTTAATCGGTATACCGCTCTACATCCTGTACGAAATCAGCATTGGCATCTCAAAACGTGTGGAGAAAAAACAAGCATTGGATGAAACTGCGTAGGATTTCGTCATCGGCGACATTAGGTCTAAAGCTCTTCTTGCCTACCTTTTGGATTGTCTTCTTCGGAGCCATGACCATCGCACTGCTTTTTGCCGGGTCTTCCCGTGCACCGATTTTGGGCAGCCTTACCTTTAAACTCGGAGTGCTAGGATTCTTCTTGCTGGGTGTGCTTCTGTTGTATTTCACGGTAATTCAACTTAAGCGGGTCGAACTCGACCATGAATACGTGTATGTCACAAATTTCTTCAAGAGTTACCGCTATCCATTGCATCAGATTGAGCGTTTGGTAGACGGCGACTACACTCTTTTTCATCTTGGACATTTCTATCTCAAGACTCCTGGCTCTTTTGGCAAGAAGATTACCTTCTTGCAAAGTCGGCAAAAATTTGTGGCATTCATGAACTCCAGTCCAGAGCTCATTGAGCGCTGGAGCCCCTCATCGGATCTTTAGGCCACCATGTTCTGATATCACTTCGATGCGTGATGCAGAGGACTTGTCGGAGCGATAGGCCTCCGCTCTAAACTGATTGTCATAGTCGGTCTCCACCATAATGGTCAAGTCATCAGGTAGATCAACCGTAGTATAGTCTGCATCGATCGAAAGCCGAAAACTAGTCAAGTCTTCCAGATCCACACTGATGCCGGCATTTTTGCCTTCAATGGCCAACCTCTTAAGCGAGGGGTCGGTTCGTTCCACATGAAAATCTGCTGATTGGATGTCGATTTCGAGATCGGTTAGCAATACATCAATGTCTACATCACATCGGGAAGCATCAATCAGCCCCTCTTCTAGCTCATCAATCTCTATGGTGCCGTACTTGTTTTCAAGATCTACCTTGCCTATATCACCGAGGAAGTACTTGGTGTTGCCCGAACGTGCTCGCAACTCATTGGCACTGGAAAGATTGAGTCTGGAAAAAGAAGCATCCACCTCCACGGAGTTGGCATCGTTCATCCTCAACTTGTAATAGGATAGGTCAATTTCTGATGCATTTGCCTTGGCAATCACTCCGTCACCATGGGTCAGGTTAAGTCGGACCTTTCCCGTCACTTCGTCAATTTCCAGGTCGCCATGACGTAAGTCGATGGTAACATCGGCATCAATGTTCTGGATGTCCACCTTTCCATAGCGATGTTCAATATCCAGGTTAGCGGTGGCGGGCATGAATATGTCGTAGTCAATCTGGATGTCGGCTTCACCCAAAACATCCTGGATAAACCACCACATGGACTTCTGGGTTTTAATCTCTGTTTCTGCACGCACGTACGAGCTGGCGGAGGAAAAGTCCACATCAATCCGTTTGAGGGTTTCCCTGCCTTTCCGATCATTCTTTGCCCGCGTGCTGATGGTGACCTGGATCTTTACTTCTGGGCGATCCCAGGTTGCGACCTCAATACGGCCATGCATACTGACAATATTGACTTCCCCTCCTTCCTCCAAAGGAAAGGTCTCCTCAATCGTTTTTGTATGCTCGCGTGTAGTCTTCGCATCTAAGGGCACTGATAACCATCCAGCTGCCCAGAGTATAATCGTGCTACATAGTAGTAGGACCCTCTTCATCTCTCTCATTAAAAGGTTTTGAATATTCCATCACATTCTCCAACAATTGCACCTTCGTCTCATAGGAGGCGATGATGGCCTGCAAGACAGTGGCTCTTGCATTGCGTGGGACTTCGCCTAATTCTTTCTTTAATTCTTCGATATCCCCATCGATGACAGTCAGCTCACCTGCAATGCCCTTATAGTCGGGATTGCTGACCAGCATGTCCTGCATGGTAGACAGTTCGGATACATAGTATTCTTCTAATTCCTCCAGATCCGTCGCCTCCGTAAAACTGGTGTTGTCCATGGTATACGCGGGCTTCATCAATACTGCTCCCAAGGCTACCCCAATCAAGAGGAGTCCTACGGCTGCCACCGCCTGAAACCATCCACGTTGCATCAGACGCACTTTAGCCTTCGGGGCGAGTTCTCCCTGTATCGTAGACCAAATGTGGTCACTAGGTCGAAGATCTTCCTCGAACGAGGTCCGATTCTCAAAAATGAATCGTTCTAATGGGTCCTCTCTATGCTGCTGACTCTTCATTTGTCAATATTGATTTTAGTTTGTGTCTGGCACGACTGTACTGCGACTTCGAGCCTCCCTCACTGATCTGCATGATTTCCGCTATTTCCTTATGATCGTAGCCTTCGAGGGCATATAAGCTAAAAACTACCCGGTACCCCTCCGGCAATTGCTGAATGGCATTCTTGATGCGCGTCACCTCCTGCTGCGTATCAAAGCGACATTCGTAGTGTGGCTCAACATGAGGACCGTGGTGGTCCATTAAGTCCGCAGTGAGCAACTTTTTCTTTTTTAAACTATTGATGCAGTGGTTCACAACTATCCTTTTTATCCATGCTCCTAGCGTGGCTTCCGCACGAAACGAATCCAGCTTGCGAAAGATGTCGACGAACGCATTTTGCAAAGCATCTTCGGCTTCCTCGCGACTTCTCATCATACGCAGGCATACATTAAACATGGCTTGTGAGTACTTGCTGTAGAGCTCGTACTGTGCACGTTGGTCGCCTTGCAAGCAACGCTGCACAAGTTCCATGTGTCCTGTCGCTGGGTTCAATCGTATCGATTTGCAATAAAAGACAGCAGAATACTGCAGGAGTTGCACCAAGGGTGCAAAGTTTATTCTTCTTCTGACTGGAGCTTCCGCAGTGAATCGAGTGCCTTTTGGTCCAACTTCTTGTCCACTACCTTGTCATTTAAGAATGCATTCAGACGATCTACCTGAATGGTAGACTGCAAAGCTCCAAAAGGATCAATGCGAATATCAAATCCAGAGAGCTCATCGTGTGCTTCCGGTTTACCTTTATGTGGTATTTTCTTTGGCATATACTATTTCAACGTCATGATCGGTCAATCAGGTTCCCTGGGCTTCAAATTGCCCGGGTGCTCTGGCAAATCTCGGAAATACTTCTTCCCTGCCCAGCAACTCCATAATCTTAAAGAGATCGGGGCCTGCGGCCGCACCCGTTAGGGCCACTCGCAGCAAGGGCAACATCTGACCAAAAGACAACCCATGTTCGGCCAGATAAGCAGATACGAATACCTTGATGGAGGACGATTCGAAATCGGGCAGCTCACTAAGTTGTTTTGTCAGGGCCTCAAAGTGTGGTTTTATTTCTGGCTTCCATCTCTTGCGAATTGTCTTAACATCCAGTTCGAATCGATCACTGTAGAAGAAGTGACAGGCAGTCGGTACCTCCTGATAGGTATGGACACGAGGCTGCACCAGTCCCAGAATCTCGGACAGTCGTGCATGTCCATCTGTCTCTATACCGGCTTGCTTCAGAAAGGGAAGAGCTCCCTGCAAGAACTGCTCTGGTGCTTGATCTTGCAAGTGCTGTTGATTAAACCACCGGGCTTTATCGAAGTCAAATTTGGCACCCGACTTTGCCACCTGCTTCAGCGAAAATGCTTCAATCAATTGCTCCATCGAAAATATTTCTTGCTCCGTGCCGGGATTCCAACCCAAGAAAGCTAAGAAGTTAATCACGGCGGCTGGAGAAAAACCAAAGGAGTCGAATCCCTCAAAATTATCTTCTGCTTTTTCTCGATTCTTCCATGCCATTGGGAAAACAGGAAATCCAAACTTTTGTCCGTCACGCTTACTCAGCTTGCCCTTGCCACTGGGTTTTAGTATAAGCGGTATGTGAGCAAACTGCGGAATGTGGTCCTCCCATCCAAAACCACGGTACATGTATATATGATGTGCTGTGCTGCTCAGCCATTCTTCTCCTCGAATGACATGACTGATTTCCATGGTATAATCATCAATAACGTTTGCTAAATGATAGGTTGGCCATCCATCGCTCTTCATGATGATTTTATCGTCTAATTCCCGGGTAGCAAATGAGACCTCTCCTCGAACAGCATCGTCAAACGAGATCTCCCCCTCCTCCGGCATCCGCAGTCGAATGGTGTATGGATCACCACTGGCCAGACGTCGCTCTACCTCCTCAGGAGACAGGGTGAGGCTGTTCTTCATCTGCATGCGTGTTTTGGCATCGTACTTAGGTACATGATTGCCCTTTTCTTTCTCTTCCTCTCGCATACGATCGAGATCTTCTACCGTATCAAATGCATAGTAAGCATATTCTGCATCCAGAAGCTTGCCTACATGTTGGCGGTAGATTTCCTGGCGATCGGATTGCCGATATGGTCCTTCATCAAATTGAATGCCACACCATTCCAAACTCTCTCTGATGTACGCTTCTGCTCCCTCTTGATAGCGACTTCTATCCGTATCTTCGATACGCAGCAATAACGTGCCTTGATGTTTTTTGACAAAAAGGAAATTAAACAATGCCGTCCTTACCCCTCCAATGTGCAAAGGTCCGGTAGGACTAGGCGCAAACCGCAATCGCACCGCTTTTTTCATGCTATTCATTTATTGTTGATGCCCTTAGGCAATGTGCTTCCAGGATATTTTATTCGATTTCCTACAGCAATTAGTCGAAAAATGCCGTTATAGTCCCATAAAGGATCGCAAATTTACTTAATCTAAAGTCAGCCCATAAGCGATGTATCTTGCCAAGACCCCCAATGTGATTAAAAATCTGTTCCCAAACTTCATCTGGCAGATGAATGACTGTGGAAAGCAACTCTTCCTCACATTTGACGATGGCCCCATTCCCGAGGTTACTCCATGGATACTGAGTGTGTTAAAAGAATATCAGGCTAAGGCCACCTTCTTTTGTGTGGGCGATAACGTCGAGCGGCATGGAGACATTCACCAGCAGATTCTTGACGAGGGACACGTGGTGGGCAGTCACACTTTTAACCACCTATCTGGTTGGCAGACTGAGAACAGAAGTTACTTCCGCAATGTCTTGCGTGGGGCAGCTTCTACCGATTCCGGTCTTTTTCGTCCTCCGTATGGCCGGATAAAACCATCTCAGCTTTCCTATTTGCGCAAGCACTTTCGCATTGTGATGTGGGATGTACTCAGTGGTGATTTCGACGCCTCCATCTCGGATGAACAATGCCTGCAAAATGTTCTTCAAAACAGCACTAACGGTTCGATCATCGTAATGCATGATAGCTTAAAAGCACGCAAAAAAGTGAAGTATGTATTGCCGCGCATGTTGGATCATTTTAGCAGTGCCGGTTTCTCTTTTTCTGCCTTGACCGAGGACTTGCTCCAGCGCAGTGAACAGGCAGCATAAGGTCACCACGTTGCTTCTCCATCCTTATCCGCTTTGCGATTGACATGCATGCATTTTAGGCAGCAGAAGCAATGCTACTCGACTTAATTTCACGATGCAGACTAATGCATTGCCAGCGCGACACCATGTACTTTATAGGGAACAAACTCGATAAATCTCCCGTTTTACACCATAGCGATGAAGAATAGGATTCCATCAGGATGGGATAAGATGGTCAAGCAATGGATCAAAGAAGGTGATCTGCTAACCAGACTACGAGGGCTACTTAAGCGGAGTGGTCATAATCTGGCCTATGCCACGCTACTGCTTTATCACTCTTATCGGCAACCGGAGACACCAGGGTGGGCAAAGCGCATCGTGGTTGGAAGCATAGCCTATCTGCTGGCCCCCATAGACTCTCTGCCGGACCTCACTCCCTTCATTGGTTTTACCGATGATCTTGGGGTACTTATGTTCGGACTGGTGAGCATTGCTGGTCACGTCACCGATGATGTACGTGCCAAGGCTCGACTAGAAATGACGCGCTGGTTTGGTCTAACGGATTTTAGCACGCTGAAAAAAGTTGATGACAAAATTTGATGCGCTCAAATCTTACCGCTGATCACGATCTGATCAGTATTGGGATGTTTACTCCCAGACCCTTCTTCCAACGTTAGATTTAGGCTCTCTGCATTCTCAATAAATGGCAATTCGAGCCAAGTACCTGAGCCATTCTGCAGCACTCCCAAATCCTTCATTTCGCCATCCACATCCGCCCACATTTGGTAGGACATGCCAGGAGGAGGAGACGGCAAGTTCACTATTCGAAACATGGCCTCTTGCCGAGCTTCATTCCAATAGACTACCCCAATGGCTTGAGGTGCATTTCGCGTTCCGGCCAAATGTACATGGGAAGTACTTAAATCGCTCACCAGCTGAAAGCGTCCTCCCATGTCGTCAATCTCCTTGGCCAACAACTGACGATCCGTTACGGCTCGGTCGTACTCCTGATCCAGTTGTGCATATGCATTGGTCAACTCAACATTGTGATTGACAAGAATACCCACTGCCAGCAGAAGGAGCGTGCAGGCAGCAACAGCCGCCATCCGATGCCGACGAAGTTTTCGGATCAGCGCTTTCTCTTCGGGCAGAGCCTGCCTCTGGTCGCTGGACTTCAGCTCTTTTATTTTGGCTTGCAGGCTTGACTTCAGCTCAACGGGAGGAGGGGAACGATGATCTTGACAATACTTATGCAGTGATGACTTCATTTCCCTAATCATGGAAGCCAGTTCCGGATCTTGCTTTATTTGATCCTCCACTAGCCTTCGCTCCTCTGGTGAGCAAAGATCCAAGACATACTCTTCGACTAACCCTGATCTTAACTTAGCCATAGCGAAAGAATTAGTGAACTCAAGGCAAGGAGAACGGACTTAAGCTCTGATCCAACATAAATCTCTCTCAACATGTCCAACGCTCTGCGGCTTCTGGACTTGACCGTACCCAATGGAATCTTCAATAGTTTGCTGGCTTCGGCCTGCGTATGTCCCGCGATGTAGAGCAGATCAATCAGCTCTGCATACTCGCTCTTAAGGGCATGAACATGACTTTTAAGATCAAGAGATTCGACCGCCAATGGTTCCTCTATTGCATCTTTATGCTTGTGTTGTAACACAGATCTTCGCTCAGATCGCGATCGAATCGAGCGCAGTTGATCGTAGACGGTTCTTCTCGTAATTACCATGAGCCAATTGAAGACTGATCCTTGATCCTGGTCATACCGATTCCAGTTTTTCCACACTTTGATAAAGACATCTTGCGTAGCATCTTGGGCATCTTCCTGAGTCTTGAGCATCTTACTGCAAAGTCCAAAAACGACAGATCCATAAGCATCATAAAGATACTCTACTGCGGAGTCTGCGTCAGCCCCTAGCAGATCATGGACTATCTGTTCATTACTCTTCACGTCATGTTTGGCAGGTGATATTCCAACAGGAGAGGGTGAGAAAAGTTCTGAGATTTAAAATTCCATTCTTCGATGATCCAATTTGTCACTTGTTCCGTATTCCTCTTCTGTATCTATTATTTCACAAAATTCATTTTTACTATGAAACAGTTTGCAATCGTAGTTTTTTCTTTCGTACTATCATTGGCGTCTACCCCCTCACAAGCACAGTGCAATTCCAATTCAAAGGGTCACCAGTCCATCGTGGACATTGCCATTGGAAGTGACGTACATACAACCTTGGTTTCCGCTCTGAAAGCAGCCGACCTGGTAGAAACCCTGGCAGGGGATGGACCTTTCACTGTATTTGCTCCCACCAATGCTGCTTTTGCACACCTCCCTGCTGGTACCGTGGATGGTTTGCTGAAGCCATCAAACAAAGGTCAATTGCAGTCCGTGCTAACCTATCATGTAATCGCGGGCAAATTTGATGCTCGTAAAGTGATCGCTGCTATAGAAGACTCTGCGGGTCAAGCCGTACTGGAGACCGTACAGGGTGGCAAGATCAAAGCAAGGCTTAATCGAGGTCACGTCGTATTGGAGGATGAAAATGGTAATATTTCAACCGTGACTGCCACAGATCTTGAAGGATCAAACGGCATCATACATGTGGTGGATGCCGTGGTACTTCCACACTCCTAGCATACGGATTTGTGTGGAGGAAACAGCTCTATTCTACTAGATCCGCCTGTGCGCAATTGATCTCTTGCGCACAGCGCGGATGGTAGAACCCATTGCACTCATCTGGCTCTTGTGTGCCGCTAATCATTGGTTCAGCAGAAAGGCCTTATGCACATCATACTGGGTGCAACATCATCGCTGAAATTGCTTACTCTGTCTGCAAGGCTTCGATCGGATTTGCATTAGTAGCCATCAAAATGGTGCGGGTCGTCGTCAAAACACCCACAACAAAAACCAGTACTGCCGCTAATACCACTGTCGATATGGCTACATCAATATGCAACCCATAAATCGTTTGGTAACGCGCTATACTCGCAAAGGAAATGACCAATCTGCATACTCACCCTAAAGGAGTCTTACAAATATGGCACAATAGGCA
>JAHQVP010000300.1 GCA_019634275.1 Saprospiraceae bacterium
AGTGGATCAAGTGATTGACGTTGGGGGAGGCGCTACTTTTCGGCATTCTGTTGATGCGGTCAAAATGGACGGCCACATTACTTCCATCGGCATCCTGGATGGTCGATCTGGATCAGTCCAGTTTCCTAAGTTGTTTTTTAAGCACATCCACATTGACGGCATAGCTGTGGGGAGTCGAGACATGCAAGAAAACATGGTTGCTTTCTATGAAAAGCATCAGATTCACCCGATTCTTGACGAGAAGGGCTTTGCCTTCGATCAACTTGAAGTGGCCTTCAGACATCAGGAAAGTGGACAGCATTTTGGTAAGATCATCCTCGAATGGTGATGTAACCTAAGACTCTCTCTTTTGTTACTTTCAGCACATGAAAAGGCTCCTTCTACTTGCCACTCTGCTGCTTCTGCAATCGGCCGTTGCCTGGTCGCAATCAACATCTAATCCACGGCCACAAGCGTCGGCCCAGCAAATTGAAGATCCTCCCATTGTCGATGGGGAGATACAGGCGGATCCAGTTTGGCAACGCATTGCTCCCATCACGAATCTAAGGCAGCAAAGACCCGATTTTGATCAGGAGGCTTCAGAACGTACGGAAGTTCGGATAGCGTATGACAACAAACATCTTTACGTGTCCGCTGTCTGCTTCGATCGTGAGCCCGATAAAATTGTCATAACAGACAGTCGTCGGGACGGATCACTTGAGAATACCGATGCCTTCTTATTCATCATTGACACGTATTATGATCGCCAAAATGGTTTTGTATTTGGTACCAATCCAGATGGAATGGAGTACGATGCGCAAGTGGATAACGAAGGTCAAGGCAACTTTAGCGGCAATCGCCAACAGAGAGGAGTGATTGGAGGATTTAATCTAAACTGGGATGCCTCATGGGTGATTCGAACACAGCGTGGGGATTATGGATGGAGTGCTGAATTTCAAATACCACTTAAGTCCATCCGTTTCCGACTGGGAGATGATCTTACTTGGGGCTTTAATTTTCAGCGCAACATCAGTCGCACTAACGAAGTTGATCTATGGAGCCTCTTACCATTGGGCATACAATTGCGGCGAACCTCACTGGCGGGTACGCTTACGGGCATGAACATGAAGAATCCTGGGAATCTGAAATTGATTCCATATGTACTCGGTTCAGTTGCTCGTGATCATACCGATGAAGCAGGCAAGACAAAGGCAAGAGGTGATGCAGGAATCGACCTCAAGTACAGCGTCACGCCTTCTGTCACCCTGGACCTAACCTACAATACAGACTTTGCCCAGGTAGAAGTCGATGATCAACAGGTAAACCTCGACCGCTTCAATCTCTTCTTTCCCGAGAAGAGGCCCTTTTTCCTAGAGAACGCTGGACTATTTACAGTAGGTGCACCTGGCGAAGTTGATCTCTTTTTTAGTCGCCGGATTGGGATTGCAGATGGAGGCCGACAGGTGCCTATCATCGGAGGTGCTAGACTATCGGGCAAACTCAATAATACCAATGTGGGTCTCCTCAACATGTATACAGACGACATTACAGATGAGGGCATTCAGAAAAATGCCTTCACAGTCGCACGAGTAAATCATGAGTTTAGAGGAACAAGATCTTCGCTCGGTGGCGCATTTATCAATCGCAGCGGACTGGGGGGATTTGAAAATGACCACAACAGCACCTTTGCCATCGACGGTAAGTATGGCATAGGGCCTAAAGCACAAGTAGAAGGTTTCTTTGCACAGTCGGCCACTCCAGGGACAAATGAAGGACAACATGCTTATCAGCTTAGCACTGGATACAATTGGGGCGGTTGGCTCTTACGTGCTGCTTACACAGAAGTCGGAAAGGGATTCAATCCCGAAGTGGGGTTCCTGCTGCGAGAGGACTTTAGAAAGGCAGACTTCTTGGTCTTCAGGACGTTTAGGGCTGGTGAAAATTCCAAAATGCTGGAGAATCGGCCGCACATCTCCTATAGAGGATATTGGAACTCAGAAGGTTTTCAGGAGACGGGATTTCTCCACATCGATAATCACTGGGTCTGGCGAAATCTATTTGAGATTCATACCGGCATCAACTTCACAAAAGAAGGAGTTACTCAAGATTTTGAAATCTCTTCAGGGGTCAACGTGCCAGCAGCTACATACAATCATATCGAAACCCAGATCGTGATTATCACCAATCCTTCGAAGCCGGTCTCTATTTCGACTCGACATGTAAACGGAGGTTTCTTTGGTGGCAAGCGGTATGCCCAGTCAGGGACATTGTCACTGCGATTAGGTGACAAATTCATATCTGAATGGCGGGTCGCCCACAACGACATTCGACTACCCGATGGAAAGTTTATTGCCGACATCTTGGGAACACGCATTGCCTATAACTTTACACCAAACGTATTCTTGCAGAGCCTGATTCAATACAACAACGTCTCAAAGACAGCGGCCGTAAATGTGCGGTTTGGTTGGCTACAGCAAGCCAATACAGGATTGTTTGTGGTGTTTAATCATGGGCGAGTAGATGGCCTTCCCCAATCCACCAGCTTTATTGTGAAGTACTCAAAACTATTTGACGTAATTTGAGAATTTGCAGATCACACCAGCAATTTTTTTGAACCATGAGAACCTTGGTAATAGTGATGACCACAGCTGCTTTATGTCTATCGGCGGCAAATACACTTACGGCACAAGATGAACTGCGTCATTTCGCTTTGGATTCGCTAATCGATGTGGTCGAACAAAGCGAAAGGCCTTGGTTAGGCTTCTTTAGTAATGAGAACCTTACGACAGGAATCTATACATTGGAAGCAGGTGCCACGGACAAACAGTCTCCCCACAAGAGCGACGAAATTTACTACGTAGTGGAAGGGGATGCTGACTTTCGTTGTGCGGGAAAAACAGTATCCATCAAACCTGGTTCTATCTTGTTTGTAGAAGCAGAAGCTTCTCACCAGTTCCTTAACATTCGAAAGAAATTGGTACTGCTCGTCTTCTTTGACTAAGATCGATAGAGTCCGGTCAGCTACTGCTTAAATCGGGCCATTGTCGGACTAGCCAGAAAAGATGGAGGTCATATCACAATGCCTTGAATCTGGCGCTGGGACTAGAACAGTAAATTGCTACCTTAAGGACAATCAACTATAGCAACATGAAGATGCTCTTTCGCCTCGTGTCAGTACTCTCATTAGCGGTACTCTTTGGAATTGATGGTGTGGCTCAGCGCCTGGAAACATCTCCTCTGGACGAAGCCTATTCCAGTTTGGAATGGCGATGTATAGGACCATATCGTGGAGGTCGGGCCAACGCCATTAGTGGAGTGATTGGATCTCCACAGCGCTACTATGCCGGATATACGGGAGGAGGTGTATGGAAGACCGAAGATGCGGGACTAAACTGGCAGAATCTTTCAGATGGATATTTCCCAGTGGGATCGATCGGAGACATTGCCGTGAGCGAGTCTGATCCTAATGTCGTCTATGTGGGTACGGGAGAACATGCAGTTCGGGGGGTTATGACGTCGTTCGGTAATGGCATCTACAAATCCACAGACGCGGGAGACACCTGGACCCATCTGGGACTGGAGGGTACCAAACACATAGCCAATGTCGTCGTACATCCAACGGATGATAATGTTGTTTATGTGGCAGCTCAAGGAGCCGTGCACGGCCCAACCCCTGATCGAGGAGTATACAAATCAACAGATGGAGGAGTCACCTGGAGAAGGACCCTTTTTGTTAACGAAAACACCGGAGCATCGAGCCTGGTCATGGACATGACCAATCCCCGCATCTTGTACGCAGCCACCTGGGAGCATCAGCGATACCCATGGAAAGTAGTGAGCGGAGGTCCTGGCTCTGCGATCTTTAAATCTACTGATGCTGGAGAAACTTGGCATAAACTCTCTGATGGGCTGCCCACTATGATGGGCAAAGTGGGGCTGTCCGTGTCTCGGGCCAATCCTGATCGCGTATTTGCCATCATTGAAACTACCAAAGCAGAAGCTGGGCTGTACCGTTCGGATGATGGGGGAGCATCATGGTCACTCACCTGCAATGATCAAATCATCACAGCACGATCATGGTACTATATGGAATGTTTTGCGGATCCGACCAATGAGAATGTCGTCTACGTATTGAATGCCCCACTTATGAAGTCGATCGATGGCGGTAAGACTTTTCAAAGCATGCGTGTTATCCATGGTGACTGTCATGGATTCTGGATCAATCCGAAAGATGGGAAGAATTTTGCCATGGCGGAAGACGGAGGTGCTACGATCTCCTTTAATGCTGGCCAATCATGGTCCTCTCTTAACAATCAACCTACCTCGCAATTCTATCGGGTGACAGCCGATCATCAAACGCCATTCTGGCTTTATGGAGGTCAGCAAGACAATATGTCTGTCTGCATTCCCTCTCGCTCAAAGAACTATGGGATTCTCAGTACTGATTGGTTTAATGGCCCCGGATGCGAGAGTGCAATGGTTGCCTTTGATGATCCATATAACCCACGCATCATATTTGGTGGGTGCTTTAATGGCAGAATAAGTCTTCTAGATATCCAGACAATGGAGTCTAAGGACATCATGGCTTATCCAGAAACGAATCTGGGCTATGCACCAAAAGAAATGAAGTACCGCTTCAATTGGAATGCTCCATTGATTAACTCTCCCCATGATGCATCCGTTATGTACTATGGAGGGAATGTGCTCTTTAAGTCCACAAACGGTGGATTAGAATGGGTACCGATCAGCCAAGATTTGACACGAGACGATACCACCAAACAAGGAAGAGGTGGGGAGCCTTTTACCAATGAAGGAGCAGGAGGGGAGAACTATAACACCATTTATTACATCGCAGAATCTCCGCATGAAGAGGGATTGATATACACTGGCTCAGATTGCGGACTAATGCACATCACCCGAGATGGAGGGCAAACATGGCATGACATTACACCACCCAATATGCCTGAATCCATGATTCATGCCATTGAAGTGTCTCCCCACAATGCCGGCACCGTCTATTTTGCATCCACACGGTACAAATTAAATGACTTTGCAAACTACAGTTACAAATCAACGGACTACGGCAAGACCTGGACTAGAATCGGAGAGGATATTCAAGAAGATGATTTTTTCCGGGTGATTCGAGAAGACACTCGCGTTCCGGGCATTTTGTACGCTGGTGCCGAGAGAGGTTTTTACATTTCTTTTGATGCAGGAGTCACTTTCGAACGCATGCAACTAAATCTTCCCATCGTACCCATCACCGATTTGGCCATTCGAGACAACAGCCTGGCTGCTGCCACTGCCGGGCGGTCTTTCTGGATTCTGGATGATCTCTCCCCTTTGCAACAGTCTAAGGGCGTATTTGGAACCGAACCACTGCTCTATACACCTAAGGATCATGCTAGAGTATTTGGTGGTCCGCCGTTTTTTCTGGTTACAGAATATGCCTATGGCAAAAATCCAAGCGAGGGAGTAACGATTGATTACTACCTGCCTTCATTGGAGGAGGATGATGAGCCTACACTTGAGATCATGGATGAGTTTGGAACTGTCGTGCGGACCATCAAGGGAACTGCAGAAGAGATCACACCCAAGATGTTAGGTACACGAGGAAATGTCCCGGGCCCTTCCTACGGCCAACCAACTGAGAAGGAAGGACTAAATAGATTTGTGTGGGATATGCGCACCGACAGCTTGGTGAAAATTCCGAATCAGTTTGTCCTCAATGCTGATTACAGAGGGCATCGGGTGGCGCCAGGTTCGTATTCCATCCGCCTTACCTATGGGGATCATATCCAAGAAGCGCAGTTCCAATTAGAAGATCCACCAGGTGTCGATGTTCCTGATGAAGTTTGGAGAGAGCAGCAGCAACTCATGAGCCTGATTGAAGCCAAGTTGAATGCGATGCATGAAGACATTAACCAGACAGTGGATATTCGAGATCGCTTGGAGATCATTCGGAGCACTTTAAAGGGGCAAGATGAATTGCAGGCTCTGGATAAGATGGCGGCGGCCCTCGATGAAAAATTGGATGCCTGGCAATCGGTGGTTATCGAATTTAAGCAGAAGGGATTTCAGGACGCCATTAATTGGCGCGCTGGAATCAACTCAGAGTACTTCATGTTGCGCAATAACTTAGATACATACGACCCTGCAATTCCAGCAGGATATAAAACCAGGTTTATGGATCTTAATGCTACCTGGGCTACTCACGAACGACTCCTGGCAAAGATCATTGAAGAGGACATTGCTCAATTTAACCAGGCCTTCGAAGAGTCCAATTTACCGACACTGCCAGTACCTAAATCTGGCAAGCCTTAGCGCCTCTAGCGTCCAGATCATATGTTAAAGTTACTGTCTTGGTCGACAGCGTACACCCAGGTCGTCTTGACATGTATCTTATAGATAAAGATCCAATCATGAAATCCTGCACTCTCATTTCTGCCTTAGTGGCATGTACCGTCTCAGTAAGCGCACAATCGTCAGATTATGATCAAATCGTTCAAGCAGTCAACTACTATCTGGAAGGAGGCACAAACAATGATTTTGAAATGCTGAGCAAGGCCTTTCATCCTACTGCCACAATGAAGTACATAACTGATGAAGGTTATAAAGAGGTCAACGCCTTGGATTTCTTCAAAAAGGCCATGAAACCTGGTCCTCCACAGAAGCGCCATACCCGTATCGCAGATATTTCCTATGCCGGTCATGCTGCTAATGCACGTCTCGAAATTGAATACGAAACGTTTACGTTTATTGACTTCATGAATCTTTTAAAAATTGAAGGAGAGTGGAAGGTGGTCAATAAAATTTTCTATCGCAGGATGTGACCCCAGAAATGCCTTCAACTTTGTACCACCAAAGATCGTTGTAGGCAAGATCACGATTTTCAGTGAGTGCCATAAGGTGCCAAACGGCTAATTTTCTAAAAATTTAGTCATGAACGTTCTCGTTAGGTGCTTTGTCGTCACATGCTGCATTGCCACAAGCCAACTTCTTCCTGGACAACCTTTACCAGATTTCACGATAAGCGCTATAGATGGTCAACTGAAAAAGGGTGGGGGCAATGACATAGAAGTACTTGTCGAGAACCTCGGAAAACGGATTTCTGCTGTGTTAACCATCCAGTTGGAAATCCGTCAAAACGGAAATACCCAGAAACACTCCGCCCCCTGTAAGATTTCAAGGACGCAGTCGAAGCAAAAGGTTACATTTTCTAACATTTCGCTGCCCAGTGCCAGTGAAGTGAAAGTCCGCGCCCAAATATCCCTCTCAAAGAACATTCATGAGCAGAGCATCAAGAACAATCGAAAGAGCACAACCATACAGCCAGCACCCTATATTAGAGAAGGGCCCAGTCCAAGGCCAAGAAAAAGCAATAGTTGACCATGTCTGGTTCCATCGACTTGGATAAACCTTTATGAAACCATGGCTGTTGCAATGGCATGAAAATACTTGCCATAGGCGCTAGCTCGAGCCGTCAATCCATCAACCGCAAACTTGCCACCTATGCCGCATCATTGGTGACAGGGGCTCAATCGTTGGTGTTGGATTCCACGTTACTGGATATGCCGCTCTACAGTATAGATCGACAGACAAACGATGGGTTTCCTGAGTCTGCCCAACTGATTTTATCCCACATACATGAAGCAGATGCAGTGATTATTTCACTAGCCGAGCATAATCATTCCTACACTGCGGCTTTTAAGAATCTAATTGACTGGCTTTCTCGCATGGAACGGAAATTCTTGTTGGACAAACCCCTGCTCTTACTTAGCACTTCTCCCGGGGGGCGAGGAGGGGCTAATGTGATGGCTCAGGCATTAAAGTTTTTTCCATACACGGGAGCTAAGGTTGTTGGATCCTTTACGCTTCCTAAGTTCAATGATCACTTTCAGGATGGTCAAGTGATTGACGATGAGCTCAGACTCCAATTGCACCAAGAGGTAAGCAAACTAACAACGAGCAATTAACTTGCATGTACATATAAAAGACGGTACATTGCAGACGTGGAGACACCCAATTTAGACAGCATAGATCCCGTTGCATGCATTAACCGCAAGCTTCGCAGGATCTTCCATCTCATCGATGATCTGTACCAGGAGCATTTGCAGTCTTTTGGTTTGAAAGGATCAATGCTATCGATGCTGTTTATTATAGCTAAGAAGAAACATGTCCATCAGAAGATCCTTGCAGAAGCATTGGTGCTAGACCAATCGACAGTAAGCAGGGATCTAAGGAGATTGCATGATCGAGGATGGATCCAATTTTCAATAGGAGAGAGAGATGCTCGAAAGAGAATTGTTTCTATGACAGAAGAGGGACTCCAGCAGCTTGAGCACATTAGCCCTATCTGGGAACAAATTCATACTCAGGTGCTACAGCATATCGGTCCAAATCTAGTTACTCAAATTGACACACTGGATCGGATACTGTCAGATCCGTTCTCATTTAAGACATGAAAAAAATTTAAGCCATAATATGTATATACAAGCAATTGCACCTAACTCCCTTATTATACTATTCATCGCCACCACTGCTCTGACGGTGTTCCTGGCCCATAGGGCATTCGCAGTGCGCCTTCAAAACCAAGGCAGAATCTATTTTTTGACGCTGATAGCGCTACTTCTCTTGACCCAGGCGATTGCTGCATCACGGGGATTTTATCTGTCAAAATTGGAGGCTATGCCTCCGCGCTTTCTACTCGCCATCGTGCCCATCTTCTCATGCTTCATCTTCCTGCTTGCCAATGCCAAGACGAGGTCCTGGCTCCTTAAGTCCTCCCTTAAACAATTGACCTGGTTGAGCATCGTACGTATTCCTGTAGAGTTTGTGCTATATGGTCTCTCTCTCGCAGATCTTATTCCGGAGCTGATGACTTTTGCCGGTCGCAACTATGATATCCTGGCGGGACTATCGGCTCCGATAATTGTACTCATTGGCTTTAGAGGAGGGGTAGTGCAGCGCCGTTCTCTATTGATCATTTGGAACATTGCCTCGCTGATATTGCTTCTTCTGATTATTTCACAGGCATTTCTGTCTGCTCCTTTTCCGACACAACAGATGGGTTTCGATCAGCCCAATATTGGCATACTCCAATTTCCATTCATCTGGCTTCCTGTTTTCGTGGCTCCGATGGTACTTTTCACCCATATAATTTCCCTCATGATCCTCAGCAGAGGAAATCGTCCGGTATGATGCAATGATCTATAGTGAAAATCGACTAAACGCAATTTGCTCATATGGATTGACTCCTCCTCGTTCAAACAAACATCCTCCAGTTGATTCATTGATTTGCACCAGATCGGAGTATGCTGATGGTCCCTCGTGCAGCAGTAGTGTTTTGGTATCCCACGATTCTCCCTGATCCGCACTCCATCTGATGGTCATTCCCTTCCGTTCTGACGAATCGGCTGGATTACTGAAAAGCAGATACTGACTTTCGCCCACATGAAAGGACTGCAGACTGGCTTGACAAATCGGTTCCACCAGAGATGTGTCATGCTGCTGATATGACCAGGTCATTCCTCCATCATTACTGTAAGCCACTTGACGATATTTCTGAGATCGGTCATAATTTCTCATGTTAAGTACAAGTTGCCCACCCCTCATCTCGGCCACCTCACATTCGTTGACCTGGTCCTGTGGACTTATCCCCCCTCGGAGCCAACTTCGTCCTCCATTATCGGAGTATATCACATGCGAATGATAGTTCTTTGAACCCGCAACGATATGGTCACAGGCTATCATCAGTCTTCCGGCAAATTCTCCGTGTTCGAGTTGAATGCCTGATCCGGGGCCCGTGGCATACCAAGTCCAATAGGCCATTTTAGTAGACCCTGTAACTTCCCTTGGTTGACTCCATGTCTGACCATTGTCCTCACTAAAGAGGTGATAAACTCTTCTGGTGTCCATGCTGGTCTCTTCGATGATTTCCCTTTCACGATCTTCTCCATGGTTCCAGGTACTCAGTAGGTGGATAAATCCCGTATTCTGATCCATCACAGGTGCTGGATTTCCGCAAGTGTTGCCTTCGTCATCCCACACAATCTGTAGAGAAGACCACGTTCGACCACCGTCTTGTGATCGACGCAGCAGCAGATCTATGTCGCCCGTATCACTGCAGCCTTGCTTTCGTCCCTCTGCAAAAGCCAATAAGGAACCATCCTTTGCCTGCACTATGGCAGGAATGCGAAAGCAAGCATAGCCGTCTTGGCCCGCTTCAAAAACAGGAGTTTTCGATTCATCCTTCAGCTGTAGCTCTGCTGATTCTCTCTGACAGCTGACCATTACACTGAGGAAGAAGATGAGTACATAAATTCGTGCTCCATCCATTTTGTCAAGATAGAAAATCATCAGTGATCTTTGAGAGCGTATCTTAGTCTTCAAATTGATCCTACAGCATGACGCGACTATCTCGGCTGGTGGCCATATTGACCTTGCTCCAATCTAGGAGAATGGTAACTGCTGCGTTCCTTGCCGAACGATTCGAATGCAGTATTCGCACCATTTATCGTGATGTGCGTAGTTTGGAATCTGCCGGAGTACCGGTGCACACTATCGAGGGAAAAGGATATACACTCGTGGACGGCTACACTCTGCCCCCCGTCATGTTTACAGAAGAAGAAGCGCAAGCACTTCTCACGGCACACCTGCTTGTATCTCGCAATCGAGATCAGTCGCTCGTACACCATCTGGATCAAGCCATTACTAAGATCAAT
>JAHQVP010000301.1 GCA_019634275.1 Saprospiraceae bacterium
CGCACCGTACTGGAGTATGGTGTTCTGAGTTCGCTCTTGCAGTTGGTCGTATTTCCTCTGGAGATGCTATATCACTACGCACCCTGGTCAGCTGGATTGCTGTTTCTATTGAGTAGAGTCTCCTGGAGAAAAATCAGAGAGCACCCCTTTATTGCCTTCTGTGGCATTTCCTTTCTAGCCAATATTTGGATCTACTGGACATCACCGCAGGTCTATGCACGCTATCTGATCATGTTTGGCCCCCTTTATTTCGGAGTCTTTGTATACCTCTATCGACTTCCAGAGTTGAGCGTCTTCCGTCGCATCTTTGACTACTTTCTGATCCTTCTGGCGGCCGTGGGCGTGGTGGGTAGTTTTGTGCCACCCTTCTATCATGAGTCTGCGGGTATTCCAAATGTTTGGACCATCTCGATCTTGATGTTTTGCCTCTTGGCTACATCTTTGTGGGCCCTAATACGTTTTTCTGGAGCTCGACTACTCCTGTTTTCATTTTTGTTGATCGTCCTTCGATTTGGATTTGACCTGGTGGTCCTTCCGCTGCGCAATACGACAACCAGTCAGGCAGAAGTGACGAAAGACAGCAACGCCATCGGCAAGAAATATGCCGGGGCCCCCATGTACATCTATGGAGATTACGAGGTGAATCATGAAAATGGATTCTATCTCACAAATCAGCGAAGACAGATTCTTGAGCGCAGCCATTTTTTGGTTCCAGGAAGCTATATGCTACTACAAGCACGTGATCATCCGTGGGTGATTTTGGAGCACCCAATAGTGGATTCGATCCGTATTAAAGAAACGGAACGCTATTTTCACGTCGTGAAGATTCCCAATGAGTAACAAGACCTTAGATATATCGGTAGTTGTCTGCGTCTACAATGAAGAAGACAACATTGCTCCTTTGCTGCAGCAGATTCAACAGAGCCTGACTAACTTTAAGTACGAGGTCATCTATGTTGATGATGGGTCTACCGATAAGACGCTGCATGCGCTGCAAGAGCATGCCATTCCGGGGTTGACGGTTCTCGAATTTCGTAAGAACTACGGACAGAGCCATGCGTTGGCTGCTGGAATCCAGGCAGCACAAGGAGAATTCATTGTGACGATGGATGGTGATTTACAAAATGACCCAAGCGATATTCCTATGATGCTGTCTTTATTAAAGGAAGGATCATGGGACCTGGTAGCAGGAATTCGACAGGCACGTAAGGACAACTATTTGATTCGAAAGCTGCCGAGCAAGATCGCCAACGCCATCATTCGCAAGGGATCAGGAGTTTCGATCCAAGATTACGGATGTACGCTCAAGGTGTTTCGAACGGCCATTGCAAAAGACTTAGGCTTGTATGGGGAGTTGCACCGTTTTATTCCTGTGCTTGCTCACTTGGAGGGTGCTCGCATCACCCAGGTAGAAGTTAAGCACCATGCCCGCCAGCATGGCAAGTCGAAGTATGGAATGGGCAGGACGATTAAGGTGGTTAGCGATCTGTTGCTTATGATTTTCCTTAAAAAGTATTTGCAGCGGCCAATGCATTTGTTCGGAAATGTGGGATTGCTGATGCTCTTGGGTGGAGTCGTGATCAACGCCTATATGTTGTGCTTAAAATTTCAGGGAATGGACATCTGGGGTAAGCCTCTATTGCTCCTGGGCATTTTGTTACTGCTGGCGGGAATCCAATTGATTACATTCGGATTGGTGATGGAGTTGCTCATGCGGACATACTATGAATCGCAGGGAAAGGTGCCATACCGCATTCGAAACCGTTATACCTTTTAGATTTTCTTAACCCAAATGATCTTAGCCTAAAGGATGGTGGGAAATCTGTAACTGCTATTTTTGCGCACCACTAAGACGTACGTCTATGAAAAAAATTGGTCTTTCCCTGCTGCTGGTCTTCGGCTTGCTCCAGGGTGCTCTACACGGACAAATGATGGAGGAGTTCGAGAAGATGCAATGGCAGCAAAAAGATTCTGTCATTGCCATGCTGTTTTCAGCAGGGATGAATACCATCAGTCACTTAATGATCGATCAGGCCTACTCTAAGGAGAAGGAACTCACCGCCCCAAATCCACTTGCCATGGCAAAATTCTCGAATTGGCAAGGACTGAAGACATTGGCCAATCAGGAGTATACGTCTGCAGTGGGTTATTTTGATGAGTCGTTGCAGTGGTATAGTCAGGCTGATGATGCACTCGCCATTGATGTACGCAGTGCGACGATCAACTTAGCAGAAGCGCAGGAGGTGTTGGGTGACTCCACCTCCATGTCCACCTTTGATATGGCCCTGCAAATGATGGAGTCCAGCAATCTTGGTGAAGACCGAGAATATCTTGATCTGCTGCAGCGTGCGGTTGGCAATCGAATGGCCTTTGATAAATTTGATCAAGCTGAAGAATTGGCAAAGGATGCAGTCCGGATCGCCAAGTCGGTATATACGCAGCGATCCGATGAGTATCTCTCCTCCTTCCTCACGTTGGGAAAGGTCTATGAGAATGCAGGCGAATATCGCAAGGGATCTAATCTGATCATGCAGGCATTTGAGCTTTCAAAGACGTTTCTTCCTTTTGATCATCCCCAGCGACTCGCGTATTACTTTGAAGCCATAGATCTGCAACGAAGACTAGGACGCTCCCGTCAAATTCCGAGATTGTACCAGGAAGGATATAGTCTCTTTACCGAACATGAAGAACTTAAGGAGACCCCAGCATATGCTTCCTTTTTAGATCAAATGGGAAGCTATTACCTGGACCAGGACAGCATGACCAAGGCCGCTTCTTATATCGAGGAAGCCAATGTACTCATCTCCCTTCGAGCCGAGAAGTCAAGTAGGCAGTACATAGCTTCACAAATCAACATGGGCAATCTCCTCAGTAAGCAGGATAAGCCGCTCGAGGCCGAGACATACTTCACGGACGCCCTTCAATATGTCGGAGTGGCTTTCGGCCCCAATAGTGTGATTCAGGGAGATTTGCATGCGGCGGTGTCCGACCTCTACTCCAAACTTGGCAATGAGAGGAAGGCCCTGGCAAATCAATCGGTTGCTACTGAGATTTACCGCCAAAATTATGGCGAAGAGGATGAGCTATATCTGGAGCAACTGGCTGATCTCGGACTGACCTATAAAGTCACTAATCCGGATACCGCACAACAAATTCTGGAGTACACCTACAATGCATACCTTGGAAAATTCGACCTCGGCCACCCATATGTATTTCAGTCTACCAGTCAACTTAGCAATCTCTATCTCGAGCAAGGAAATATCGAAAAAGCCGTCGAATATGCGCAGCTTTCGGCCACCAGTCTTGGACGCCAGCTCAAGTATACCTACCCTTTGCTTTCGGAAGAGGAGCGCCTATCCACCTTTGAGTCTTATCGGCCTTTCCTCACCGGTCTGGTGGATCTCCTAACGCAAACGGATGATCAGCGCTTGTCTTTTGAGGCACACGTGATTTTCAGCACCCTGCAGCAGATGCGAGGAGCGGTGCACCCCTCTGCCTTGGCGAGAACAATGCGAAACCCCGATGAGGATTTTCTTGCCCGATTTAAGACCTGGCGGGAACTTACGGACCAGCTGTACGACCTTTACAGCGCCGATCGTAAACAGCAGTCTGAAAGTCCCAAGAGCATCGACGATTTGCGCGGCAGCATTGACAGTTATGCCAAGGCATTGAATGCTACGACTGCAGTGACTGGTGTAACTAAGGGAGTAGGTACAGGAGGAACATACATAGAGGCTTTTGATCGTGAGGTGCTCCTTGATACACCCGGACTCCTCGTCTTTCTATATGGAGGACAAGGCAACCAGAGCCAGGCAATTGTCATGGATGGCGAACCAGACTGCGTGGCTTTTTGGAATGCTCTCCAAGGGCAAGTACAGAAAGGCCCCTTGTATTTTATTCTTCATGGAGAAATGATGGATTGCGCCATGGAAGCCATGCAGACCAGTGAAGGAGAAATTGTAGATGAAAACTACGAAGTCAGGTACTTAAGGGAGGTCACGCGGGCAAGTAATTTGAGACTGGAGATTGGCAGTGCATTGCTGGTGGGTGGTTTTGACTATGATGACAATGTCACGCCTACTACAGACCTGAAAATCGGACTGAATGCAATCGTACCCGACAGTTTGATCAGCCGAATCAACTTCAACACCATTAACGGAAGCGCCACCGAGCTAAGTAAGGTTTCAAATTTGCTGAAAAAGAAGAAATGGAACGTTGACTGGATGGGACAAAATGGTATTCCCGGCAATAAAGAAACCTTTTTTAAGTATGCTGCGGACACCCCTGATGTAATGCATATATCGACATTTCGATATTTCTTTGATCCTACATGGAAAAATAGACCTAGACAGGATTCCTTAGTGGCATTTAGCAACACCACGAGTGATCCTACCTTGAGAGCCACGATTGTGTTGGATGAAGCAAATGCCATTGTAAGGCGGCCTAAGCTCGGCACATCGCTCCCAGGATTCCTCACGGCAAGAGAGATTAGTCAACTGGATTTGAGCAGTACACGACTCTTAATTCTAAGCGGACTGTCAGAGGCCATAGATGGCTCTGTAGAAACTGACCTGGGCATGCTGATCGATGCGTTCCAGAATGCCGGTGTGAAACATGTGCTGTACACAAGGCAAGGCGTTGCGGCGGAGAATAAGAACATCTTTTTGAAAGAGTTCTTCAAGAACGTCCACAAAGGCAGTACCGTGGTAGAGAGCTGGAAAAAGACCAAAGCCAAACTGAAAAAGAAGTACGATCCCTCTGTATGGGCGGCCTTCCTTTTGGTGGGCTAATTGCCCGTCAGAGCTAGTTGAGGTCGAACTGGATGGTGTCTCCGGGCTTTAGCTCTGTGGATGTTGCTTGCTCATCAGCTGTTTTCGCAGGCTCTTCGCTTTGTATGCCTTTTATCAGTTTGTCCACAAGTTTATTTCCAAGGGCCTTCCATCCTTTGACATCAATAAATTCATCCAGTGCCAAAGAATCGGAGACTTTTTGCTTTCCACTCATATAGGAGAAAGAAATCTTGACTCCAGACAAGGTGGTGGCAAAAAGGAGCTTTGATCGGGCATTTTCACTAATGAAAGAGAAAGGTTGCCCCAGACTTGTGGTCTCCACCTGAAATCGTTTAACCATGGTCCATTTTTTCTCACTGTCATAGTGCACAGCGTAGACCACAGTTTTGGGATTTAGCTTACCGACATGGATAAGGCCTTCGTGCGGTATCCGCATCAAGGGTGCTGGATCGTAGAGTGTATAGGTGCCTTGCTCATGCAGAGCGATAATGAGGTCTCCGGTGTCAAATTCGCCGAGATAAGTACCCATCTCCTCACTATTGATGCGACCGGAGGCTTGATCGATCCAATATTGAATTGCGCCCAATGTGGATTGTCCAATGGAAGTCTGAGTGATCTTACGCACTGGATATTTCGTTACGATGTTTCCTCCAGCACCACGTCCCTTGATGTCAAGGGAGGCAAAGTCAAAATCGAATACTTTTTTCTTAGCTCGACAGCCTGGAGACAATTGGATGGTCACCACTTCAGACTCCCCATTGGGATGAGCTTGAAAGTAAAGGAGCTTGGATCCTTTGGATCCTTTGGTAAGGGTATAGTCCTTGTCTCTCGTAATAGCGGAAACCGCGAATCGTTTGGCCATCGCCCGTCCCGTCTTACCATCAAGGTAAATGAGATTGTATGTGGAGCGCTCATCCCCTCGTTTCCATACGTCTACATGCAGAATGTTTTTTCCCATGAAGACTTTATCGGCAATTCTAGATACGCGGAAGGTCCCGTCTTTCTTGAAGGCGATGATGTCGTCCAGGTCAGAACAGTCTCGGATAAATTCCTCCTTGCGCATGCCTGACCCAATGAAGCCATCCTTTCTGTTTACATAGAGCTTGGCATTATTGGCCACCACTTGCACGACATTGATGTCTTCAAAGGAGGTGATTTGCGTCCGACGGGGTGAATCCTTGCCATACTTCTGGTAGAGATTTTCGAAATAGGCCACTGCATACTCCGTAAGATTGGCTAAATCATGATTGATCTGAGCCAATGTTTCATTGAGCCCGGCGATATACTCATCCGCCTTGTAGCTGTTGAACTTTGAGATGCGTTTGATTTTTATTTCGGTCAATCGAACAATGTCTTCTTCGGTAAACTCCCGATTGAGTTGAAGGCGTCCGTCCTTGCCACTGTTCCCGTCACCCGGGGTACAGATGTATTTCCGCATTTCTTTGTCGATCGTCTCCAGGACCGCTTCCCAGGTCTCGCATTCTTCGATTTCTCGATATACCCGATTCTCGATAAAGATCTTTTCTAAGCTGGCGAAGTGCCACTTCTCCTGCGTGGCATTGCGTTTGATCTCGAGCTCCTGACGCAACAGATCCTTGGTACGATCAGTAGAAATGCGAAGAATCTCATTGACGCTCAGAAAATGCGGTTTGTTGTCAATGATGATGCAGGCATTGGGAGAGATGGAAATGGCGCAATTGGTAAAGGCGTAAAGGGCATCAATGGTTTGCTCGGGCGACACGCCAGAAGCCAGCTCAATGACGATTTCAACATCCTTGGCTGTGTTGTCGGTGATCTTCTTGATCTTGATTTTTCCCTTGTCGCTGGCCTTGACGATGCTATCGATCAGGGATCCAGTTGTAATTCCATAGGGCAATTCAGTGATGCGAATGCTGTTCTTGTCTACTTTTTCAATACGAGCACGAACGGCCAACTTTCCGCCTCGTTTTCCATTGGCATATTGCTCGACATCCATAGAGCCTCCCGTACTGAAATCGGGGTAGAGTTGAAAACGTTTGTCTTGCAGGATCCTTATGGAAGCCTTGATCAATTCTCCTAGATTGTGAGGCATGACTTTTGTTGACAGACCCACTGCGATGCCCTCTGCTCCTTGAGCCAGCAAAAGAGGGAACTTCATTGGAAGCGTGATCGGTTCATTCTTCCGACCATCATAAGACACCTGCCACTCTGTGGTTTCCTTGTTAAAAGCCACATCCAGGGCAAATTTGCTCAAACGTGCTTCGATGTATCTAGGGGCTGCAGAAGAATCACCTGTCCGCGTATCACCCCAATTGCCCTGCGTCTCCACCAGCAGATCCCGTTGGCCCAGCTTGACCAGGGCATCTCCAATGGCTGCATCTCCATGCGGATGGTACTGCATGGTGTTGCCGATGATATTGGCCACTTTGTGAAACCTTCCGTCTTCCTGCTCGCGCATGCTGTACAAAATCCTTCGTTGCACGGGTTTAAGGCCATCTTCTACATTGGGAATTGCGCGCTCGAGAATGACATAGGAGGCATAATCCAGGAAATATTCTTCATACATGCCTGCCAGCGTGACAATGGATCCTCGGTCTTCCAAACCTTCTCGTTGATCTACCTTTTCTGCCATAAAACAAATGTAAAACAGGTACTAAACATATATCGATATTCCAACATGTTTTTGTCCAGCAAAGCCAATTTTCATTGCTTCTCCTGGAAAATGCTGATTTATATAGGATTTTATGCCTCTGTTAGTCAAATGTTAAAGGCAGCAGAGGGACAGAACAAGGCGTTGAATTACTACTATCTTTTTGGTTAACAAAGAGATAGTGCGATCAAGATGGATCTTGTCATCAACATCGAGAACCAAGAACACAGTTTTATCAAAGCTTGCGTCAACCAGGAAAAGTGGGCGCAGCAGAAGCTGTATGAGGATCACTTTGGGGTGATGTTGGGAATCTGTTTGCGATATGCAAATGACAAAGAAGAAGCCATGGATGTTCTGCACGAAGGCTTCATCAAAGTGTTTCGCAACATCGGGAAGTACAAGCCTGGAACATCGCTAAGTGCATGGATTCGAAGGATTATTATAAATACATCCATCGACTACTATCGCAAGCGAGCCAGGAGGAGAACCGAAGATCTTGATCAGGCGTTTGATGCTAAAAGCAAAGCACCAGATGCGGTGAGCCAATATGGCGAAAAAGAGATTTTGCAGTGCATACAGCGGTTGAGTCCTGCTTATCGTACTGTATTTAACATGTACGTGATCGAGGGTTACTCACACCGGGAAATTGCTGATCGATTGGACATCTCGGAGAGTACCTCTCGATCCAATTTGGTAAAGGCACGCTCGAAGTTGCAAGTAATGATCGGAAGAAGGAAGGTCTGAATGGAAGGCAAAGACATACAGGAATTTGATGACTTCGTAAGAAGTGCAATGGACAAGCTCGAGGTGGGGTATGATCCAGCATCCTGGCATGTCCTTCAGGAGAAGTGGTCAGAGGCACAGACGGTGGATGTTGATCAAATTGCGCGTGATGCACTCGCAGGGTTTACTGTACCGTACGATCCCGCCTCATGGGATGCGATGGAGGAGAAATGGACAGCTGCTCAAGCGGATGAAATCGATGCGACTGCACGAGAAGCTCTGTCTACTTTAGAAGTGCCTTATGAACCTGCTTCATGGACCGTTCTGCTCGAAAGACTGGAAAATATAGAATATAAGCGACGACTTGTCGCACTCAAGATCCTCGAAGCTGCCGTTGTACTGCTGCTGCTGGTTACCATCGGCCGATTTACTTCGCCACTCATCCATTCTAACGAAAAGCAGGAAAACCGCCAGGATCAATATCCAACAGAAGAAACGCTTGGAGATAAGCATTCGCAAACGGAGATGGCCATGCTCACACCGGCTACTTCGCAGAGCTCCAACAACTTAGAGACTAGCTCTCAATACATCCAGGAAGACCAGAAAACAGTGCATTCAACTTCCACGGTTTCGCATAGTTTGACTCAGAAGACTTCTCCTGCAATACAGGCTTCACCGCTTGTATCTTCGTCAGAAGCCCTCGTCGATGGAGTTGAATTATCATCAAGACACTCCTCCATCACATCTTCTGACCATTCGGAAGCTCCTCAATTCTCTTTGTCCCGTGATGCAGTCGTGACGCTGTCAAACAGTGACAGACAGAGCGGGACCGAGGCCAAGAACTCGGAAATGTTGACAGGCTCAGTTCAGCTGGCTTCTGCTCAGGTTGACCCTTTTGATCTGTTGGTCATGCGGGAGAGCGAGCCTAAACATTCCGAGGATCGCGGGATTGAAATAGTCAATCTCAATTCTTTGGCATCCCAAGTGTCACTGTTGTCGTCCGAAGCCCTGAATCAGGTGCTGCAGACACGAATCGGCATATACAGCCAGGTATCGAGACATTACATGCAGTCCAACATGCCCTTTTCGAGGGAGAAGTTTAGTCAGCGTTTGGACGATATTGGAGTGGGCTTTACCACCAATGTCCAATTTGGCCGAGTCGGCTTTGATTTGGGAATGGGATACGAAAGGATGGAGTTTCAATCCGGACAATCCTTGGCCAATAATTTGGTGCAGAAGGTTCACCTTCCCTTTCATATGCGCGCCAATATCCTGCATAAGCCTACATACAATGTATATGCCAAGGCAGGTGTAGTAGCCCATGGAGTCCTTTATGCAAATTACGCTGAGGCAGGTGGCATCGCCCGAGGAGGGTCCAATTTGAATCAGGTCCGGTACAACGACGGTCTATTGGTCAAGAATGGAGTGAAGGAAAATAACTTCTACATGATGAAGAGTGCCGGTCTCGGCATTGATGGCAGATTGTCAGAAGACTTCTCGATATTCTTAGAGGGACTTTATCAGGATAATCTATCCGGAAGCATTGGTGGCGTTACTACCAACGACCAACTACAGATGGAAAGCGTGGTACTAGTCTTAGGCATTTTCTACAACTTTGACCGCTAGATTGCGGTTTTCACTTTTCATAAGATCATCCCTTCTTCTAGGCGCCAGTTTGGTTTTGAGCTCATGCGCAGTCAAGCAAAAGATCTCAAACGCCAAGCCCATTGAGCATACGCTTTGGGACAGTCTGCTGCAGGATCATGTTGATGTGGAAGGCTGGGTAGATTACCGTGGATTTCAACAGGATAGCATGCGACTAAACGCGTATCTCAACATTCTGTCACAGCATCACCCCAATGAGCAGCATTGGACCAAGGAGGAACAATTGGCGTATTGGATAAATGCCTACAATGCCTTTACCGTTAAAATCGTGAGTGATCACTACCCTGTAGCAGGAATCAAGGAG
>JAHQVP010000023.1 GCA_019634275.1 Saprospiraceae bacterium
CACAAACAATTTCTGTACGAAGGCGGACTCCACATTCCCCTCATTGTGGCCGATTTCCGTCAGAACGCCGTCATCGAGTCTGGTACAAAGAATGATGAATTGGTTTCGGGTTTGGATCTGGCACCAAGCAGTTTATCTCTGGCAGGACTAGCTACCCCAACATACATGACGGGCATTGATGTATTTGACCCCAGCCATGATCCCCGTGAGTATGTGATCGGAACCAGGGACCGCTGCGACTTCACCATCGATCGGATTCGTTCGGTACGGACCGAGCATCATCGCTACATCCGAAACTTCTTGACGGATCGGCCATACATGCAGCCTACTTACATGGATGTGGATTCCGTTCCCGTGGTACTCACCATGAAATCGCTCTACCGATCCGGCGCACTCGATCCCGTGCAAGCCCGGTTTTTCGAGGATCATCGACCCAGCGAAGAACTTTATGACCTGCGCAGTGACCCTCATCAAATACATAATTTGGCCCAGTCCGCGGAGCATCAGCGATTGGTAGTGCAGCATCGCACCATCCTGGATCGATGGATCCAAGACAGCGGTGATCTGGGCATGGAACCCGAGAGCACACCAGGTCTGCGATTGATGTTGGGCATCTGGGGAAAGCATGCCATCAATCCCGAGTATGCTGGACTACGACTCGAAGAACCGGAGCTTGCCGGCTCGCTTTATGGCCTGAAGCAGTCTGGTTGGCAATCGGTCGAATAAGGACCGCGATTGTTGGCCTCATCGCTGGCCTAGATGATCCGGATGCAATCTTGAAAACTAGAATTCAATCACATGACGTCCGCTCATCAAGCGGATGGATCCGTCCTCCTTCGTTTCTGCGTCCTGGTCATTCCATTGCAGTGCTCGTGTGCTCAGCACTTCGAATGCAGCTCTTGACATCATCATCTGCATGCCTTCTGGTATGTTGAGCTCCAGCACACCGGTGCCATCTTTTTCTCTTGCCCATTCCACGCTCAAAATCCCCAGAGGGGTAGGTACGTCTGCTTTGAGATGACCTAAGCGATGGTTCCTGGGCTGAACAAAAGCCGTCTTCCACCCCGGCTCCAACGGAAGGACTCCGAGTAGGTATTCGCCAAACAGGGCGGGTGGAAATGCGCTTTCAGTCTGGGCGTCACTGCGTGTCTTTTCAACCCTCCTGCCACTGCGTCCGGTACCGTCTAACCACCACTCCTCCCAAAGGGTGCCATTGTACTCGTCTTGAAGCATCTTATCAAATCGCTTCCGAAACAAGTCAAACGAGGCATCGATTTGATCGTATTCGCAGAGGCCCTTATGTAAAAAATGAGACATCGCAGGAGTCACCATGGTCATGCCAGAAGCACGATGCAGATAATTGAGCTCGTCCTCGTCCAGCACTTTTTCAATGATCGAACGGGCCTGTTCAGGGGTGGCTATCTGCTCTGCCAGCGCCATGGCATTGGCATGCTCCGTATACCGTGTGCTCTGTTCATTAATGATTAAGGCATCCGTAAAAAGCCCTTTTTCGTCATTCCATAGATGTTGCTGCAATGCTTGACGGAGGCGATGTGCGCGCTTTCTAAAAAGATCTCCTTCCCCTTCCTCGAGCCAATCCAAAATCTCTGCGAAGTCTTCCAGGGCCCCGAGATAATGACCATTCAGGCAAAAGTTAGCGCCTTGTCGATCCATCAGACTATGATCAAGCCAGTAGGGATAGGGAGGATTTCGCAGCAAGCCCAGTTTATCCGTATACCCATGCAACAACTTGAGCAATTTTCTTGCAGTGGGCATCAACTGTCGTACAGAATCATAGTCACCGGAGTACAAGAGATAGTTGCGCAAACTCCTAATCCACAAGCAATTGGAATCCAGAATAATCATATAGTCATCTGATGCCAAGGGTGCGTAGGCAGGCATAATGCCGTTGGCCTCCTGTTCCTGTGCCACTTGCAATAGATATCGCCGTTGCAAATGGTGATCCCCAAATAACCAATAGTTACCGAGTGCCCCATAGTACCCTGTTTGCGCATATTGGCGTCGTTCACGGTAGTTGTCGGTGTAGCCATCGGTCGTACAGACGTCGATGGTCTTCGCAGCCGCCTCCATGTATGCACGGACCCATGCAGCATCAGTAGATTCCATGTACCCCCTGCGCTCGAAAGGATACGTCAAAGCACGGATGCTCAAGCCATGCAGCCGCACGTGCTCCGCATGACCATGAACAAAAAGTCCCAGATACCGTGCGGGCTTAAAATAGGTCGCTTCCCAGGAATCGCGACTTCCAGAAAGAACGACACGATCATGAAAATCCGAATCCAAGATCTGGTAGGAAAATCGGCCGTTTACCACATAGGGCGCCGCAAAGACGTCGACAACCGTACCTGCAGGGCCCTCGATGTCAAGCATCGGATGACCGTTTCGAATCTGACCAAAATCGAAAAGGAGGAAGTACCCACTGGAGCTATCGCAAGTCGGAATGGCCAAGGGCTTTTCTTTCCGCCCAAAGGCAGATGGATTATGCGTTATCGCATCCCCTATTGCGCCCTTTAGCGGATATGGCTTGTTCATCTCCTCCCGGGTAAGGATGGCTGCTTCTATAAGATCAGCGCCAGGTACGACCTGCTCCAGGACATAGGGAACATCCCGGGCCACCAGTTGCGTCCAGGGAGGAGTGAGTGCCTGTGGGATCGCATTCTTGGGAGGGGACGGCCAACCCACTTTGCGCATGAGCGGCGTAGCATCATCCCAGTCGGTATCGTCATAATGCACTTCTTTCCATGCTGGAATGGCATCACGCAGATCCACACGATCGTTCACCACCATTTGAAACCGACTGATCACCGGACTATTGCTGTCCCAGGAGCGGTCTGCCATCACTTTCCATTGATCATCAGTGGCAACCGTCACGGTGTCTTCTCCAAGAATCAGATCCAATTGTGCCAGCAGTCCCGCTCGTCCTTTGAAATGGTGAGAATGCTTTTTGGCCTGGTGATGTACTCGAACAGCAATGCAATTCTCTCCTTCTCGCAAGTAGTCCTTCACATCCAGCATATCAAAAGACTGATGATGGGGTGCGCTGCGCGCTGGCCCGTAAAGGACATGCACCCCATTGATATGCAAATTGTAGATGGAGGAAGCGGTGATGCGCAGTTCGGCCGAGTCTGGCAGCTGATCGAGACGAAAGACTTTCCGGACCAAAAGCATGTCTACCCCTTGGGACTCTTCCATCCATATCCATTGGGCCAACCAATCTGACAGGTCGAGGTGTTCCGGGTGTATAGTCCACCGTCCATCTTGGGTCGGGGGTTCTTGTTCTTGGCAGAAAGACTTGCTTCCCAACAAAGAGAGGATTGCCACTAGGCATAGTGCTATGGTAGATTCCGTCTTCATGCCATTACTGGTTTTCTCCTGGACGCACAAATCGATCAGGGTGCAACACATTATAGAGGGAGTCCTGAGCAAGCCCCATAAAGGTCGGGGCAGCAAGGGTGGACAGCCAGTCCTTCTGTTGCTTTTGCAATCGATCAACTACGGCAGGTTGTTTTTCGGCTAAATTTTCACTTTCCCCAATGTCTGTCCGCAGGTCATACAATTGAGCTTCTGGAGATCCCACGATCAGTTTTTGTTGATGTGACCGCACTGCCACTTCTTCTCTATCGTGGATGGACCAGAAGAGTGCCTGATGTGGAGATCCTTCTTTCTCCCCATTCAAGAAGGGAAGAAGATCCACTCCATCCAGCGGGTTTCGTAATGTGATCCGTTCTTCGCTTCTGGCCGCCATGGTAGCAAAAATGTCCAGTGAACTGACCAGGGAATCATACCTCTGGCCAGACTCAAACTCACTTGGCCAACGCATGGCAAAGGGCACCCTCACCCCTCCTTCGTAGAGTTGTCCTTTACGCCCTCTGAGGCTTCCATTGTCTGAGGCATTCACATGTTCTGGCCCTCCGTTGTCTGACAGAAAGACAACCAGCGTGTTGTCTGACAGTCCCAACTGGTCCAACTGATCCAGAATACGTCCCACGCCGTCGTCAACTGCACTCACCATAGCCGCATAGGTCTTTCTCTTCCTTTCTTCAATGTGTTCGAATCGGTCTAAATAGGATTCGGTGGCCTGCAAAGGACCATGAGGGGCATTGTATGCCAGATAAAGAAAGAAAGGGTCGTCCTTGTACTCCCGGATGTAGTGAACCGCTTCTCTGGAGAGCGCGTCCGTCAGATACTCCTCCTCTTCCACGCGCTGATTGTTGCGCAACAACTTGGTTCTGTATGCGGCAAATTGTGATTTGACCTGGTACTCATCTTCCAGGGTCCATTCCTCTGGAAAATACCGATGGCCTCCGGTCAGAAAACCATAGAAATCATCAAACCCCCGTTGCAAGGGGCGCAAACTGGGATGGGCCCCGAGGTGCCATTTGCCAATGGCAGCAGAACGATACCCCACTTGGCCCAATGCCTCTGCCAACGTCTGTTCACTCAAGGGCAAGCCCATGTCAGGATCATTGGGTGCGAAAAGCGGATTCCTTCGAAATCCAAACCGCTCCTGCTGACGCCCCGTGATCAACCCGGCACGACTCGGCCCGCAAGCGGCCCAGGTAACATAGGCATTGGTAAAAACCACGCCTTCATTCGCAATGCGATCAATGTGCGGGGTTGGGATGTCTTTGCATCCATTGAATCCCACATCCGCATACCCGAGGTCATCCGCGAGAATCAGCACAAGATTGGGCACCGCGGTGGATTTTTCTGCCTGAGGAGATTGACATCTGGTACAGAGGCATGCTGCGAATAAGAGAGCGGGTCCATAAAGAAGCATTCGATTTATCTGCATCTGCTAGCGTTTGTGAAAATGGTCGAGCATGTTTGCCAATATTTTATCTGCAACTGGATCAACCCCTAAATTTTCTAAGATGCGCAGCTGGGAAACGAGCAACTTTCCCTTGCCATAAGGTATGACAAGAAGATCAGAACCCCACCAGGAATCCCCGGGTCCCGAGTAATGAAATTTGTGTTCCCTCGAAAACCAGTCAAATGCCACCGTACCAACGATGGGCAACTCCGCCAGCGCTCCCTCCAGATTTATATCCCGCAAGGTGTGTACCGGCCAGATATTTTCATAGAGGTCTCGCATGGGGCCGCCGGTGGGCAAACCGGTGAATATCGGATGATCATGTACCAGGTGAGGCATGCATGTCCACAGTCCTCTTGAGGGATGCACGCGCGCCGTAAACGGAAATGCCGCATGATCGGCATCTACCATCCCTTGTTTCTCCTGCGGTTTCAGGTAAATGGCCGTCCCTCCCCTTTCCACAAACGCAAGCAGTTCTTCAAACGATTGACTGGCTGTTGTCGATGAAGGATATGCACTGACCAGCACCACTTCGGACAAGGAGGTCGTGGGCCCAAAGCGGGTCCAATCAATGCCTTTGTCCCTAAGGAAGTTGGACAAGGTGCTGTCCCTGGTGAAGAGGGAGAGTTTTCCACGCTTAAACTTCAATTGTTTGGGTTGAAAAACATGGAACCCAAAATTGTTCTTCGCCACGGTTGTTCCGGCATTGTCTATGATCACTACCCGAACCTGGTGTTCGCCTTGCCACTTTTGTGTGGGCAATCTGGTACGGAGTAAGGAAGCCACACCCGTGGGATAGGACAATGCAGATTGCTCCTCAAAGAC
>JAHQVP010000302.1 GCA_019634275.1 Saprospiraceae bacterium
ATATACTTATAATTCTCCTTGGAGAGGTAGTGCGCCCCTCCCAGGTTAAAAAACGAAGAATCATAACACATAAAAAAATCATCGCACGCCAGATCAAGTTGGTCCATGTTAGCCATGCTCGATCTTTGGTACTCGACTCCCTTAATGCGGTCTCTTGCGGATTTCACACCAATGGCCAATATGGTGGCGTAGGCCCCATGCTGAGTCAATAACTCAATTACATTTTTACCAACGAATCCCTCATATCCAATGACGATCGCCTTCTTCCTGTCCCTTGTTATAGTGGGCGTTTTCATGATGATGATTGCAAAGGTATGGCTTTCACAGATGCTCCTCGTTGTTTCAGAACATTGACCATACCATATTTACCCATCAGATGAGCAGCGCCCACGGCAGCAAATGTCGTAGCCTGATCGAGTTGGTCCAGAAGAACCTGAGCCATGTTTTCATTGCGCTCATAGAGCATCATTCTCTTAAGGGAGCCCAATTGGCTCTTGGTGCTCTGGTATAGACCAACAGCATCCTGCCGTTGATACTGCGCCATCAAACCGAAAAGCTGACGACGAACTCTTTGAGGCTTGCGAGCAAGCCGAATCAAATTTCTAGCTTGATCGGGAATGGATATCCTGCTCATGATGTGCAACTGATCATCAAAACTCTCCAAACCAGCACAATGCAGCCCCAATGACGATGCCTGATTCCAAAGGAAGTGATCAAAGTTTTCCGGATGGTCTTTGGTCAATATCGAACTGGCAATACCAGACATCACTAAAAATGGGTGTCGATCATTCCATTCTTCCAAACGTAGATTGAAACACTTCCTAAAAATCCGCTGGCACTTTCTAAATTTTGTGATGCCTAGCAAGGATTCCAAGGAAACGCCCTGGGGTAAAAGAGAGGCTTGTGAGAATCGGTCTGGGTCAAACTCATGGAGATTCATTTCTCCACAATACACCTCACATTGGGCCAAGGCTTTTGCGATTTCAGGATAAAATTGGAACGGAACATGATGCTGGGTATGCATCGTTCCCATAAGGTAACCTGACTTCTGTCCAAGTCGGACTGACCAGCATAACGTCTTATGATGCGGCACCTAACAAAACCTAATCTTCCTCGTAGTCATATGGAAGGACTCGAGAGTCCTTAACTGTTGACAAGGTCATCAGCGTTTTCATACGCTCGATCTCGTCGATCTTGGAAAGTGTTTTGAAGAGGACTTCTTCGTAGTGCGAAATATCACGACATACCACCTTCATAAGCACATCCGCTTCTCCTGTGATGACGTAGCACTCCGTGATGGCATCCACATCCTGAATCTTTGCGATGAAACTGTCCAGCGCATTCTTCTTATCCCAGGCAAGAGACACTAAAACAAAGGTCTTTACGCTAAGGCCAATCGCCATTGGATTGACGACGGCATGGTAGCTTGAGACAACGTTCATGTTCTCCAACTTCTTCACCCTTTCAAGGGTGGGTGCAGGAGAAAGCCCCACCTTTTTTGACAAATCCAAATTGGTGATCTTGCAGTTCTCTTGCAGAATTCGCAGAATCTTGAGATCGATTTGATCCAGCTTCATGTCACTCATCGTATGCCCCTTTTAGCGATATGTTGAAAGATAGACTAAATGCGTCCGGCTGGTTAACAACCATAGACCTACGTTGGTTGAATTTGTGATGTCCAAGGTGCATTTTATCCTATGGGAAAACCCCCATGTTTAAATAGTCAGATGAAATCTTGTTAAGGGCGACGATAAATGCAGCAGTCCGTAAGTCAGTCACTTTCTTTCTTCTCTTCATGACCGTTCGAATCTGCTCGTAAGCCGTGACCATCGTCTCTTCCAGTCCTGATCGTACCAAATCGATTTCGTCAGCGCCCCGGGCGATCATGCTCTTCTCCGTCACCCCCACCGGCTTGCCTGTCTTCTTTTCGATCAAGTTTACAATGCGCAGATAGGTATTCTCATCAAAACGCTTTTCGATGCGTCCAAACCGCATGTGTGAGAGGTTTTTCAACCACTCGAAATAGGACACGGTGACTCCACCTGCATTCAAATACATGTCGGGAATAATGATCGTGCCTTTCTTCAGTAGAATGGCTTCTGCATCTGCAGTGGTTGGTCCATTCGCCGCTTCGGCAATGACTTTCGCCTTGATTCTCTTCGCGTTATCCTTGCGAAGCTGGTTCTCCAGCGCTGCCGGAATCAATACATCGCATTCGACTTCCAGTGTCTTCTTCCTTTGATCCAGCTGGGATGTCCCCGGAAAATTTAGAATGGAGCCGGTTCGCTTGCGAAACTTTGACAGCTTCTCAATATCAATGCCCTCCTCTGAATAAATGGCACCTTCATACTCGGCAACCGAAATGATCTTCATCTCGCCTTCGGTCTGACATATTTTTCCCGCATGATACCCTACGTTGCCCAGCCCCTGAATCGCTACTGTCTTACCGGCAGTACCAGTCGAAAGACCCACAGCATCCATGAGTGGTTTGTCATTAAGTACCTCCCTGATTCCATAATATACTCCTCGACCGGTCGCCTCGCTGCGCCCTCTTATCCCATTCTGAGTCACTGGTTTTCCGGTGACGCACCCTGCTGCATCTATTTCACCGCCTTTAAACACAGTATACGTATCAAAAATCCAAGCCATCTCTCTGGCGCCGGTGCCATAGTCGGGAGCCGGTACATCGATGCCCGGACCAATGAAATTCTTACGAATCAGCTCTGTTGTATAGCGTCGGGTAATCTTCTCCAAATCCTCTACCGAATATTCCCTCGGGCTGATCTTAACACCTCCTTTAGCTCCACCAAAAGGTACATCGACTAGTGCGCACTTATAGGTCATCAGGGATGCCAGTGCCATGACCTCGTCCTGATTTACTTTTTGACTGTAGCGAATCCCTCCCTTGGTAGGTAAGCGATGATGAGAATGCTGTGCTCGATAAGCCTCGATGACTTTATATTCTTTCCCAATCTTCACGGGAAAACGCATTTGGTACACGGAATTGCATTCTCTAATCTGTGCCAAAAGCCCTTTGGGGAGATTGGTCAAAGCTGCCGCTCGATCAAAATTACGTTGAACGGAATCATAGAAACTGGGCTCATGTTTTGCTGCCATCGTCAAGGAGTTTTTCTAAGTCTTGTGTCTTTCGGTCTAACCGAAATAGATATATCATCAATCCCAAGAAGATGATCAGTAGCACCGCTACCACCACATAAATTTTCCCAATGTTTGTGAAAAAATCACCCGCATCCATACTTAAAGATCATTTACGTTGTGTAGAACATGTGTTGCAAAATCAAAGGATTGACCAGCGGCGAAGATAGGATTTGCACTCAGGATAATGATGCGCCACCAAATATTATTTTGCCAACATCATACGGTCTGAAAGGCGCCTAATACGACCATGGACTTGACCAATCCAAATGCCAATGAGGATCCAGCCAATCACGGCGGGATAAAAGACCATGCGCATCGTATTGTCCAGATCTTCCCCGCCAAAAGCAGGATTTCCTCCCGATCCTGGATGCAAACTGTCCACCGATGCCATCCTGGGAAAGATGTACAGCAGTGGAATTAGCAACAAATAGGCGAAAATATTGTAGACCGCCCCATACTTGGCGGAAAGGTCTCGATCGTCCAGCGAACTCCGCAAAATGAAGTATGCCAGGTAGATGATCATGGCAATGGCCGCCATATTCTGTTTGATGTCAAAGCTCCAAAAAGCGCCCCAGGTATATTTTGCCCACATGGCACCCGTGGCGAGACCCAATATCCCCAGTACGACTCCTGCTCCCGCAAAACCATAGCTCTTGCTGTCATACGTTAGACTGGGGTTACGCAGATGACGGATGGCATATACCATCGACAGCGCCAACACTACCAGAAGAGAAAACCATAGAGGTACATGATAATAGGTATTGCGGATGGTCTCTTTGAGAATATTGCGATAAGGAAAATGAATACCGGAATGTCCGGGAACCTCTACGCCTTCCTTCCATTGTTCTACCGTTCGTTCTGCCGTGCTGCCGGTCAGAAAAAGTGCCTCCGGCAAGACCGACAATCCGTCCTTGCTGCTGTGAACAACAAGACTCAAAGGATTGATCGAATCACGCGAAGGCAATGCCCGGGGCAGTTCAAAGGTTGCATCCAAAGTACGATCATCCACAATGCTAATCGCCAAGGCTTCCAGGCTGTAGCGAGTACCATAGCGCAACCATGCGTTGACATCGCCTTCCGAATAATGTGTGTTGTATCCAGTGACCCGGATGGTCTGCTGATCACCTGCTTTCAAACCAGGATTGGAAATGCCGATAATCCCCGGACCCAATGGTACAAGCATCCCAGCGACGATCGAGTACACGACCAGCGCCACACCCAATAGCTTCCACCAGTTCTGCCCTTCTTTAAGCATGTCGCGAAGATACGCTCCGAAAGCTCATTCTCGCCACACAAAAGGAAAAAGAAATACGACGAGGGATACGATCAACAAGTCCATCCCTCCAAGGACCAGCACCGCATTTTCAATGGCACTCCAATCCGTCTTCTCCAGGGTAGTTCGGGAGGCCTTTATTAAGGGCAGCAAGACGGGAATAATGACAGGAAAAGCCATGACCATCATAAGCGTTGATTGGTTACGGGAGCGAAAGACGATTCCTGATACCAGCGTAAAAGAGGCTGCAATGCCTATGGCGCCCAAGAATGCAATGCAACCGAAATAGGTCACCTCTACAATTGGAAATCCGGAAAACAGCGATAGGAAGCAGGCGGTCAGAACTACCGTAATGAGCGTGGCCATGATGTTGTACAGCAGTTTTGCTGCAATCGCCTGGTGAGGGCCAACTAATGTAAAGTAATATAGTTGACGTACTACGCCTTCACCACTGAAAGACTGCAGAGCAGAATTGACCGTTGAGAAGAGAACCACCAGCCAAAACAGCACAACCCATGCTGGGCCGGTTAAATCTTGAAATGCCAGATAAATAATAAAACAGCTGGCAACCACGTACAATACTATGCTGCCAAGGGAAGAACCGCTGCGGATGTCCAACAAAGCATCTTTTCTAAGTAAGGTCCAAATCGCATTCACGATGCGAAGATAATGAGCTTAGAAAGGATACGAAGCGTACAAGGATTAGAGGCAGAAGAGAAGGACATCATTTCATTTGGTAATTAGGTATTGGATGATTTTTAAAATATTATATTAATTTTACATGTTTATTGAGTTCATTATTAGATAGTAAGGTCTGAAAAATGCGTCTACTATTACTGACCATCTTTATTGTTTCCAGCCTAACTTCTCAAGCCTCCGACAAGGCTTATCTGCGCAATCTTTCCGTAAAACCAAGTGCTGGAGATGGTTCCTCCAAGTTATTAGCGCGGTATCACCTGCTCAATACCTGCAACCTCGAAGAGTTCTATCGTCTCAATAATTTGCGCAAGGGCGAAGATTTACTTTTGCACCACTCGTATACACTTCCAATCAAAATCTATCGATACGATCACAAGAGCATCCGATCAACGATCGGGGACTCCGATCGACCTAAAGCGGAGCGCATCCAAGCCTATAATGAGCGCTTATACACCGCCGGTTTACGCCAAAGCGACTATCGCTCAAGTGGATTGCTTTGGGTACCCCATCACGAATTAGGGTGTGCAAAGACAGCGGCAGTCCCTACGTTGCGGGACCCTCTTCTGGGTGATAATCAACTTCTTTCCATGAACGACCAATCGCTGGCTGGTAAAGTATTCTACCTCGTAGCGGGACATGGAGGACCTGATCCAGGAGCCCTCGGTAACAGCCATGGCAACACTCTGTGTGAGGATGAATATGCCTACGACGTCGTATTGCGGCTCTATAAAATGATACGTGAGCACGGAGGGGAGGCAGAATTGGTTATTCAAGACAAGAACGATGGCATCCGTTCTTCCAGCCTGCTGGACTGTGACACAGACGAGACCTGCGGAGGACAACCCCTTCCGCTTAATCAACTGAAGAGGTTGAGACAAAGAGTAGAACACATCAACAAAAAGTTTAAAGCACACAGGCAAAAGGGGGTCAAGGACCAAGTATGCGTTTCCATTCACGTGGATTCTCGGTCACAAAGACACCGTCAAGATGTTTTCTTTTGTCATTACGGACTCTCGTCTGGAAGCCGCCAACTGGCCCAAAACCTACAGAAGACATTTACCCAGAAGTACAAGAAGCACCGAAAGAGCGGCCAATACAGCGGTACGATTGAAGAGCGCAACCTCTTTATCCTGAAGAACACCATGCCCAGAGCAGTTTTGGTCGAATTGGCCAATATTCGCAATGCTAACGACCACCAACGGTTGCTGAAAGCCAGCAACAGACAAGCACTGGCCAAGTGGATTTTCGAAGGCCTGGTTATGGACTAGCCTCGGTCACTGCAACGATCTTCGTCTTTTATGTGCGACTCCAGAGCCTCCTATCGGTAGTTTCCGTCCTACTTGATATACTGGGGAATAGAAAGTACTTTCGAGAGGCATAAATCGAAGAAAATCTCTTATGAGGGATCTATTGGTCATGTTGGTCATTTTTGTGTTGGGAAATTTCGGTACGGGGGCATTTGCACAGTCAATGCACTCCAAAGGAAAAGAGCCATCAGAACAACATTCGGAAAAGAATAAGAACCGGCAGGTCACCGTCAATGTCAATGATAACAACGGTACCAAAAATACCGAAGTGACCATGAGCGATGGCCATGAGGAAACCGTCTGGCAATGGGAAGGAAATTCCATTCCGGAGGACATTCGCACTGCGCTGCAGCAAGCGGGCATAGACATCACGGGTCTCGAGGGCGAGCAAAAGATGACGGTCGTGACCGTGACATCGGACGAAGAAGTGACCGACCACACAGGCAGCAAGACCCATGATCGTGATATACAAGTCATGAAAAATGACGATCATACGGAAGTGCACATCACAGAATCAGACGGTGGCAAACAAAGGCTATCGTGGGAGGGGCCCATGCCTCCATCGACGAGGCAGATACTAGCGGAAGTGGCGCCCAATTTGCTCCAGGAACTGGGTGTCGATGCGAAAGAAGAGCCGAGCGTCTCGCTCGGTATCCAACTTAGTCGCACGGTAGAAAGTACCGTAGACGGTAGACAAGAAACCAGAAGTGAACACACGGAAGTTTCTGGAATTGTTCCCGATAGTCCTGCTGATCAGGCGGGATTAAGGGAAGGAGACGTCATACTTACCATCGCCGGCAAGGCTGTGGAGGGTGGAGGTTCCATTCGAAAGTCATTGCGTGGCAAGCGAGCTGGAGACTCCATTGAAATCACCTATAGACGTGATGGTCAAACGCATGTTGTTGATCTCGTCCTGCAAGCAAAGTCATGATCATCAAATCACAAAAAAACGTTTCTTGTCGTTCTATTGTCGTTATGCGAATCAGCGGACTCTCAGTCATCGTACTATTGGGCATGCTTGGGTGCATCAAGGCACCTGAATATCCGGACGAACCCGAACTCACATACGAGGGACTTTCCTCCAATCGGATGATTCAAAGTGATCTGAATCTAGACTCCACCATATTATTCTTAAGTTTTACAGATGGGGACGGAGACGTTGGTACCGATACCGAAGTCAATCTCTTTGTGACAGACACACGGGACGATTTTGTTGCCGCCCGGTACCGGTTACCTTTTATTCCCGTTGCAGGTTCAAACAATGGAGTTTCTGGTGACATCCAATTGGTCCTGTTCACCACCTGTTGCACTTATCCAAATGGCCAAGCGCCCTGCACCCCGTCAGAAGAGTTCCCTTCAGACACCGTCATCTACGAGATATACATGATGGATCGAGCGGGCAATATCAGCAACAAGGTGCTGACCGATCCGATTATTTTGGATTGCCGTTAATCCAGTCAATTCCTTTCTTAAGATGGGCCAATGTAAAGGCCTCTTCTGAATCAACCCCAGGTCGGTAATTATACTCCCACTGCGCCGTGCCGGGTAGGCTCATCAGGATGGACTCCGTGCGCCCACCTGTCTCCAGGCCAAAGCGTGTGCCTCTATCCCAAACCAAATTGAACTCTACATATCGTCCCCGTCGGTAATTGCGCCAATGCACATGCTCTTCTTGGTACTCCCGGTCAAAATTCTGCTCGAATAGTCGACTGTAAATAGGTAAGAAACTCCTCCCTACCCGCATCACAAAATGATGCAATGCTTCCTTCGAATGTGGCTGTTCCTGGCCGAGACGATCAAAAAAGATGCCCCCCACACCACGGGTCTCCTGCCGGTGGGAGAGATAGAAATAGTCGTCTGCCCACTTTTTAAATTTCTCATAGTATTGCGGATCCGTCTGACGACAAGCCTCTTCCAGGCTGCGATGAAGAAAAGCCGCCTCATCGGGTACAATGTAATGAGGTGTCAGGTCAATACCACCACCAAACCACCACACGGATTCATCCATCTCAAAGTAACGGACATTCATATGGATGATGGGTACAAAGGGATTGACTGGATGCAGCACAATCGAAACCCCCGTGGCATGATACCTACTGCCCTCCTTCTTAAGGATGCGTGACAGTTTTTCGGATACCTCACCAGATACATGGGAGAAATTTACCCCTCCTTTTTCAATGTGTTCGCCTTGAATGATTCGAGTCCTGCCCCCGCCTCCACCATGGTCCATAGTCCAAAGGTCCTGTTTGAAGTGGCCTACTCCATCCAAGGCTTCTAGTCCTGTACAAATTTGGTCTTGTAACGCACGGAACTGCTCAATAATATGGTCAAGTGAAGGCGATGTCATGATAGGGCAGACATAAGCTCCGCAATGTTCTTTTTACTGCTTCCGACATACAGCCGTCCATCGTACAAAATCACCGGTCTCTTGAGGAAAGTGTATTCCTCCAAGATCAATCTCTTGTAGTCTTGCTCCTCAAGATCCTGATCTTGCAACCCCATGCTACGGTACTTCATGGCCCTCCTGCTAAAAAGCGACTCATAACTGTCCGAGAGGGCCCTCATCTCCTGTAGTTGATCTTCTGTCAACTGTTCTGTCTTGATGTCCTGCAGCTCAAATTTGTCCAGATCTAGTTGCTGCATGATGCGCTGACATGTGCTGCACGTACCCAGGTAATATATCTTATTCATCAGTATCAAGCATTGGCCTTCTTATGATCAGCCAGGAACTTCGCCAGACCGATATCCGTCAAAGGGTGATTAAGGAGCCCCAAGATGGGCTTGAGGGGCGCAGTGATTACATCGGCACCAGACTTCGCTGACTCTACGATATGCTTGGAAGATCGGATGGAAGCGGCCAGAATTTCAGTTTCATATCCCTGGATCGCATAGATTTCGGCAATTTCTCTGATGAGACTCATGCCATCCCAGGTGATGTCATCAATCCTACCGATAAACGGACTTAGATAGGTAGCACCTGCCTTAGCTGCCAGAATGGCCTGTCCAGGAGAGAACACCAAAGTGCAATTCGTCCGAATGCCATGATCATAGAAGTGTCGAAGTGCTTTTACACCGTCTCGAATCATAGGCACTTTCACCACAATATTAGGAGCAAGTTGGGCCAGTACTTCACCTTCTTGCACAATGCCTTCAAAATCTGTGGAGATCACTTCGGCGCTTACGTCTCCATCGACCAATTCGCAGATCTTCACGTAGTGATCCTTTACAGCCTGATCTCCACTGATGCCTTCTTTGGCCATTAACGAAGGATTTGTGGTTACCCCATCAAGAATACCTAGGTCGGCTGCCTCCTGGATGTCAGAAAGATTAGCAGTGTCAATAAAAAATTTCATGGTGATTTTTGCTGGCGAAGGTAAACTTTCGTCGTCAGCGAGCGTGGGACAGAAACAAAAAAAGTGAGAAATCACACCGAACGCTACAACCTCCTACCCTTGCTGCATTTCTGCCCTGGGGGAGTTCAGAGGGAGCTGAACGTGTGACTCTCACCGGATGCAAAAGTACTATCATTTCCCCAATTCTAGTAGTCTTCACCAAAGCGATCCCAAGGAGGCATTTTTGGCACCGGTGCTGTCACCTCAACGATCGTTTTCTGGACCGGATGTAAAAATTTCATCGATCGACAGTGCAATCCAATGTACTTACCCAAGCCTATTGCTGAGCCATACTTAAGGTCACCCACGATTGGCATACCTAAATGCTGCATGGTCACCCGCAATTGATGGGATCTCCCCGTACGAGGACGGAGCTCCCACAGGTGATATCCCTCATTGGTGGCCAGCAGCTGATAGTCGGTAGTTGCCATTTTCGCGCGACTGCTGCCTGGCTCAATGCTTACCAAATTTTTCTTTCTGTCCTTTACCAATGGAAGATCGCTAACCGTCCCGCTTAGATTCTCATGGCAGTCCAGAGTGATGGCCCAGTATATCTTTTCGACTTGATTGGTTCGGAAGAGCCTAGTCATTCTTTCGATGGACTTACTTGTTCTCGATAGAATCAGTGCACCTCCCACGGGTCGATCAAGTCTATGGCAAGGTTGGAGAAATACCCTTCCAGGTTTATCATACTTATGTTTGAGGTAAGCTTTGGCCATGTCCAAGACGGTACG
>JAHQVP010000303.1 GCA_019634275.1 Saprospiraceae bacterium
GTGCTGGTCAGAAGGTTTTCGTCCGAGTACCAGGAAATTATATCTTGTTTGGAACATATCTAACATGCGCAGTTCAGCGACCGATAATGACCAGCAACAGTGATGAAGACGCTTGAAATATTTCTGCTCATAGGTGCGTATTCCACGATCATCATCACCTTGTTTATCAGTATTATTTGCTATCGGAGAAACTTGGAAAGCCGAGAAACGATTGCTTTCATTGCTTCCCTGCTCCTCTTGATCCTTTCGATTGCCGGGACTACACTGCTGGAGGAGCAACCTAGGGATGCTCCTACTAATGTTTTTGTTCTCTCATCAATGGTACTGGTCGGCCTTACGACGCCACTTTCGCTACTACAGGAAAGAAAACACAGCCTCTCCCCCATTTGGAAAACCGTAGTGATGGTCGCAGCCATTCTGCTTTTGATTTCGATAGTGATCGCCTACAGCGTCAAGCGTCTTGCCACGGTTGAATCTCCGGTAGTGATCTTTTTGGCGGTTACAGTGGTGTCATCCATGGTCTTCATGCAGACCACAAAACCCATCCCTTTGCTGGCTAAGCAAGAAAAGGCCAATCGTGTCTTTTCCGTTCTATTCTTGGTTTTGGTACCTCTGTCTCTGGTAGCGACCTACGCACCGGGAATGAATCAAGATACTCTTAGCATAGGTTTTGCATTGCCTTTGGTCTTTATTTTGTTGGCCTTGAACAAGTTGCTCGATGACTTGCACAGATTGGCCCTCATAAAGCCCTCCATGGACCTATCGGAGCAGCACTATGAAAATTTCGGCCTTACTGACCGAGAAAAGGAGGTGACTTCTCTTCTGGTGCTGGGAAGGACATATAAGGAAATCGCAGAGCGACTGTTTATCTCTCTTCCGACGGTCAAGACCCATGCAGGCAATATCTACAGAAAATGCAATGTCAATAGTAGGCACGAACTAACCATGTTGCTAATTAGCTGATTATCAGTCTCATACTTTAGTATGATTCTAAGCATCAGGAGACAAATCGTACAAGAGTACGATGGATTTGCCTACTCCTTATGTATATCCTTGTTCGCAAAACAACAGGGCTATGAAAAAAGCATTCGCAATCCTATTTATCCTGAGCAGCTTCATCGATGTTCATGCACAGCATGAAGGTTCCTCACAAAGTGCTTCCACCTTCCATCCTTTTGTCGCGTATGAGTTGGGGGAAGCGATGTTCAATCGCTTTCAGTCCTATTCTGGCGAAATTGGAGTTCGATTGCCCAATCACCATCTGCTTAGACTTACACACATGAACGTAAGACTCACGGAAAAGCACTTGTCATCTTCCTTTGCAGGAGCAGTCGATGGGTCGGGAGTTAAAGGTACCTTTTGGGGATTTGAGGCTTTCTATGATGTGCCCTTGCTTTGGAAATCACTCTATCTGGGGCCCTCGATCGGCTACTATCGAAGCGCATATGAGCACGTTACCCTACCTGCAGAACTAGAGAATCATAGCATGACCCTGGGTGCTGCCATAAGCATACGGGAAACGGATCTCTTTGGGATCCAGGGGCTGTACTACACGCTCTCCCTCCCAATGAGGCTGTCTCTAAATCCGATCAAGGAAACCATGTTGGGGGAAGCCACCATTGTCAATAGCACGTTTGACAATAACATCTGGCTATTCATAGGCTATGAATTCTAGCCAGCGGAATGGATGCTAGAGCACCGTACGTGCTTTATTCACCAAATAACTTCATACTTTGGAAAAACAGAACTACCCTTTTTGAGCATTTCCAGCGACCACCAAATATCGAACATCATCTGTACGCCCGTGGCCATTGGGGACCCTCCCCTGCTTAACGCGGCAGGCCTTCATGCACCCTATGCGTTGCGCATCATTGTTGAGGTAGAAACAAGATCCGGCATCAGCGGCATCAGTGAAATCCCTGGCAGCGAAAAAATTCTACAAACCTTGTGGGAAGTGACGCCTTCGCTCATAGGTCAACAACCGTCTGACCTGACCCGCTTACATCAGATCTTATCCGACATCACGGTCGGAGGCCATGATGAGCGGGGAGACAATCCCTGGGATCAGCGCACCCAGGTGCATGTTTTCAGTGCAATAGAAGTAGCCTGTTTGGATATTATGGGCAAAATAATGGATTGTCCGGTGTACGAATTATTAGGAGGCAAAGTACGGGATGCTGTTCCGTTTGCCGCCTATCTCTTCTATAAGTATGAAGGCGCTGGAGGGAGCCTAGGATTCGACATGTACGAAGGTGCTCAAGGGTGGTCCAGATCTCGGCAAAAACCAGCCCTCACTCCCCACGAAATCGTTGATCAGGCGTTGGCTATGGTCGAAAGTTTTGGATTCCAATCGATCAAATTGAAGGGCGGAGTATTCGAGCCTGGCAAGGAAGTGGATGCCATCATGGCTCTGCGCGAGACATTTGGTCCCAGCATGCCCTTACGTTATGACCCCAATGCGCTATGGTCCATGGACACGGCGCGTAAGTGGGGTCCTAAAATGGAAGGCGTATTGGAGTATTTTGAAGATCCCGTCCGGGGCCAGAAGAAGATGGCAACACTGCGCAAAGAATTAAAGATGCCGTTCGCCACCAACATGTGTACTACTTCCTTTGAAGAGATTCCCAGCAGCATTCGGCTGCATAGTGAAGACATCATTTTGTCTGACCATCACTTTTGGGGAGGCATGCGTGCTTGCCTCACATTGCACAAAATCTGTCGGACATTTGGTAGGGGATTTTCCATGCATTCCAACAGTCATCTTGGTATTTCACTGGCGGCTATGGTCCATGTTGGAGCGGTAGTGCCGGACATGGATTATGCACTAGACACGCACTATCCCTGGCAGGAAGATGAAGTTATTGTCGGAGGAAAGTTGCCCATCGAAAATGGTGCCGTACGAGTGCCGCATGGGCCGGGGTTAGGGGTAGAAATAGATCGATCTGCGCTCGAGAAATTGCATGCAAACTATCAAGAGGCTGGACTCAAGGAACGCAACGACGAAATCGAAATGCAGAAAGTGGATCCGCAATGGAAGTTTGAAGCGACACGATTTTAGGCTTCATGATCATCAACAAAGTCATTTGCCCAATCGATCAATAGACGTAGGGCTTCCGTTTCTTGGGGAGTAGGCATCTCCAGTGGGGGGCGAACACTTCCACCTCCTTTGCCCACAATAGTTGTACCTGCTTTAATCAAGCTTACAGCATATCCTGCTTTTTTACATCGTAGTCGAACAAAGGGAATAATAAATCCCTCCAAAATTTTATGAACCGTTGGACTATCGCCAGCGCGTAACGCCCGATAAAAGGAGATCGCCAACTGCGGTACAAAATTAAATACCGCCGAGGAGTAGGTATTGACGCCAATGGCAAGGTAGGCCTCCGAAATAATCTCTGCCGTCGGTACACCTCCAATGTAGACAAGTCTATCCCCCAGTGTCTTAATAATGTCATTGAGATCTTGAATGTGGCCTGTCCCATCCTTCAGTGCAACAAGGTTGTCACATTCTTCGGCCAAGATGGCCAGATGCTCTGCCTTTAAAATGCCATTTGATCTGTTGTAGTAGATGGTGGGAAGGGCAGTCCGTTGCATGATGCTTTTGGCGTACGACATGGCTCCGGTACGGGGACAGTTAGTCAGGTATGGAGGCATCAGCAGAAGGCCATCTACTCCAGCTTGCTCTGCCAATTCGGCAAAAGCCTCTGCCTCCACAATGCTCCGCCCCACGCTTGAGATCACCGGCACTCGGCCAGAAACGATTTCCACAGCGTTGAATACAATCTGCCGATACTCTTCCTGAGAAAGCGAAAAGAACTCGCCGGTACCCCCTGCTACAAATATGGCAGAGACATCATGCTCGAGAAACCACTGGATCCTTCTCCGATATGAATCCAAATTAAAATTGCCCGATTCATCCATGTCCGTAATCGGAAAGGACAGGAGGCCATCACTCAATGCATTTCTGACGCGTTGTAGCTTCATCATTTTCTCGACTGTTGTTGTGCATTCAAGATGAGGTGCTCTAAGGTCTATTGGTTCCAAACACCTCTTCCTATGTAATGTACATGTTATCCAGCGTCTAGCTCATGTCAAAGGCAAAAGCAATGAAAATATCATAACGGCTCCTAACCCAGCCAATGCCATCACGGTCATCAGCATAGAAAAATGTCGAATGGTCTCCCCTTCATTCATACCACTCATTTTGGAAACAATCCAGAAGCCGCTGTCATTCATCCAGGCAAATATTTTGGAGCCACAGCCGATGGCGAGTGCCAGATAAACGGGATGAAAATCCAACCCCATGTTTACAACACCGTTCATGACCCCCACTGCTGTAATCATAGCCACAGTAGCGGATCCCTGTGCGGAGCGCACAGCAGCAGTGATCAAAAATGCCAGTGGCAGCAATGCCATTTGATATCCTGATGCCAGGCCTCCAATGCGATGTCCGATTCCTGTCTGTTGCATCATTTGGCCAAATGCGCCACCAGCAGAGGTAATCAAAATGATCATGGCTGCACTCGCCAGCGCCTCCGCGATATGCTTCTTGAAAGCCGTCGAATCTTTTAATGAGGTGGCCAACAAGATCATTGCAATTACCGCTGCAACAAATAAGGCAATATTGGGATCGCCCAGGGTGGATAACACCTGCATGGAAGTTGACCAGGCACTCCCCACATGAGCGCCCGGGTAGTCCTTTAAGGCGGATAAGACGGTATTGGCTGATATTAGGAGGATGGGAAGAGCAATGGGCATGAGAGAAATACCAAGGCCTGGCAATTGCTCATTTGACTCCCTATTTAATTTGCGCAGGTCCGCAATGCTCATGTCCGGGGTGTCTCTTAAAGGGAGTTGCCAACGGAGATTTGCCCATAAAGCATAGGCATACCCGGCGGAAATGGTGATGATGCCGATAACCAATCCACCGAGAATCATCAATCCTAAGTCGATGCCCATCTCTTCGGCGACGAACAAAGGCCCTGGAGTAGGAGGTATTAAAGAATGCGCCATGACCCCTCCTGCTACGATGGCCATTAAGTAAAGGCCAAACTTGCGAGGTTGGCGTACCGCCATGGATTTAACCAAAGGAATCATCAAATAGAATACGGTATCAAAAAATACCGGTATGGCCAAAGTGAAGCTTCCAGAAAGCAAAGCCAACGACGCACGACGCTCGCCAAAGAGTCCCAGTAGACTGCGGATGATACGCTCTGCAGCACCACTCCTCATCAGTGCCGATCCAATGATGGAAGCGAGCGCAATGAGGATGCCAATCTTGGCACTTGTGTTGCCGAAAGCAGTAGCGAGGCGTTTGCCTATAGGCAGCTCAGCCAGTGTTGCTGCTTCATCGGCAGCCATGCCGTTTTGCAAAGCAAATGCTTCTACCAATGCAGATGGAGTGATCCAGGCAGTGACCAATGCGGCCAACAAAAGTGCAATCGCCGCATGCAGCTTGAGCCTGATGATACAGAACAAAACCACAGCGGCACCGATAAGGATGATCAAGAGAGGGTCCATGCTCTCTAAAAATACTGACATCAGTCCTCAATCCGGGTATTCAGGCAATGCTTTCCAGAAAGATTTCGACAGTTTCAACCCGCACATCAACATGCTTTCATGGCGGAGTCAAGAACCACAACCAATCTTTCACGGAGTGTCGAAATGGCTGGTCAGAACTTACGACCA